>CAYSJO010000069.1:0-3242 GCA_964431285.1 uncultured Planctomycetaceae bacterium
CGCTCGGGATCGTGGTCTCCGTGTATTGGGAGCGCGAGCTGACCCCCGTTGTATAGGTCAGCCTGATCGGGGCGCACTCCGAGGGCCGCTCTTCACGCAAGAACGCGGAGTTCCGGGGCATTGAAGTTGCTGCCGGTCAGCACCAGACGGACGCCGCGCGTCTTGTGATACCCGGCTGCACCATGGTGACCATTCAAGGCCGGCGCGTTCGAGGTCTGACCAACGGGCTGCGATGGATCAGTGACCGGGATCTCGATCGAATCGGACACACCCGCGTTCGTCGTTACTCGCAATTCGAGAACCTGACTGACCGCCCCGTTGGCAGCCGTTCGACTGAGCGTGGCGAGGTTCTTTGGCAGGTCGACTTCCAGAAGCTCCGAACTCCGCCGTGTCGCGGCGAAGGTCGTGCCCCCAGCGACGACAGTTGATTCTTCGCGATTGAAGTTGGTACCGTAAACAGTACCCGCGTCCCCGTGGCCGCCACGTAGGCGGGAGCACCTCGGAAGCCTGTCAGTGTCGGAGCTTCATTCGTATTCCCGTCGACGTTCTGTCCGTTCACGACCGGCACCTCAAGTGCGCCCGAGACTCCATACGGAGTGGCAATGTGCACTTCCAGAATCTCCTGCTGCGTCTTTCCGTCATAACGGCGGAGTCGAGTCGCCAGTCCCTGCGGAATCGTGACTTCGAGAATCTGGCGGCTGAGCATTCGGATTTGCTTCTTGTCCGTGCCGTCGTCTTCAGCCCGCAGCGTCCGGCCGCCAGCGATCACGCGCGTGTCGTGAATGCTGAAGTTATCGCCCATCAGAAAGACCGTCGTGCCGTCGGTGTTGTCCGCGGAATTGTCGTACCCGGGTTCACCGTAAAACCCAACGAGTTCCGGACCAAGACTGGTCATGCCGCCCGAAAGCAGTTGAAACCCGCCCTTTCCATCTTCGACCGGCATCTGCACGTACGACGTCTGCAACGGAAGCCGCGCTTCAAGCTGATCCACAGCGCGCATCAACCGATAGACTTCTCTATCTCGGTACAGATGCTGGTCTTCAATGCACTGGCACTTCGCCTGACGCAGTTCGACCACGTCACGGCTCAGATGCACTGTGTCCTTCAGTGTGAACTTCCGCTTTTTCGGGTGGGTCAACTTGAACCAATTCGACCGGACGTCGAAGGTGGCGTAAGGGACGAAACTGGGCGTGATCAGGATCACTGTGCATTCGCGAATCCCAGGCTCTAGGCGATGATCCATGATCAACTGATCGCGTGACGGTCCACCCAGCAGCGTTTCGGCGTACGTTTGCAGGTTGCCTTTAATCTCAGGGCTTTGAAACCTCGGACGGAACTGCCAGCCGAACGTGTCGTCTCCGTGCGAGAACCCGACGACCGTCCGATTGAGAGCAATCGTCTCGGCGTCCAGTTCAATCCGCCGGGCAAACTGCTGAAAGTTTTCCGCGGACAGATTCCCTGACGCAAAGGCCACGGACGCTGCGAGCTGATGTGGGGCATTCGCGTACGTGGCGACTCGTCCCCATTTTCCTCGACCGAGGGTGACAACCATGCGATGGCTTGTGTCAGTAAAGCAGGACGAGGATCAGGCGGTTGTTCGTTCGCTGATTGAGTCGGCGGGCGGAACGTGCGACGAGGGTGAATCGCCAACACCGTTGGGAGACGACGAACTCGTCCTGCATGGCAGCGGCCCGATTGAACTGCCGCAGAAACTTCAGGACAAGTCCCCGATCTGCGGAGTGTATCCGTCAAGCGAGATGGAGCTGTACTGAACCGGAACAGCGACATCTGGCGACCGGGCAACGCAACGTCCGTCATTTGCTTACTGGTGCCTCGCTGCCTGGACTGTACGTCATACGAAGCAGGTCAACGTGGCTTGTGGCGACAGTTTCACACCGGGCGAATCCAGATAAAGACTTTTGCCTTGCCGATGGTTACGGCCTCAGCGCCTGGCTCTTTGAGGTTCGACCGTTCGCTTGAGCCGGCCAGTGTTTCCTCACGGATGTACGACTGCCATTCGACGATGGCATCGACCACTTTTTCATCCGTGGTTCGATACAGAATCTCTATGCGGTCCTGAATCTGCAGATTGAGTTTCTTGCGAAGTTGTTGCACCTGACGCACGAAGTCCCTGGCTATCCCTTCGCTTTCGAGTTTTGGGCTAACCACCGTTGAGATTGCGATCTGCACTCCGGAGTCGTCGGCGCAACTCCAATCCGTGGACTGCTCGGTGCTGATCATCACATCATCCGGAGCGAATTCGAGATCATGGCCATTAAGCGATAGTGTGACGGACTCGCCCGAACGCAAAGGGGCCAGTTCAGCCGGGTCAACATTCGGCAACTCCTTGCGAATGGTGCCCAGCAGTTTTCCGTACTTCGGACCGACAGTTTTCAAATTCGGTTTGAACGAATAGCTGACCAGATCGTCCAGGTTGTCGACACCCGTCAGCGTCTTGATGTTGAGTTCTTCGCGAATCACTTCGCCCAGATGCTCGATAGCCTCGCGTTGTTCAACGTTGTTGCTGGCGAAGCGCAATTCGCTTAACGGTTGCCGCACGCGGAGACTGCTCGCTTCGCGGACTTTGTGTCCAAGTTTCACAACCAGTTGAGCGGTCGCTGTGCGTGAATTCAGCGTCGGATCGAGCAACTCCTGATCGGGCTGTGGATACTCGCAAAGATGAACTGAGTGAGCGGCGTCTGCAGTTGCTGGATCACTGTCTGTTCCCTGTTCCCCTGATCCCTCTGCCCCGACCAGGTTCTGATACATCCGCTCGGTCAGGAACGGGATGCACGGGGCCAGTGCTTTGCACAACGTGACCAGCACCGTGTACAGCGTTTGGTAGGCGGCCGTTTTGTCGGTGTCACTGGCGTTCTTCGATTTCGATCGCCAGAAACGACGGCGATTACGTCGGATGTACCAGTTCGACAGATCGTCAAGGAATGCTTCCGTCGCGCGACAGAACTCCGCCACGTTGTACTCAGGCAGTTCGCGGCTCGCGACCTGCAGCAGCGACTGCAGGTTGGACAAGACCCAACGATCAATCTCCGGGCGATCCGAAACGGGGATTGGATCGCCACCGGGATCGAATTCATCCAGACGCGCGTAATTGACGAAGAAGGCGTACGAATTCCAAAGCGGAATCAGCACGCGACGGCGGACTTCGTCGGCTGGCTGGCTGGTGACCTTGCAGCAGGGAATTCCTTCTTTGGTCTCACTGATTGGACCGTCAGGGGTTTCCA
>CAYSJO010000070.1:0-23727 GCA_964431285.1 uncultured Planctomycetaceae bacterium
GCATCCCCGCTGCTCCGCGCCTCGGCCACAGCCTGCTCCTCCGCACCCACCGCCCGGGGCCATTCCGCCACCGACACCAAATCCTCCTCCAAATCCGCCGGGAATGCTGTTTAACAGGGGAACGGGACGACCAGATGATGGCTGACCGTTAAACATATTTCCGGGGAACTGGCCGCCCTGTTGTCCCTGCTGCATGCCCTGTTGTCCCTGCTGGCCACCTCGCTGGAATTGAGGTACGACGGTACCGAATGACGGCTGGTTGCCACTGCCCGAACTCGGCATGCCACCTTGCTGTTGTAAATCGCGTTGCGAACCGCCGTGCAACAATTCATTCAGTCCACGGTAATTGCCTCGGCTCTGCTCCTGTCGTTCCGAACGACTGAGCGACTTCTGCTTCTGACTGGGCTTTGACTTTTTCTGGCCGGGCTTTGACTTTGTGACGAAGCCTGGGACTTGTTCTCCGCCCTCGTTCTTCTCGCCCTCGCTCGCGCCTTTTCCAGACTTGATCTCCACCTCAAAACTGTTTTCGAATTCGACGTCGAGCTGATCGTTCGCGTTCATCGGCGCGTCTCCAGGCAGACCGTCACCGCTGCTGTCAATTTGAGCACTCTCGACGAAGTCGAGCACGCCATTGCCGTTGAAGTCTTCGCCCGGGTCCAGTCGGCCGTTCGAATTCAGATCCTCGTTCTGCATGCCGACACCTGAGTTGCTCAGGATCAGATTGAAGTTGTTTCGAGTGACCTGCCCCCGCTGCGCACTCTCGTCATTCGAATCAAGTTCGCCGGTCATCGTGTGAGTGACCGTCCCATCGACAATCGCCGAATAGCGATCGATCGAGTCACGATTCCTCGCGACTTCATCCTGGACTTCCGCGAGCTGCTCCTGCATCTTGAGATCCTGAGAACTGCGGCTCGACGAGTCGGCATAGTTATGCAGAGCCAGACCGATCTGCTTTAGATTGTTGCTGGCCTCGAACTTCTGCCTCTTGGAAAAACCCTTGCCTTTGACGATCGCAAGCATCCCGCTGATGTCCTGGAGTTGCGACTTCAGATAGGCGCGGTGGGCTTCTGAGACGGCGGTGTTCGTCACATTCGTACGAGCCGCGTCGGTAACAAGACTGGTATCCACTCCGTCAGGCACGTGCACGGTCCACAGCGTACGGGCTACCGGAATCCCGAAGTCGGCGCTTTCCGTTGTGCTTACGACATGAGGTGCCGGCAGGTCCAGGGAAGTCGTGGGAGCCAGAAAACTCGCGGGCAGCGAACGCTCGAACGCTCCACTGCAAACCAGTTTCACGGGGAAAGATCCCTCGGCATCACTGGTCCGTGGTAACGGAATCAACTGTCCGGCATTGCCGCCAATCTGAGTTTCGACGGGGCGCGACTCTCGACCCTGCACAAATAGCGACAACAGTCGCGAGCCTTCCGGCAATCGCACAGCCAGAAACTGCCTTCGTCGGTTGCGAATCGTATACCTGGCCTGGCAGCGCCACGATCCGTCCTGTGTGATGACCAGCGTCAGGTCCGCGACATTGACCGATGCCGGCGCCCCTGCAGTTTGCTGCAGACGTCGCACAGTCCACGAAGGCAGCGTGATCACGTCGCGGATGCGTAACAGTTCGGCGGCCTGATCGAGAATCTCTCTGTCCAGCCGAATGGGAATCGCATCGGCCGTCAGGGCCTCAATCGAGTCACCGTGTTCGCTGGTCAATTGCAGTTGTGACTGATTGACCAGCAGCGCGTACATCCGCTGCGAATCCACGGGCTCAAATCCCATCGGCTCACCAAATTCGTTGAAACGCGGCTGCACGAACTGCACGGCCGGGGTTTCGATTCGTCGGGTGGCGGGCGGAAGAGTGCCAGTGGCCAGGGCGAAGTAGCGCCCGCGCACTGCATTGTGCAGGTGGATCGTCCACTGCAACGACTCGCCCTGGGCTTCACTGTGAATCTCGCGGATCGATCCCCCGATGAAGTTCAACCGATCCTTCAGCCACAACGGAGTTGTGAATGTGAGCTGATCAATCGCCGCATCCTGGATCACCCAGTTCAATGCCAGGGAGTATTCCAGGAACGTGTCAGAAACCGACACCATGACAACCGCGTCGGCCGAAAGTTCCGGGATGGCCCGTTGAAGCTGGAACCCCAGCGGATTCGCGCCATCGTCTGTGGCCTGATACGCAAACTCCAACGTTCGCGGATTGAAACCACGTAATCGCCCAGGCAGAAGTTGCGGGCCGACCGTCTTCCATCCATCGGTGCCTGCGTCAGACGCGTCGAATGCTTCGTCAAACCAGACGCCCGCCCAGGTAGTGCGGTCGCTCAGTTCCAGTGGCCGCGGAGGTTCCACCAGCAAGAACGGATCGGGATTGCGAGCGGTCTGACCCTTCAGCACGACGTCCACGTCACCGATCAGTGGCTGGGTGAACTCAACGGTCAGTGTGCGTGGGTTCAAATCGTCCGATTCAGCGACATACCAGTCGGCAAGTGATGAGGCATCGACGTTCAGAACAAGGAAGTCCTCGGCCAGCTCGAACGTCAGAGCTGTTCTCGGCGAGCCCTTCAGTGTGGCTCTGACGAACGAATCGATGACGATCTTGCGGCTACCGACAGTGGCGGCATGTTCGACAGTGGCCGTCGATTCCGGCTGTTGTCGTTCGACATTGAGATTCAGCTCGAATGGCCGGCTGATGTATCGCCAGGCAAGTCGGCGTGTGTACGGACTCGCCGCCGAACCACCCTTTGATCCTTTACCCGACTCAACACCGACAGCGTCCGTGACTGCTGGCAGTGGCAGGTTGTCCGACACATTCACCTGAATCAGTCCAGAGACCTCACCACTGCGCACAGTCAAACCTGCCGGACCGACAACACCGATGAGCCCCGTGTCTCGTGTGACTTCCAGCGGGGCGATCGTCGGCAGGTTGATCGCGGCCGCGTCGTCGATCTGCTGTTCCAGAAACAGTTGCAGGTTCAGTTGCGTGGCTTCCGTCACGGGCGGACTGAACAGGACTTGCAGCCGCCGCTGGTCGTTTTCCTCATTGAATCCCCAGCCGGCCAGATGTGGACCCGTGATACGCTGCACGCGCAACCCTTGCGGGATGTCGAACGACAGATCGGCAATGGCCCCCTGTGGCACACGAATGTTGACGGTGGCGAATTCTGTCACACCGGAATCGTCGATCGCGACGGCCGTGGCGGAATCGACATGCACGATCGAATTGACCATGCCCAGCTGCTCGGGCGGACGCCACGCAATCGTCAGTGCATGCCCGCCATCGACCGGCACGTGGATCGATTGACTGTCGTCTGCCGTCACAAGTCGATACGCGCTGGTCGATCCGTTGACCTGCACGCTTAAACCTGGCTGTGGCAGTACAAACACAGCCCGCCCGGACGGAACTCCCTGCACCGGCAATTGAAACTGACCGACCGATCCGTTCACCTCAGCGGGCACGTCGAACTTCAGATCAAGCGTATGCAGGCCCGGTGAGTCCAGCAGCACAAGTAAGCGATTCTGAGTTTTTCCGGGTCCCAGCAGCGTATTCGGGTGGTGTACCGATTCGACTCTTATGGCCGCTGATTTGCCATTGAGCGTGGCGGATTCCAATGCAACCGGCCCCAGTGGAATCGGCATCACAATCTGCTCGTCCCGAAACGAGTGCAGAATAAGAGTGGCCTGCACAGCGATGGCCTGGTCATTTCCGGCCTTGATGCGACAGTCATAAAACGCATCGGAAACAACACCTTCCTCCTCGGCCTGGGGCTCCACGCGCTGGTCAGGATGTGCCAGATTCCACAGACGCACAAACTGCTCCCGCGTCAGCAGCACTCGTTCGGCATCCAGCGGGTTGCCGTTCGGATCAAACGGAACCAGAACACGCTCGGGCTGTGTCACTTCGGCTGGCTGCGCGTTTGCTGCCTCTTTCTGAGATTTATCCGCTGCCGTCAGACTTGCCGCGTTCGATCCGAATACAAGGCAGCACAACAAGATTGGAGCGGTCGCGCGTGCCTTCGTGCTGGTTGCGAGACGTCGTAGGCGTTCAACGGCACTGGGCTGACGAAGAAACTGGTACGCCGCTCGCAACAACCACAGAGCCAGCGAAAGAACCGCTCCCAGAAACACACCATCCAGCACGGGATGGATTGCCAGCGGAGCCACTGACACGAGTGCGATGGGCAGCGACACACCGAGGATCGCCAGGACCGCACGCGTCTGCGTCTTTGCGCCAAGTGTGCCCCAAAGACACAATGCGACCGTGACCATCAGGAAGACGCGCGCGTAATCGCCGGCTTCGCGCTCCTGCCAGTCGACTTTCAACCCCGTTCCGTCCGCCGCTTTGCGGTTGCCCGAGTAACGAAATGCACGACTCCAGGAATCTTCCGGGTGCTCAAGCTCAAGAGGCAACGACAGCAGGCCCTGTGCGCGACCAAATCGACCAGCGAAGAACTGTGTTCGCTCATCCTGTTGCGCCAAGCCTGCATCAACCTGACCGAGTCGCAGGTCAGCGATCACACCATTCAGTCGGTTCTTCAGACTCGCTCGAAGCTCAGGGTCCAGGTCAACCGCCGCCCGGACCGCGCCACGTGCCCGTCCTAATTGACGAGCAGCTCCAGCGGGATCAGTCCCTGCAATCTGCCGTGCTTCCCGTATCGATCGCGAGACCTGCAACTCCATCTGTTGTCCACGAATCTCTGTCATGGCCTCGACCTCACTTATCAGTGAGTCCGGTTCGGGTGCAGTAAACGGGTTTGCCCCAGCCGGCGGTTGCGGTTCGCCGGCCGGCATGGTGGCGGGATCCGTCGTAACCACAGTTTCTGGTACGGCGGCCGGCGTTAACGGGGGCTCCGGGGTCGATCCCGATTCGTCGGAACCAGGCTCTGGCACGTTGATGTCCGCCATATCTGGTGCGAAATCTCCTGGGGCAGCCAGGCCGGCGATCGTTCCGCCCTCATAGCCGTCGAGCTCCAACATGGGGCCATCACCGTCGTCGGATTGATCGTTGTAGCCGAAGCCGGCAGCGCCCTCTTCGACCGACATCGAAGGGGGCGTTTCCGAACTGGCGTACATTTCAACTTGCTTGAGTGCATTGGTGGCCTGAGACCGCCGAGCGGCTTCGCGTGACTGTTGCACGGCCGGCAACAGCAGCATGAACAGCAGAACAACGCTGGCAATGCTCGCGCTCAGACAGCCCAGCGCGCTGACACCCTGTCGACGCAGGATGAAGCCAATTACTCCAACAATGATCAGAATGCCCAGTGCGGCCAGGCCGTTGTTCACCAACTTTTCCTGATCAATCTGCGTGAAGCTGTCCCGCAGCGCGCCCAGCAGGCTGTAGGAGTACAGCTCATCGACGGGCGAAAAGTCGCCGCTGCTGGATGTCAGAATCGTCCCGTCCGGATAGGTCAACTCCCAGTACTGCTCCAGAATCCCCAGGCGTTGCTCGGCATCCGCGCTGTGCAGTACGGACACATGTGGTGGCTGCTGTTCGATCGTGCCAGTCTGGCGCAGCGGAGCGATTTGAGTGCGGTAAAACAGAGCCAACTGGCGTTCGGCGTCAGGCTTTGTGCCTTGTGGAATCGGTACAAGGTAGCCCGCGGACGTGGATCGCACTTCGATCGGCTTGTCGTCGACGAGTGCGGCCCACAATTCGGTCGATTCACCTTCCGGCAGACGGACACGCAGACTTTGTGCTCCGACCGCGACAAACTGGAACTCCGCACGATGCTGCATCTGACCGGTCCGGCCCAGTACAGAATCAATCTGGCTCTGGTAGCAGATGGCCGTGGGCACAGCGACGCGGTCGAATCGAGTTTCGCCAAGCGTGACCGAGTGCCCCGGAACGGTATACCGATACGCTGCAACGATGCGTTCCTTCGGCTGATACTCCTGCGGCATCGGAACGTCGATCGGGTCCAGAATGCCCAGGTCGACTCCGTCTGCGTCAACTGCTGTCAGGTTAAGTTGCTGATCCGGCGAACCTTCAATGGCGACAAAGCCGTTGGTGCGTTCTGCATCGGGGACTGTCAGTTGATGAGCCGCGAATTCGGCACGGTCGGCACGAGGAGTCGATGCGGCGACCATCAGTGTCACCGCGCCGATGACACGCTGATCCAACTTGAGCTTCCGCAGACGCACGCCATCGACCAGCTGCCCGGGAATCTGCTCAACAATGCGTGCTGCAGAATTCAGCAGATGGAAACGCAGATCTTCGCCAGCCGATTCCGACAGTCCAACTTCCAGTTCCCGCAGTCCACCGCCGCTGATATCCAGCGTGGCTTCCAGATGCGACTGCAACACTTCGCGATCCAGCCGGGTAAACGACAGGGTCTGCGCCGAGATGTGTGACGGTTTGCGAGTGACCGTCAGGTTGCCTTCGTACTCGGCACTTTGAAACGCGAAGCCAAGTCGTTCGCCGGTTTCGCCGACGACGGTCGGGTCCATCCCCAGCAGGCCTGTGGCCACCAGGTCCAGATCCAGTCCGGCCGTGACGACCAGCGTGCCTTCGACGACCGATGCTCCCGGCAGCAGTACGACCGGCAGTGCAAACTCGGCGGAAGTATCTTCGACCGGCCAGTCCTCAACGTCACGATGCGAGCGGAACGTGAATGTCGCGTCCTCGCCCTCGGGCAATGGCGCCGCGAGTGCAACGTCGTACTCGTTCCAGCCAGCCTCGCGCGATCCGACCTGCCAGGCGACATCGCTGCCGTTAACACTGACCTGATCGACGATCCAGTCAGCCGGCAGTCGGAATGAAATTTCGAACAGCGGAGCGATGTAAGGCGTCAGCTGCACGCGACCATTGAATGTCACCCCATTCGACTTCAGGTTCAGCACGGTCGAGACCGTGCTGTGCACGTCTCGCTGTTTGGTGCGGGTTTCAAACGCCAGCGAGAACTTTTCCTTCCACACGTCGTAGACCAGCGATCCCGCGGTTCCGGCGGAAGCTCGACTGCCAACCGCTTCGACCAGTCGCACGCGCACTCCCGGTGGATGCTGCACAACAACGCGGCCGATGTGCGATGTGACGTTACGAATGCCGAGTTCCGGCACTGCCCACGGTTCGCCGGCCGGCGTGGCCATGACTCCCCGAAAGACGATCTCGCGCGAGCCTTCAAACGCCTGCCGGTAGTTCAGCGTGATCAGTGTCGACTGTAGATCGTCCGGGTTGTCAGCGAGCTGCCAGGATTCCAGTCCCGTTGAATCGACGTCGGTAATCTCCAGCCGTACGGGAACGGTGCAGACCACACCATCGAGTGTTGTGCCGAACACCTGCAGCGAAGTCTTCGCCTGCCATGTGACTTCTCCCGGAGCGACATGCGCTCCGTAGGCCGTCGTGGCAAACGTGAGAGCGTCGGTCCGCTGCTCATCCTGATGATCACTAAAAAGCAGGAGGATGTAGTGTTGTCCGCCAACGGGTACCGAATACGTGGCGACTTCGTCGATGGCCGCGGGACGTTCCAGCGGACGCGAGCCCATTTGCAGATGCCGACCTGCAGGAACATTGACATTAATTGTCGCTGACGGAGCGGTTGGCAGCAGGAATCGCGCAGCCCGGTCATTACCGACGGGACTGAGCGGTGTCGATAGCTGCAGTTCAAGCGTCGCCGGCCCGGTCTCATTGTGGAACAGAACCAGATTCGATCCGGACGCTCCTTTGCCTGACCGTGCCGTGCGCGTGATCCTTGCCGGCTGACCGTTCAACGTCGCCTTTTCAACCGACAATTTGTCGATCAAAAAGTTGAGGTAGGTCCAGCCCTCAGTAAACTGGCTGAAACCGATTCTCGCCGCGATCAACAGATGATCCCCGTCGATCTTCGCGTCATACATCGCGTCGGAAAGAACTGCCGCTGCCGGCAGCCGGGGAGCATTGTCGGCGTTGGCCTTCGCCGCATCGAACAACTCGGTGAATTCACGGCGACTCAGTAACACACCTTCCTGGTCACCCCTGAGAACGACATCCAGGTCTTCAATGGGAACGAACGTCTTTCGCTCCGGAAGCGGAGCATCGTCCGCGCGGGTCTGGAAAGAGCCGGTCATGACGGAACACGCCACGACGGCCAGCAGGAGTGCTCGTTCCAACGCCCGGATGCTGTGGTTCCTGGGAGTGCCGACAGTAGGCCCGAACAAGCGCAGTGCAGCTCCGGCAATTCGAAGTGTCTCTGACAGGGCTGCTGCCGGAACTGCGCTGCGCTTGGTCCGGCCTACCGATTGGAGACCGCCCGGCACCGCGATCCGACGCAGAGCGCTAGATCGTGCCGTCTCGTGAGAACGAGTGGGCGTTTCGGCCTGATTCGATGCGGAGGCGTAATGGGTCGTCATGATCTGGCCTCCTTTACTGTTGGTTGAACTGGCTGCGGATATCGTCAAACACCCCTGGCGGTGGGATAACCGTCGTACCGGACGACCCCACCGACGCTCCTGGTGCCAGCACGTCTCCACCGCTTCGCCATGTGAAGATGGTGTGCAGCACCCAAACGGCGATCAGACCGAAGATGCCATATCGCGCGGCCGAGATGATCTCCGGCGTCCAGCCGGGACTACTCAGGCTGAACAGGAACGTGGCCACGGTCGTCAGCAACATCAGCAGGATTTTGGAGTCCCACGAAAACCGACGCAGGACGAGAGCGACGACAATAAGCGCTCCGCTGAACAGCCACGTGTAGTTGCCATAATTCGCCCAGCGAACTTTGATTTCAGTCGCTCCGCCCAGATTGCTGTAGCGATAGCGATTTCCGGCTGTCGGAAAATCAATGAATCCGGTGACTGGCACGCTCACCCAGTCGTCGACGTCGAAGTAGTCGCCGTAGCGATAGGCCTCTTCGACCATTGCCTGTTCGAGTTCCAGCTTCGTTTCGTTGATGAAACCGTCGGCGTCGCCGATCAGGTAATAGTCGTCGGGTACCCAGATCACTGTCTGCAACTGCTGCACAGCGACGCCCGGGTTGTCCATGCCACCAACCTGTGGCAGCTTCAGCGGCAGCTTTCCCCCCCAACTTTCGAATGGAGCCCGTACCTCGACGGGCGTCTGCATCTGAAGTGTCAGTGTGAACAGACCATCGGATGAGCCGGGTCGGGCGACGTTGACGAAGTAGGAATCCCAGTCTTCGCTGGCGGCCGGATCGGAATTCTTCTCCGGACTCACCTGCTGTTCCCCAATGAACACGCCCAGTAGTTCCGAGCCAGCCGGGACGTCCAATTGCAGGCGTTGCCGCTCACTGGAACGAATGCGGTAGCGGCAGCGATAACTGACCTGCGTGTCGCGTCGGGCAACAACTTCGATCAACCCGCGTGTGACCACCGTCTCGACCACTTTCTGTATTTCGTGTTTGGTGGCCGCGATCTTCAAACCGACAACACGTTCACCGAAGTAGCGGTAGGCAAGGGCACCTGCCCGCGGCAGCAATGACAATTCGCGGACGTCGATGGCTTCGACGCCCTCGTCCGGAACTGTGGCGCTGACCGAGAGTGAACGATCTTTCTCAACGACAATCTCCGACTTGACGTCCGAGAGCGGGACTTCCGGTTCGTTCTCACCCGAGCCATCCAGTCCCAGGACTTTCAGCGTCTGAACCAGGGCACGGCTGGTGGCAGAGCCACCCCCATTCCCGTCTTCGGGTTCATCAGTTTCCAGTTTCTGATCCCACGTGACCTGAAACCGATGAGAGCCAGTCACGTCACGCTGCATTGTGACCGTCCAGGTAATCCAGCCATCGACGGCTTCTTCAGCGGCCACACTCTGTCGGATACCGGGTGCCCCCGCGCCTTCGAGTGAGTCAACGTTCACACTTTCGGAAACGTTGGCGGGAACAGCGAAGCGGAATGTGTCCAATCCGGCAAACTCCACCTGATACGTCAGGTTGGCGGTGACTCCGATGTTGTCCTCGCCGACGTTAATCGATGTCCCCAGCTGAGCCGACAACCGCGTCGGGCGCCGCTTTGTGCTGATCGGGATTTCCACCGGGCGGCGGTTGAACGTCCAGGCCGCAGCCGTTCTGTACCCGCGTTGACTCCCACCCGGACCGATGGCAGTCGCCTGTGCGGCAACCACGTCGTCCTGGTTAGTGATGACCTCGAGTGAATCACGGGCGGTCAGGGCGATCATGGCAGTTTCACGTTCGACTCCCAGTGGCTCGGGGATCGGCAGCGTCAAATCAAGAGTGTCGCTGGCTTCGTCGAACTTCATGTGGGCCAGGATGGTCACAACCTGCGGAAAATCTTTCGCAGTCTTCTGCTGAAATACGATCCGTAGGACGCGGTCAGGTGCTTCGCCTTCGACAAGGTATTCACGCAACAAATAGCTGGTCTCCACGTCGTCAACTTCGACACCGTCCGGCAGGGCGACGCGCAGCTCAAACACTCCCGCTCGTTCGACGGAATACTGATGACTCGATCGAATCTTCAGTTCGTCTTCCTCAAGGGTCAGGTTGTACGTCGAGTTCACCAGCAGCCGTGGTTCGACCGGTTTGGCGATGACGCGCAAGCCTGTGTTCGAGCTGTAGAACTTGAACGTAGCCGCACCTGGTTGCTTGATGGCAGCGGCGATTTCGACCTCTTCGATGCGGACCAGTCCGCGAATCTGCTCGAACTGCAAAGACAGGTCGCTGGCCGTGACGACGGCGATCTGACCAGATTCGCGTACGGCATCGATTGCGTGGATGCCGTGATAGACGCCCTGATCATCGCGTCCGGCCAGCTCAAGTGGGTCGGCTCCGAATTCCCCTTCCGTATGAACCTCGATCGTTACGGTCTCGCTGACGGGATTCAGAAACTCGACCTGCACGGTCTGCCGCTGATCCGATGGTTCAGCATTCCATCCACGGATTTTCGCATTCGACGATGACACGCCCAGAATCCGCTGTCCGTTGGAGACAGCGATGGCAAGTTCGGTCAACTCGCCTCGTAACACGTCGTATTTCAGCCATGCGTCCGTGTGCTGGAGTCCGTCACGCAGCGAGACCTGTTGATAGTTCGTGACCGCCGCCAGCAGGTCCATGTCCGGTCGCAGACTGGTTTTGGGATGCCAGCTCACCGAGACACTCGTCGTCGATCCAAGATTGGATTTGATGCGAGTTTCGTCATCGGCAGGTTCGACCGGTAACGAAATCAACTGCGGCTTGACTTCAACAGTCTGGTCCGCCTCTGGAATCGCAAGTTCAAGTGTGGTGACTCCGACGGGTGGAATGTCGAAGCCCGCGCTGCGACCGTCGGGCGATGTCTGAATCGCAACCGCCAGGTCAAGCTCAATGGTGTGTTCGCCAGTCTCACCAAACAGCAGGGCATAGGTTCCGTTGCCAGTGCCACGCAGCAGAATGTTGCTGCCGTCCGGCACCGTGAGCTTCCCCACGGCAGCACTGCCAAACCGGATCGGCACTTCGCCCCAGGGCTTACCCAGCACTTGAATCGTCATCTCGGCTTTGATTCGCAACAGCGAACGATCGACGCTCGCGGTGTAGTGTGACTCGGTGATCACTGCCTCGACGACTGGCTTTCCGTCGGCCGGAGGTGATTGCCAGCGTTTCAGGTACTCGGCGTACGGCATAAAGACGGTCGAGCCATGCTGCTCGAACACGTCTTTGAGATTCCTGTAGGGGAGATAGATGAGCTTCTCCCATGCATCCGCTGCTGCGGCCGCATCATCCGTCTCGGCACCGGCGACCGACGGCGGATCCTCTGGCTCGTCCTGAGCAGAAACTTCCGACGACAGAGCGAATAGCGGCACAACCGCCAGAGCCGCGAGCCAAAGACGTCTTGCCGTTGTTGCTCTCGAGAGGTCCGAGGCAGGGCCACGTGGATCGCTCGATCGACTCAAATCCAACCAGCACAAGATGTTGCTGCCCATATTCCTGTTTCCTGCTGACCGAATATCGGGAAGAAGGCGGGAGTTTAGGTGGCCTGGGACACCCAATCCAATCACGTTGGAAAGGCAAGCCACAACAAATGCCACCATTTGCAATGTACGTTACGACGGGACAAGGTGCGGAAAGTTTGAGGTTTTTCCGGATTTGGAAATTTGACGGAAAGTACCGGTCCCAGGCCGGATGCTTTCATTTCATAGGCGCGGTGCTGGCTGACGTTGCACTGTCTGATGAGCGCGAAGCGGCGAGAGGCTCAGCGTTCGTTTTCTGCGCCAGCCAGACAACGGCGCAGCAAGAGAGGACCGGTCAGGTGATCGCGGTCAGGAGCGCCAGCCAGAAGGCGCTGGCGCAGTGCGCGACTCAATCGCGTCCAGCTCATCGCCGAGCGTCTCGATGACGTAATCGATCTCGTCATCGGTCAGCGATGCGTGGATGGGCAAACCCAGCTCTCGCAGGAACTCGTTGCGGGCGACGGGAAAGCTCTCGGGAACAAATCCACAGCGCCGCTGAAAGACGGGCGAAAAGTGCACGGGCAACCATCTGGCGGCTGCGGGAACGCCACGGCGCTGAAGGCGTGCTGCCAGCTCGTCTCGTGAGACACCCAGATGTTGCCGATTCAGACGCAACACGTAGTCGACCCATCCGACTCAACTTTCCACCGGTTCACTCGGTTCTTCGAGCACCAGCCGACTGCTTAACGCCGCGGAATAGTTCATGGCCATTTCGCAACGCCGCAGCCAGTCCTGGCGGAGCGAATCCATCTGAGCCAGTTGCCATGCTGCTGCCAGCTCAGACATGCCTTCGGCCATGTACAACGTCAACTGCGCAGTATCGTCACGTTGAACGCCCTGAACACGATCCCGCACCCGGGCCGCGAGAGCTTCATCGGCCAGACAAATCAATGCGCCGGAGCTCAGTGGATTCCCCCCATGGACTGGCGTCGAGAAACAGCGAACATGACCAACACCCGATCCTTGCGGCTTCAGCGGCAGTCCACACGTGCTCTCGATCAAAGTGATTGTTGACACGTCAATCCGATCGAGGATCGCTTCCACGTTCACGGCAACGCCACCAACACCGACTGCAACAACTGCGCGCGTCCGGTCCGTCACAGCGCTCACCAGCAACGAAGGGTCGATGTGCAGTGAGTCGGAGTGCACGTCAACCGGGACAGGACGGCATTCGGATGCGTAGATGACCACGGCAATCGAGTCGGACGCGTAAGCCGGCATGATGACTTCGTCACCGGGCTTCAGCCCGAGACTCCTCAGCACCAGAGACAACGCCGCGTTTTCACTGGTTGCGGCTATGACATGCGGGGCGTTCGTGAGTGCGACGACAGCCTGCTCCAGATCGGACGTCCACGCCCCCGTCGATGGTTGCTGTTCGATCAGGTCACGGAAAGCCTCGGCAGCCAGTGTGGTCAGGCGGCCGTGGGCTGGAATCCGTAACACAGATTTCGAATTGGCAGGTGACGCGGCAACCATGAGTGTCTCGAGCCGGACGGGGAACCGGTCAGTACTCAAGCATGGAGCGTGCCACATCCCTCGTAGAAGCCAGGCGAAGCGCGCCAGCAGTCGCAACTACGATTCGTTGTTTGACGACACCGATTCCGGATCGGGTGATTCGCCGCGGATTGCCGAGGTCACGTCATCGATAATTTCATTGATACTCATCGTTGGTGCCCAGCCGATGGCCTCGCGAATCCGTTCAATAGATGGTACCCGGCGCTGCATGTCTTCAAAGCCGTCTCCGTACGCCTCTTCGTAGGGCACGAACCGGATCTCAGACGGACTGTCGAGGCGCATGATGACATGTTCGGCAAGTTCCCGGATTGTGATTTCTTCCGTGCTGCCGACGTTAAAGACCTGTCCAAAACACTGGCCAGAGTCAACCAGAGTGATCAGTGCCTGTACGACATCGTAAACATGCCCGAAACAGCGAGACTGAGTGCCGTCGCCATGAACTTCCAGTTTGTCACCTCGCAATGCCTGCTCGACGAACCGTGGAATCACCATGCCATACTGACCGCGCTGTCGCGGTCCGACCGTATTGAACAACCGCACGATGACGACTGGCAGACGAGTTTCCTTCCAGTGAGCCAGTGCCAGAAACTCGTCCAGCGCTTTGGCGCAGGCATAGGCCCAGCGGTGCTTTGTTGTCGGGCCTTCGACGCGATCGTCATCTTCACAGTACGGCACTTCGGCCGACTTGCCGTAGACCTCCGACGTTGACGTAATCAGCACCCGGTTGCGGTAGCGGCGAGCCAGCCGCAGAACGACCTCAGTGCCCTGATAAATCGTGTCGATCGTCGCGACAGGCTGTTCCATAATCAGCTTGACGCCGACAGCACTGGCCAGGTGATAAACCGTCCCGGCTTCCAGCATCAGCTTCTGCATCAGCGGAACGTCTTGAATCGTATCGACGTACAGCCGGAAATTGGGGTCAGCTTCCAGGTCGGCAACGTTTGAGTGCAGTCCGGTCGAAAGATTATCGATGACCGACACACGCCGCCCACTGGCCAGCAGCGCCCGTGCCAGATGGCTGCCGATAAATCCGGCACCACCAGTAATTAAAACGTGATCATCGCGGTCCATGAATGGCTTCCCAGCGAAGAGACGGATGCACTCCGAGAAATCAGCCTAAGAAAGCCAGACAGGGATGTCACCGCTCAAAACAAGCAACCGTATGCGAGAAGCGGATTCCTGCGGACATCCCCGCGAAACCGGTCTCACCGTCGAACCTGCACAACCAATGTCAAACTCTACCGGTTACACCAGTTTGTCACTGGACACTGCGTGGCAAAGCATATCCTTCCGATCAACATGAGTATGGCGACATCTGGCAAATGACCGATTTCTTACGGGCGTTGGGTGCACACGATCCGAACGCGGCTCAGCCGCACTGCGTTCCAGGCCATCTTGAGTTTCCAGCCGAAAGATCATAGCAACGCCCAACACGCGACACTCAATTGGGCGGTACCCACTATGCTCTTGAGAAACGTCGAGCGTTACCTCGAAGTTCTGCAAGTTGGCGTCGATCAGAAATCCTGTAGACGCATCCTGTTCGACGATGAACGGGGCATGGCGACCCATCGATTCTTCTTCGATCATGACAGTGCGACTTTTGGCCTTGGAGTCTCGCGAGGTGCGGTTTGTCTGCTGTTGGCAAGTCGCGTTGTTCCATACGGGCCTGGAATCTCGACACGGATTCAACAAGATGGTGAATCTCGGATATTCACGGCAAGCCAGGACGGAGTTACGCTTGCCAATGTGACGTACTTGCCTGGCAAACCGTTTCGGAATCTCTTCCCGATGGATGACGAAGACGTCGATGGCTTCCTTTGGATTCACAATGTGTTGTCAAGTGCTGAGCGACGGGCAGTGTTCATTAAGCACAACACCGACTGACACCTCAGAGTCTGACTTCGGCGGGCCTGGTCCGTCGAGTAGCCCCTGCGTGGCAGTGGTGAATGTGCCTCTTGAGACTTTCAACAACGATGCCAACCTCACACAACGATTGTCCACCCCCAATAGAAGACGGCGAACGGGTACCGTTATGCGACCGCCGCACCTGGGCGATGGCGACTTCCGCGACTTGTTGCGTTGCCGTCTCGGTCTGTTACTGGTTGCAACCGGATTGGCTGGCCGCAGTGACTCTTGTTCCTGCGTGGTGCTGGCTCATGCCTGCACTGGCACTAACCGTGTATGGAACGACCAGGACGCACAAACGCCTATGCATTTTGGTCGTGATTCTCTGGGTTGGATATACGGCCTGTTTTGTCGAGGAAGTTCACAGTCTCGTTCGCACGGGGAGCCGAAACACGGCAGAGTG
Organism: uncultured Planctomycetaceae bacterium; assembly: GCA_964431285.1. Classification (GTDB taxonomy): domain Bacteria; phylum Planctomycetota; class Planctomycetia; order Planctomycetales; family Planctomycetaceae; genus CAUZFZ01. The sequence continues at coordinate 15,690 of CAYSJO010000070.1, forward strand.
GAACGCCGCTCGTGAGCGAGGTCAGGCCATTCGTGTTGTTTCTCTAAATTGTTTTGTGGCGAACCCGCATAGCGTTGCGGAAGTCGCCGAGTTTGAACCCGACATTGTGTTGCTTCAGGAATCTCCAGGCCGGGAACATCTGCAACATCTGGCGGTTGAAGTATTTGGTGACGACGGAACTTTCCTGTGGGGTGGAGATACGTCTCTTCTCGTCAGCCGACGTATTCAACCTGGCACAGTAGATCCCACTTCGCATTTCGTTCACGCGACCGTTGAGCTGCCCAGTGGCGTCGAGATGGATGTTATCAGCGTCCGCTTGAACCCTCCTGTTTTTCGGTTCGATTTCTACGATCCCGGTTTCTGGACCGACCATCGCAACAACCGAGTCAAACACCGCGATCAGATTCTGGACGTCATGCAGGTCATGGGAGGAGTCCCGCAGTCAGCGCATCTGATCGTCGGGGGTGATTTCAATGCGCCGCCTCTCGATGATGCGCTCAGTCCGCTTCGGCAGCGACTGTTCGACACATTTACCGAAGCGGGGCGTGGCTGGGGACATACAGAGACGAACGACTACCCGTTGTTCCGAGTCGACCAGATTTGGGCCAGTCGAAGTCTACAGGCGGAAACCGTGACCGCGCAAAAGACAATTCACTCCGACCACCGCATGGTTGTCTGTGATCTCGTCTTCACAGAGTAGCATCAGCACCAATCCCGACACGGTTCCGCCGGCAAGGTAACGTGGAGCCTGGCATTATCAGTCAAGCGGCTTCAGATACTTCACACCGTAGTCACGTGGCAATGGTGTGACGTAGTTGGCTTCGGCCCAGCGATCCCATTTGGCAGCCAGTCGCTTCACGAGTGTGGGGCGATTCAGGGCCAGGTCGTCGAGCTCTGTGCGATCCTTGTTCGTATCGTACAGTTCCCAGTTCTGCTGCTTGAGAGCGACCAGTTTCCATTGACCGTCGAGAATCGCACGATTCGATTCGTGTTCGAAATAGAGAGTCCGTGGCTCTGTGGGAATCCCCTTGAGTATTGGCAGAAGACTGCGTCCCGGCAAATCAATCTCGCCCGGGTATTCTGCACCGGCGATCTCGTTGAGCGTTGGCATCAGGTCAATGATATGAGTGGGACGGTGGTCGATCTCGCCATGCCGCTTCAGCCCTTCGGGCCAGTGAATGATACACGGTGACGCAACGCCGCCTTCGTGCGTGTAGTGCTTATACAGACGCCAGGGCGTATTACTGGCATTGGACCAGCCGGATCCCGCACTGTGATATGTACCGGGTCCACCCATTTGATCGATCTGCTCGGTGCGATGAAGGATGTTGTTCGGGCTGGATTTTATATCAAACCCGAGGGGGTCCCATTCGGCGCAGGCACCATTGTCGGACAGAAACACAATCAATGTGTTGTCCAGTTCCGCGGCGGCAGTCAAATCCGTGAGGACGCGCCCGACATTCTGGTCGATCCGATCGATCATCGCCGCGTAGATTGCCATGCGACGGGCAAGGTCTGCCCGGCGGTCTTTGGGGAGTGAGTCCCAGGCCGGATTCGTGCCAGTGTTTTTCTCCCCGTAATCCCAGTAGCGCGAACGGGGAGTCAGCTTTGTGGTGTCGGGAACGATTCCGATCTGCTTCATACGCGTCAGTCGCTGTTCGCGAGCCTGATCCCATCCACCGTGATAGGTGTCCGCGTACTTCTGAATGTCTTCCTGTGGAGCCTGCAGTGGAAAATGGGGTGCATGGTAGGCCACATACAGGAACCACGGTTTAGTTGGCGTCTGCCGGGCCTGGGTCAGGAATGTGAGCGCATGGTCGGTTACCGCGTCGGTTCCATAGAACTTCTTCGAGTCATATTTCCGTTTCGAACGTCCGGCAGGAAGTCGCATGTAATGCTCGGGATCCCAGAACGTCTGGGCACTCACCAGCGTGCCGTAGAACTCTTCAAACCCGTGCTGCGTCGGATCGGGCGTTCCCAGATGCCATTTCCCGGAAATGAAAGACCGATAGCCCGCTGGCTTCAGCGACTCAGCGATGGTGGGGGCATCCGGGCTGAATCGGCCGCGATAGCCAGGTTGACCCAGGTCGGCAACCTTATGTCCGACGCCCACGCGATGCGGGTAGTGACCGGTCAGAATGCTCGTACGTGAAGGGCAGCAGCGTCCCGTGTTGTAAAAACGGGTCAGTCGCAGACCGTTGCCCGCCAAAGAATCCAGGTGCGGCGTTTTGATCTCACCGCCGTAGCAGCCCAGGTCGCTGTAACCCAGGTCGTCAGCGACGATGACCAGAACATTCGGCTTCCCCGCCGCCTCAATGGTTTCCATGCGGAAGTGGAGCACAGCAGTGAGCACTGCCGGCAAGAGAATCAATTTCACAGGAATGTCTCTCATACGGAATTGTGATTCAAAGTCGCTGACCGCGGTATTGCATTATTTGAGGAGTCGCAGCATGGCTTTCCCCATGCCGTCGCCGATCAGGTAATACGTTTCAGCGTTACTGTTCCAGTGGTACGCCTGACCGGAAGGTGAGTCTTCTTTCGGACGATAGAACCCGCGAGTTCCGACGAAGGCCACATTGCCCTGAAACTCCTTGTGCTTCGCGACGGCGGCCTGCGCTTTCATCAAGGAGACTGCTCGTGGGTGCTTCTCCTCGAATCCGCTCATACCGGTCTCAGCAATCACGAATGGCAACTTCGGTGCGTTCAGGTCCTTGCGGATGTCCCGGATGAAGTTGGCGAGATTCTGTTCGTACTGATCATTGAATCCCTGATTGACACGATCGCTCCAGCCCTGATGCCAGCCGAGACCTGCCAGTTCCAGTTTGTGATCCGAAAACTGAGAGAACAACTTCGCGGCATCCTTCATGACTTCCCGAGTGAGCTTCAGGACGTCTTTGTAATACGGACCGATCTCGTCTCCCGAACTCGGCGGTCGGAAATCTCTGGCCAGGCTCTTGCCGCCCCAGGCGAGTTTTATCAGCAACACCGGCTCGTCAAATGCTTCACCGACAACGTGCCCAAAGCCAAGCTCCGGACCAATCGTGTCTTCCCGTGCCGCGAAACCCGGTCCGAGACTCCCTTTCCTGCCGAGATACCAGATCTGTACATCGTCCCGGGTAACCCACTCGCCCTTCGCATCGACAAGATGCTTGAAACGATCCGCCGTATCGGCGTTGCTTACGAGCCACTCCAACGATCCTTTACCCTCGTTCGCTCTCTGTTCCGCTTTGACTTTGCCGGCACCCTGCATGTTGGACTGGCCTGCCAGAATGAAAACCTTCACCACGTCGTCGGCGAATGCTGGCGATGTGGTAGCGACGAATACCACAAGTAGAAGACATCGAAAGATCATGCGAATGTGTCCTGTTGAAGAAATCTGCAGTCCGAGGTTATCAGAGCCGTGACTGGCAGTTTTGGGAGTTGATATTCAGTGATTCGATTCGAAAACCCCTCTCCGCAGGGGGAGAGGGCCAGGGAGAGGGGTTTATGCTGAACAGAAACGCTGACAATGCTCTTAATGGTCAACAACCGGTTATTCCGTCTCATTCGAAAAGCGTCTCAATTCCAGCGATGCACCTGCTTCTCCGCGGCCTCAAGCTGTGATTCCAGCAATTCACGCTCATCAGCCGGGCATGTTTTCAGAAGCGACTTCAGCAGACGAACGGCCATCCCTGGTCGATCCGACCTCAGCGCGATCAGCGCCAGATCGCGACGATCGCCATACCGGCCGGGGCCCAACGCCACGATTCGCTGTTGCACAGGCCAGGCGGCCGACCAGTTCTCCTGTCGAGCAAACAACACCTTCAGATTCATCAGCATGCGAGTGATGATTGTCCGCGTATCTGTCGGTTCGAGTGATTTCACAATGACATGCGTCGGCATTGTTGTCAGCCCAGTCAGCCACTCAACCGTCTCATCGAGCGTCAGGATTCTCTGCCCCGCGAAGGCGTCCAGAAACAGCGGACCCTCAAATGAATCAACGCGCGTCAGAAAGTGCATGGGCGAGGCGACACCACATAAATCGATCCCCACCCCCTGGCAGACCGCCATGTACAGGACGGAAAGGCTAATCGGTATTCCACGGCGTTTCTCGATGACGCGATGCAGGAAGCTGCCGTCCGCCTCGGCATAGGCAGAGTGTGAGCCAGTGATTTGATACTCGATCGAAAGCGACTGCGCGACGAGACTCAGCGCTTCACGTTCAGACGATGATTGCAGCACCAGCGGCCGCAATTCATTTGCACGAGCTGCGATCCAGTTGAGCGTCGGCTGAAAATCGAGTTCCGGATACGAATCCCGCGCCAGCTCGAGCGCTGCCTTCGTCAGGTCTACGCCGACCCGCCGTGACAGCAGGCCACGGAATTCGGGATCTCTGGAAAAGTCAGACTCGGTCGTCATGACGGTGACGCCCAGCGGGTCGTAACTTTCTGAGACTGCGTCCAGAATTCGATCGAACTCGGACCAGTGATATCACCAACGCCGAACTTCGAGTCGTTCCAGCCTCCGAAGCCGAATGGTTCAAGCGGCACGGGCACTCCAACGTTGACGCCAATCATTCCGGCACTGGCACTACGGACAACCTCACGAGCGGCCGCGCCATTCTGAGTATACACCGCCGCTGCGTTGCCGAACGGTGAAGCATTTTCAATCTGTACGGCGTCGGAGATGTTGTCCGACCGGATAATCGCCAGCACAGGCCCGAAGACTTCTTCCTGAGCGATACGCATGTCGGGCGTGACCTGATCGATCACTGTTGCTCCAACGTAGAACCCACGTTCTCGACCTGGCACGACGGTGTTGCGACCGTCGACCAACACGCGTGCTCCGGACTGCTCAGCTTCGGTAATGAACTCTTCAATCCGCGACTTCGCGGCTGTGGAGATGACTGGCCCCAGTGTTTCTCCGGGGATCATCTGCCTGGCCTGTTCGCACACATGTTCGATGACCGGCTGCACATCACCGACGCCCACCATCGTCGCGGCGGCCATGCACCGCTGACCGGCACATCCGGCCATCGAGCCCACGACGTTCACGGCGGTTGGCTCAACATCGGCATCGGACAACACGATCAAGTGGTTCTTTGCTCCGCCCAGACACAGGGCTCGCTTCAACTGGCTGGTGGCCCGCGCGTAGACACTCTTCGCAACTGGTGTGGAGCCCACAAACGTGATCGCGGCAACATCCGGATGGTCGCACATGGCTTCGACCACGGGTCGCCGGCCATTGACAAGATTGAAGACACCCGGCGGCAGTCCGGCTTCTTCCAGCAACTCAGCAGTCCGCATAGCGGTTAGCGGAACATGTTCGGATGGTTTCCAGACAAATGTGTTTCCCAGAGTGATGGCAATGGGAATCGTCCAGTGCGGCACCATGCTCGGAAAGTTAAACGGCGTGACTGAAGCGACCACTCCGAGAGGCGAACGGTCGACTCGACACTCCACACCGGGGCTCACTTCCAGAACCTGGCCGGCCACAAGCTGGGGCAGCGAGCAGGCGAATTCGGTGACTTCGATTGATCGAATCAACTCACCCCTCGCTTCGCCGATAGTTTTTCCGTTCTCCGCATGGATCAGTTGCGCCAGCTCGTCCAGGTCGCGCAGCAGCAACTCGCGATACCTGTACGCGACCTGCGATCGCTGCCGGGCCGTGAGTGAGGACCATTCGGGAAACGCCCGCTTTGCGCTGGCGACTGCGACGTCCAGCTCAACCACGCCCGAATCAGGGATGGTGGCGATCTGAGAGCCGTCCAGGGGAGATGTCACGGCCAGTGTGGCATTGTCCGAGGTCTCGACGAATTGACCGTCCACATAGTTCCTGAGCGTACGGTGTTCCATCGGCGTCTCCCAAGGTCCACGTCGCCGCGCCGACACGTCGCCCAGCGCGAATGTGAGTATTCACGCAGCGACACTGATGTTCGTCAACCATTGGCAGAAGAGAGTTAGGGCCCGACGAATTCGTGTTGCAGCTTCAGTTCGTTACGGTTCGTGACGTCCACTCAATCGCTGGCTGACCAGTCAGCGTGGTCAGCGGGAGCGAGAGGCTTCGACATCAGTCAGACGGGAACCGGGATGCGTATCGCCGAGTTGGTCGCGTACCACGTACAGATTCCCCTGAAACGTCGCATCCGCCACGCGTCGCATTCGCGTGATCTGAGCGACTCGTTCGTTGTCCGCTGTATTCTCGCCGACGGCACCCAAGGCTGGGGGGAGGGCCTGCCTCGCAGCTACGTGACCGGCGAAACCGTTGAAGCCGGATTCGAAATGCTTCGCGATACACCGCTGACAAGGCAGCTTGGCACGGGATTCCACACACTCGATGACGCCGTCGCGCTGCTCGATCCATTCGATCTGACCCGACCCAAAGTCGACCCGCGAGAGTGCTTCGGCAATGCGATTCGCTGTGCAGTGGAGCTGAGCGTGCTGGACGCAGCGTGCCGGGCACTGGGCGTCCCGTTCTCCACGATCACAACCAGGTACGCTCCAGCCGCTGGCATTCGTGGAGAGAGCAGTGAGGTTTGTTACGGAGCTGTGGTCACATCGACATCTCGATGGAAGCAGCGTGTCATGGCATCTCTGATTCGGATGTACGGATTCCGGCAGACGAAGGTCAAAGTCGGCGTGCCGGACATTGACGATGCCGCAGCACTGAAACGCATCCGCGGCGCCTGTGGTCGCCAAATGGACATTCGCGTTGACGCTAACGACGCATGGACGTGCCAGAACTTCGAAAAGAACCTGAAACCACTGCTGCCCTTCGAGATTTCGTGTATCGAGCAGCCCGTTCCTCACGTCGATGTCAATGGTCTGGCGGACGTACGATCGCGCATCGAGACGCCCATCATGCTCGATGAATCACTGTGCAGCCTGCTCGACGCCAGGCAGGCGATCGAGTGTGGCACGTGCGACCTGTTCAACATTCGCCTGTCGAAGTGCGGTGGATTCCTGCGATCACTTCGCCTGGCGACCATCGCGAACCAGGCCGGGCTGGCGTATCAGTTCGGCTGCCATGTGGGAGAGACGGGAATCCTGTCGGCAGCGGGTCGGCACTTTGCCACGTCTGTTAGTGGCATTCGCTATCTGGAAGGCAGTTATGACCGTTACCTCGTCAAAGAGCGGCTGACTCACGAGGACCTGACATTTGGTCATGGTGGTGTGGCGCCGGCGCTCACCGGGCCAGGCCTGGGTATTTCGGTTGACGAAGCCTCTCTTGAGCGAGTGACGTTGTTACAGGAGCACTACTGGGTCTCTTAGATCGTTTCATCATACAAGAGTGAATACCAACCCAACGAGTGTTCTAAGGCGCCAGTTCCACACGTACGATCGCAGGACTGATCTTAGAATTCCGGGACCAAAGCCGGACCTGGATCTGAGCGTAACGGCCAGGATTGATCGGGACTTCACGTTTAATCGGCTTCCACTCGGTCCAGCTCGCGTCCGGCACTGCGACGTTGCCACTGCGCACGAACAGCTTCACTCCGGCCTCCGGCACACCTTCGGCATAGCCAACTGTCCCGTAGCCATTGCCACAGAACCACATGCGGTACTTGCCATCAACGACATCGATTTCCGGGTACTCGACCTTGTCAGAGTCCCAGCTGCCTGCGGAACCGGGCCCAAGGACTGGAGTTACTGGCGAGTGTTCCCAATCGATGCCATCAAGGCTTTCCGCATATCGAATGCGATAGGCGGGTCGAGCGTGTGAAAACCACATCTTGAAGACGCCGTGTTCATGGCGAACGAAACAGCGTGACATGACGTTGCGACCTGGGCCGGCTGCGAAGTCTTCACTCACGACCGGGTTGTGCTCGTATTTCTGCCACTGCACACCATCCTTCGATGTGGCAAGGCACAAATGAATGTACTGCTTGCCTGGGACGGCCTTCATGGCCGTATACCACATCATCCAGCGGCCTCCGATTCGCCGGACTTCTGGAACAAATACACCGCCTTCATCAGGCGAACCCTCAACACCCCGATCCAGCGTCGGTTCTCCACCACCGACTCGTTTCCATGTCAGTCCGGCATCGAGCGATTCGCCC
>CAYSJO010000071.1:0-2465 GCA_964431285.1 uncultured Planctomycetaceae bacterium
GCGATGTCAGAACAGCACCATCATTCCCCGAACCGTCGCGGTATGCTCTCCTTCCTCTTCTTGAGGTGATTCGTACCTCGTTCGACTCAGGCCGGCTCCGTCCGGCCGACTGCAACCAGACCGCTTTCACCAACACATTCCTGCGACGAACCCTTTAAGGAAACGCGATGAACTCGGTCGGCACATGGTCGGTGAGCCACACGTCGTTCGGAGTGACATAGAACTCGTGCCCGGCGTTGTGCATGTCCAAAGCTCTCACTCTGAGCAACACTGGCTTTCCGCGGCGTTGGCCCACCGCTGTTGATGTTTCGATGTCAACGTGCAGGTGCACGTCATTCCGATTCATCTTCTTCAACCCGTTCACGGCGATCGTGTCGACGAACTGTCGCGGGGTTCCATGAAAGAGAGTGTCTGGTGGTGTTGCCCGTTTGTAGCCCAGTTCGACATCGACAGAATGTCCGTGTTTGCCCGGTTGCGCGTGCCGTCCTCGCTGAATGAGAATCGCTGTTTGTCGTTCGTGCGCATCACTTCATCCAGTGTTGCGCGTGACATGCCTTTTTTTTGGCGAGTCAATGCGGTCATCAGCAATTCAACATCCACCCAGCCAGCCTCGTCCAATTCTATTCCGATTGTGTCTGGTTGGTGGTGCAGCACGAGGCTGAGGAATTCACTCTTCCTTCTCCGTTCTTTTGCGTTCATTTCAGTCATTCTTCGTTATTAGCGAACGATTTCTCTGTGTCGTAGGGATCTACACGCTCGCATGTGTTTTCAATGACGTCTGGAACGTGCCAGCGTTATCTGGTCAGCCAATGCGACTGCTTGTTACACATCGCCAGGGTTAAGTGGATGAGTGCACTCATCGATCTGCTCAAATCTCGAAGTTGAAACCTTGTTTTCTCAGCCGCTTGTATTTTCGCCGGTCGAACTTGTAGAGCCTTGCCGCGCGATGCGCGACGTCAGTCTCGACCTCGTCCAATTCGACCATGATATCCATGCTGAGGATCTTCTTGCGGAAATTCCGTTTGTCGAGAGGCCGATCGAGCACTACTTCGTAGAGATGCTGGATCTGCCGCAATGTGAACTTGGCCGGTAATAACTCGAATCCAATTGGCTGGTAACGCACCTTGCCCCGCAGCCGCTCGTGCGCCGTCTTGAGAATCTTCTGATGGTCGAACGCGAGCGGCGGCACATCGTCGACCGCAAATCACGCGGCATTCCGTGCGTCGGTTGTTGCCTGCACTCGATGATCGGAGAGTTTCACCAAAGCGTAATACGCCACGGTGACGACGCGTTCGCGCGGGTCGCGTTCCAATTCCCCGATCGTGTAAAGCTGTTCCAAATACACATTCTCGATGCCCGTCTCTTCCTGAAGCTCGCGGCGGGCGGAGTCTTCGAGCGTTTCGTCAAGTCGCACGAAGCCGCCGGGCAACGCCCACTTGCCCTCGAACGGTGGCAGACGACGCTGGATGAGCAGGACATTGAGATCCTCTTCGTCCAGCCCAAAAACGACGCAATCCACCGTCAACGCTGCTCGCGGATACTCGTAACTATAACTCATGTCGCCCCGTTAGTGGTATGGATACACCAAGAGTAGTGTGTGATACACACTAAGGCGATGACGCAAATAAAGAATTGTCAGTGCGCGTAGTCCAATGAGAGTCGGGGGCTCCAGCCCGTGTTGCAGATCGAGTCTGCTCGCGGCGCAATAGTACTGCGGAACGTCAACACTCATGTGGCCGTTTGTTGAATCGACGTTCGTCAGATAACTACGAAAGACGCGTGAGACTCCAGGCTCCTTCAGCTTGGTGACGGAACCACGATTGCGGTTGTGTCCTGAATGACCACAACACCGACTACGTCCCCGCTCTCGCGCGAGACAACACACGCCCCATGGTGGTCCGTCGTCAGCGACACGGCGGGATCAACGATCCAGCCGATCTTACTGGCTGTGAATCGGGTGGCGGCGATGCTGAGCGGTTCTATTCCCGAAGTGATGACCAGGCAATCGATCGGCTGGTCAGCTGCTTTGATACGTTCGCGTGGCCATCGCGCGTCTGGTTTTGCAAACGACTCGATCGATGTCACGACGGCCAGCGGTCCGATCACACTTGTGTTGTCGGCAGTCAGGACAAGGGACTGCCCGGCTGCCTCGAAAGTGGTCTTTCCGTCTACAGCATCCTCGACCGGAGACAACAAATCTGCCGGACCGAACAGACGGCCGTCAGTCAGAGGCAATACCCAGCCGGACTGTTGACGATCCCGTCGGAATCCAAACACCTTCGTCTGCCATCGCAACGAGGCTCTCAACGGTTGAGGGAGCGTTCCACCGGACGGCAGGCTGTCATCGCCCAGTGCCAGTTGCGGTCTCCAGTCCAACCACTCGACATCCACTTTGGATGCGCAAGGGAAGCGGTGACCAGAGCTGACCAGCTCACCTGAGGCATCAAGTGTAGCCATCTACATGC
>CAYSJO010000072.1:0-16390 GCA_964431285.1 uncultured Planctomycetaceae bacterium
ATGCTGCGTCGGCCACCTTTAGAGCCGCATTTGCTTCGTCGGGGTTGGCATCTTCATCGAGCAATCCCGACGCATCGAGCAGGGCGACTATCGCGGCGACTTGAGGTCGTTCAGCGGCCGGCGCGGGAATTTCTCCGGCGAGACTGGCAAGATCTTGCTCGCGATCGGCAAGTGCCGTGAGTCCGTCTGCATCAGCGGCATTCAGAAGCTCGCTCGCTTCTCGCGCAAGTTGCTGATGCTCACGACGCAGCTGTTCGACCTGCTGCAGTGGAGTCGGCTCACCGTCGAGTCGATCCTCCAGATTCTGAAGCGCCTGATCGAGTTCCCGCTGTGAGAGCGGCACGTCAGCCAGACGTTCATCCGCAAGGTCCTCGATCGCCTGAACTGCGGCATCGACCGCCTGCCGCTGTTCGGCCGCTGCGGAAGGCACGTCAAGGTTCGCGAGCTGCTGGGCCAGTTGCTGTTGTTCGTCGGCCAGCTGCTGCAGTGCCTCGACGGCCTCGGGGTCTTTGTCGTTGATCAGATCCGCGATTTCCGGCTTTGCCTGGTCGAGGGCTTCGTTTTGCAGCTCGTCCTGCTGTTCGCGAAGCTGTTCGAGCGCTGCGATCGCTTCATCGCGGAGCGTTTCTGGCGACTGTGTCGACTCAGCCAGTTGATCGAGTGCATCCGCTGCGGCCTGAGCATTTTTCGCCGCCTGCTGCAGAGCTTCCTTAGCGGCCGACTGCTGCGCATCGGCTTGTTGCTGATCTCCGGCAGGCTGCGGCTCAGCTTTGGCTGCGCGAATCAGATCCTGAAGAGACTCTGCGGCCTTGTTGACTGCTTCCTGCTTCTGATCACGCGTGGCTCGCTGCGGTTCGAGTTGCGCCGCTGCCATCTGTAAGGCCGCTTCTCTTGCGGCCAGTTTGCGGATGTCGTCCGCGTCTCCATCCGCTCCAGGTTCTGCGTCCTCTGCCGCAGCGGCCGCCGCTTCGATTTCCTCGGCGAGTTCCCGCTGCATGCGGCCCAGTTCCTGCGCAGCCTCACGCGGGTCTTCAGGCAGCTCGTCGTTGTTTGCCAGCTCGCGGAATAACTCCTGCAAGTCTTCTTCCACCTGTTGTTGCAATTCCTGTGCTTCGTCCAGATTACCCTTCCGCAATTCATCGACGATCTGTCGGGCGAGTTCGGGATCGATCGGCTCGACCGGCTGGCGAACCTGATTCGCGTTCGCCCGGGCGGCAAGCTGCTCAACCCGTTCGGCAATCTGTTCCTGTTGCTCGGCGATGGGTGCCAGTTCCGCGGCGATTTCGTCAGCGTCTTTCTGTAGCGCGTCGGCCAGCAAATCCTGTGGCTCCGCCAGTTCCCGAGCCTGTTCCGCCAGTGCGGCGAGTTTTTCGAGCTGATCATGGCGCGCGGCCTGCAGGAGTTCCGGACGCTGCTCCATCAGGTCCTGCAGCGTCTGCATCAACTCGTTGTGTTCCTCGGCGAGGGCCTGTCCATCTTCGAACAGCTCCTGCTGTTCGGCCAGCAGGTCCTGCGGGAGCTGGCCTTCCGGCAGATTTCCGTCAGCCTGCTGTTCAAGCTGTTGCTCACGTTCACGTAGAGCGACCGCGTCTTCCGCCAGTTGCGCCGACCGCTGCGCGATGCGGCTGAGTTCCGTGAGGTCTTTCTCCAGTTTAGCCAGTTCTTCGAACTTGCCTTCGAGCCGACCGAACGCCAGTTCCACGGCATCGACCGTGTCGGTGTTTTCGTCAAGGGCAGCGAGTTGCTGTCGTGCGTTCTGTTCGACAGCTTTTGCGAGACCATCGACAGCGGGCTGCAACTGTTCGGTTCTCAGCTTGCGAGTTTCGTCAGTCAGATTTGCAAACAGCGGATGTTCCGCAAACGCGTCGGCCAGTGATCCAATGCGGTCTGCGATTTCAGTTTCCTGCCCGACCAGAGTCTGCAGCGCTTTCCTGTCCGGTTCCTGACCAGTGCCGATATCGCTGACCGTGTTGGCGTGAAGTTGTTCGCTGCCCTCTTCAGACTCACGCAGCTCATTGCGAATGGCCTGCAGCTCTTTTCGCAGTTCGTTCTGCCGGGCCAGTACGCCGTCGGCCCCTTGCGCAGACACGTTCTCGCTGATGCTCAGCAGTCGCGGTTCGCTCCAGATCTCATTTGGTTCGGGATTCGGGCGGCTGTCAGCTGCCCGCACCTGGAGCTGCAGCACGTCGCCCACTCGCAGTGCCAGATCGGCCAGGTCGATGCGGAACGAATGCTCGTTCGCCCGGCCTCCCAGCTGCTGTCGATCAAGTTCGAATTTCTGATCGAGTCCCTGCCGCGACGAAACGTGCAATTCGAGTGCTTCGAGTCCGATGTCATCCACGGCGGCGACCTTGACGACATAGACGTCGTCGGGACGGGCCTGTTCGCGCGAGTCACCCGGCACATCCAGCAGTGGCGACTGGTCGCGCGTGACAACGAGCTGTCGGTGTGGTTCGCCTGTGTTCGACAGTCCGAACTCGTCGGTTAGCCGAAACGCAAAAACGCCTTGAATCTGTGCCAGCATTTCCAGAGACGCGGACAGGCCATCCTCTGCCAGAACAAGTTCGGTTGATTCAATTTCTTCCAGGCGAACCAGCTCGTTGGTGTAGGGATCAGTCTGTCGTTTGCCATTGTTCGGCTTTTCGCGTTGCTTACCGGCGTCGACTGCAAACTGGCTGTCCGGCAGAACGCTCGGAGCCGTCCAGTCGATGTGAGCTGCATGGACGGGCTTGTTGAACGTCAACTCGAACTGCAACCGGCTGCGTTCGAACACAGTGATCTCTCCGGTTGTTCCATCGATCGCCTGAACGGGGCGCCCGAGGTATCCGGGCGGAGCGACTTCCAGTTTCGCCACAACAACTTCCGGTGGATCAACGACGTTGATGTGCATCCGCTCGGAGCGGCTACCGTCGGCCGTGACATGAAAGTCGAACGGGTCCTGTACAGACGGCATGATCGCGGTGAAGGAACCTGTCTCGGGGTCGAATTGCAGATCGCGCGTGTCTGTGTCTCCGGCTTCCGTAAGCCATTGCAGTTCCACCGGTTCGGGAATCGGGTCCTCGGAACCGCTGCGCCACTTTACGTCTGCCGTGATAGTGACATCTGAGCCGCGGGCAACGACTCGTTCGGCATCGGGAATCTCAAACAGAATGCGGCTGACGCTGCCATAGTTGCCCAGCGGCGAAAACAGCCGTGCCAGCAACAGTTTCGACGGTGACGAAAACACCATCAGGGTGATCATAAAAAAGCAGACGACGCCCAGTCCAAAGCTCAGACGGCGCACGGCCGGGGCGGTCGACACAGCTTCGTCAAAGTGACAGCCGTGCAGCTCCTGAACAGTCTGCTCTTCCAGCAGCTCGCGCATCAGACGCGAGCCCTTCTCGCCTTCGGCAATGTTGGGGTCAGAGAATTCGACCAAAGAGCTGACTCGCTCGCGCAGCTCGGGAAAGCGCTGTTCGGCCAGCGAAGCCAGTTCGGAATCCGGCAGTCTGCGAAACAGAGGCCGGCCAATCAGCCAGCCAGCCAGTATGGCCTCGCCGGACAGAAGCACAGCGAGTGCAATGACCCGCGCGGATGTTTCCAGATCGAACACGAGATCGGCAGCCAGAACGGCAACAAACAGAGCCGTGCCGAGCAGCAGAAAAATCCCGATTCCGCGAATCAGAGCCACCTGACGAACGCGTCGTCGCAGCGTCTCCAGGGGGGCGGATACGGCTGCGGGAAGAACATACTGAAACGCCATTTCCTGCTCCTGTGCCCAACCGTCTTCACAACAGGCCGGCTTTTCGGTCAGTCCGGGCTCTTTGCGAATCGGAAGTCAGTGTCCAGTCAGATGTTCCGGGAATCAAGGGCACGCTGAAGTCGGGCGGTCTTGCGTTAGCCCACAGCCTCGCCCGGACACGAAACACCATCACCATAAACGTATCGTGTAACGTCTTCTGGAAGCTGAAGATGGCCGAGACGGTCGTGTGTCCTGTTGACGCGGACGAAACTGACGGTCCATGCTTCCTGAAACGGGTCACGCACCATGTGAAATCCGTCGAGAGCGGTTCACGCACGTGCTACAGTTCTCTCTGCGGAATCTTTCACGAGTCGCAGCCGGATGCCTTCAATGCCACGATATTTCCTTCTGACACTAGTCTCGATTGTTGCGACGGCCGGTTGCGGTTCGGGCGACGGGCTCCCTCGAGTCGCAGTCAGCGGAACGGTGAAGATGGCTGGCAAGGACCTGCCGGACGGGTCAATCAGCATCGTCCCCCAGGAAGGGCATTCCGGTCCTGCGGCGAACGGGTCAGTCGAAGACGGCTGGTTTTCATTCTCAAACGCCGACGGACCTGTCGCCGGACCGCATCGGTTCACGATCACACATACGCCCAACAAAGATGAACTGATTAAGCTGCGGGCCAGTGGAAAAGAGATACAAACATCATGGGAATTTGAGCTGACGATCCCTGAGGAATCCTCATTCGAACACGATTTTACTCTGAGTGAACCCACCGTGACGGAAGCCCCGTCGGAGGACACTCCTGCTGGAGACGAGATATGAGACAATCACGAGCCCGGCGTGCATTCACGCTGATCGAACTCCTCGTTGCCATTGCCATCATCGCCGTCCTGATCGCGTTGCTGCTCCCGGCTGTCCAGCAGGCTCGAGAAGCCGCGCGACGGACACAGTGTCGCAACAACCTGAAGCAACTTGCCCTTGGACTGCACAATTATCAGGAAACGCACGGAGTCTACCCGATGGGAAGCGCGACCCCGGCCCCCGTGGCATGGGGCTATGCGATGCACCTGATGCCGTTCCTCGACAATTCGACCGCCTACCATCTGGTCAACTTCGAAACTCCCGACTGCTGCCTCGAGATTCTGGCCCTGCAAACAGCCACGCCCCCCAGGCCCGATCCTGCCTCATATGTTCATGAATTCCTGATCTGCCCGTCCGATCCGAACGGGGGAATCACGCTGACGAGTGGGTCACCGGGGGCTTACCCCTGCGGCAACCTGTATCCCGGCAATTATCTGGGAGTTTCCGGCGACCAGGCGGCTGCAGGGACGTGTGGCCGTACAAGTAATGGAAACGGAATGCTGTTCACTCTCAGCAGTACATCTCCACGGAGTTGTACCGATGGCCTGTCCAACACGCTGTTTGTGGGTGAGCGAGGGATTCCTCAGGATCGCGTCTGGGGCTGGCTGCTGTGCGGTGGCCAGGAGTGTGAGCACTATCTCAGCACGGCTCGAGGGTTTTCCCCAGGCCAGAGTGCGTCGTGGTCGACAGCCGCCATCGCCGAGCGATTCTGGGGCTGGCACGCAGGCGGCGGTCAGTTCGCTCTGGGAGACGGTTCTGTCCGCTTTCTGAACTACAGCATGGACACAAATCTCTACAGGGACCTTTCGACGCGAAATGGTGCCGAGGTCCTGGGCCAATTCTGATGAACACGTGGCATTTTGCTGCTCAATGAGCCCGCGTAGTTTCCAGTGGTCCGGGTTCCCAACCGGCATCGATGCTTCTCAGCCGGGGTCAACTCTGGTAAAAGCCAGTCCCGCCTGATTCACCCGCGACGCCCTTTTTCTGTGGCCACTGGCCGCGTCTCTTCAATCGATTCCAGCGCTGAGGTTCTGCCATCATGAGTCGCCCTGCCCGACTCGCTCTGGTTGACGGCACAGTCTTTCACGGACAGTCGTTTGGTGCCACGGGCGAGGTTTCTGGAGAGGTCGTGTTCAACACGAGCATGACCGGTTACCAGGAAATCCTCACCGACCCGTCGTACTGCGGCCAGATCGTCACGATGACGTATCCGCTGATCGGGAATTCCGGAATCAATCCTGAGGACGTCGAAAGCGGTGACCTGTCGCTGCGCGGTTTCATTGTTCGCGAACTGTGCCGACATGAAAGCAACTACCGGTCGAACCAGTCGCTGAGCGACTATCTTGCGGCACACAACATCATTGGCCTCGAGGGCATCGACACGCGATCGCTTGTCCGTCGAATTCGCATCCACGGGGCTATGACCGGGGTCATCTCGACCGAAGGGGGGGACGACGCGTCTCTGGTTGAGAAGGCCCGACAGAGTCCGGAACTGGCGGGACTCGACCTGGCGCGTGAAGTGATCCCGCCTGATTCGACGACGTGGAACGAAGGCCTCAACGCGATCGTCCGCGATCCCGTGACGCATGGTTATGGCGGATTGCAGGAACCCGAAACAGCAGCCGGGCCGCTTGTTGTCGCCATCGACTATGGGATGAAATTGAATATCCCGCGGCATCTGAAGCAGCTGGGTTGTCGCGTTCAGATCGTCCCGGGTACCTGGTCCGCTGAGCTAATCCTCGACCTGCAACCGTCGGGGGTCTTTCTGTCGAATGGACCTGGCGATCCGCGGCCGCTCGATTATGCAATCACGACAATTCAGGGACTGCTGGGAAAGGTCCCGGTGTTTGGAATCTGTCTGGGCAATCAATTGCTCGGTCTGGCCTGCGGTGCGGAGATCTTCAAGCTGCGGTTCGGTCATCGAGGCGCAAATCAGCCAGTCCTCAACAAAGACACCGGCCGCGTTGAAATCACATCGCAGAATCACGGTTTTGCTCTGTCAGCTGATTCCATGCCGTCCAATGTCGAAGTCACTCACCTGAACCTGAATGACCAGACGGTTGAAGGAATTCAGCATCGCGACTTCCCCGCGTTTGCAGTCCAGTACCATCCAGAAGCATCCGCGGGACCTCACGACAGCCATTACCTGTTTGGCCAGTTTCGTGAAATGCTGCAGCTGGTCTGAGTAGCTTGACTGTTCGAGTCGAGCGACAACATTGCAGGAGACCATCATGAGACGACGTGCGCTCGGCCTGACTGTTCTCCTGCTCCTCGCAGCTCTCGGAATTAATGCTTCGATCAAAGACGATTCGGGCAACGTCGAGATCGCGACTCTTGACGCATCCAACTGGGACGAATTCGCCCCGGGCGGCAAAGAGGTCGATGCAATCTACGGAGACCTTGTTCTGCGGAACAAACACTTGGTCGCCGTCATTGCTCAGCCGCTGGCGTCCCGTCACGCGAACATGACCGTGCGGGATGTCGCAGGATGCCTGATCGATCTGACGACTCGTGAGAACCAGGCGGATCAGTTGAGTGCGTTCTATCCGGGATCACGGGAATTTCCTTATCGCAACATGCGCGTCACGATGGGAACCGCAGACAGCGCGAAGGGCGGCGACGCCCAGATCGGTCAGCCGGGCAAACCACTCACGGGTCACTTCGGAACTGTGCGCGTCCGGGCTGATGGGACTGCGGATCGCCCGTCGGTCGAAGTGCGCTATTCGCTTCTGGCCGGCAGCCGGTTCCTGCAAGTCACGAGCCGGTTCTCTAACGAGACCGACAAGTCACTGGTGGTACCGCTGGAAGACAATCTGCGGCTGGACACCCGCAAGGAAGACATAATCAAGGCCCCGAACAGCGAGTCTGATTTGTTCTGGGTTCACGACCGCTTCTGGGGGCAGGCATACGGTATTCAGGCGACAGAGGGGACCATCGTCTCCAACAGCAACACGCGCACGTCGACGCTTCGGTATGCCACATCCTCGGGTCGAAAGGTGACCCTGCAGCCTGGTGAATCATTCGAACTGGCTCGCCGGATATTTCCTGCCAGCGATTTGCCGGACGTGCGATCGATCGCGAAGGGGGATGACGGTGACGATGTCACACTGACGCTCAACATTAGTGATGGCAACAACCAACCGATCCCGAACGCTCGCGTGACACTGATCCGAGACGGCCATGAGTGGGGAATGACGGTGGCCGACGCACAGGGAACTGTGCATCAGGCATTGCCGAACGGTCAGTATGCATGGCGCGTGGAAGCCCTTGGGGTTGATATCACTCCGGCCAATCCAGGAACGGCAGCTATTGGACTCAAAGGTCCGGACGTCAGCTTTAAGATGGACGTTCGGTGTACATCGTGGAAACCCGGCACGGTCAATGTCGCGGTCACGGACGGGAACGGAGACGCAATCCCGTGCAAGGTCGACTTCCTGGCAAAGGAAGGCACTCAGCAACCGTGGTTCGGTCCCGAGTCCGCAGATTTCGGCACAATGGGACTGCGATACGCGGCGCATGGTGAAGTCTCGCAGTCTGTGCCGCCTGGCGAATACGAAGTCGTGATCAGTCACGGACCGGAATACGACGCCGTCTTTCGTGACGTCACCGTGCCACCCGGCAAGACCGTCGAAGTGAAAGCCGAATTGAAGCATGTCGTGGACACCACCGGTTGGATCAGTAGTGATTTTCACAGCCACAGCTCGCCGTCGGGCGATAACACTGGCAGCCAGCTTGGTCGTGTGTTGAATCTCGTGTGCGATCACATCGAGTTCGCTCCCTGCACCGAGCACAACCGGGTCGACAGCTATCAGCCACACATCGACCGTCTGAAAATCGGCCAGTTCATCAGCTCGTGTTCGGGTATGGAGCTGACAGGCAGTCCGTTACTGCTGAATCACCAGAACGCGTTTCCCATGAAGTTCCGGCCGCATCTGCAGGACGGCGGTGGGCCGGTCACGGATGGCAGCGTCGAGAAGCAGGTCGAGCGACTCGCGCTGTGGGACGACCGCAGCGAGAAACTGGTGCAGATCAATCATCCGGATATGGGATGGATGTTCCGTGACGCCAATGGCGACGGCACACCAGACGATGGGCATCCCGGCATCCTGCCGCTGTTCGACGTGGTGGAGATTCATCCGGTGCCAGACATCCTGACACTCGATCCGTCGATTACTGCGTCGAATTACAAAGGCAACAACCGGATTTACAACTGGCTGCAGTTTCTGAATCAGGGGTACCTGTTGCGCGGCGTCGTCAATACGGACGCCCATTACAACTATCACGAATCCGGCTGGCTGCGGAACTGGATCAAGTCGCCCACCGATGACCCGTCCGGGATCAAACCGCTGGATGTCGTGCGGGCGTCCGAGGCCGGAGCCGTTGTAATGTCCAATGGACCGTTCCTCGAAGTCAGCATGACCGAAGCCGGGAAGAAAGGTCGTGTCATCGCCGGCCAGGACCTGGAAGCACCATCAGGAAAAATCCTGATCAGTGCCCGTGTCCAGTGTCCCAACTGGATCGACCTCGATCGCGTCTTTGTGCTCGTCAACGGCCGCATTCACCCGAAGCATCATTACCGCAAGGCGACGCATCCAAACGTGTTTCGATCGGGGGTCGTTCGATTCGAAGAACGACTGGAACTGACACTCAAGGAAGACGCACATGTGATCGTTGTGGCCGGCGCAGAAAACTCGAAGCTGGGCCGTGTCCATGGCCCTGTCTGGGGCGAACACACTCCGGCAGCCCTGCACAATCCCGTATTCGTCGATGTCGACGGAGGTGGATTCAAGGCCAACGGCGACACTTTAGACCATCCTCTGCCTGTGCGATTTGGTTATCCTAAGAAGTAGCTTTGCAGACAGAGGTGCCGGATGTGGAAGTGCGATGTTTGCGGCGAACAGAACAGCGACCAGTTTGAATGTGCAGGCGACGGAGATAACGACATTGATCCGGAAGGAGCGTTACCTGACCCTCAAACATCGCCGGAGATTGACATTCCGCTAGTCACGACGACGCATGTTCCGGGATTTCGGTCGGTGAGCTCACTGGGGGTCGTTTGCGGCGAGGCGATTATCGGTGCCAACATATTCAGTGACATGCTGGCTGGAATTGTCGACATTGTCGACGGCCGTTCATCGTCGTACGAAGGGAAGCTACAATCGGCTCGGCAGATCGCACTTGCCGAAATGGCTCGCCAGGCAAAAGATCGCGGAGCAAGCGCAGTGATCGGCATCGACGTCGATTACGAGACGGTACACGGGACAATGATGATGGTCTGCACGGCTGGTACTGCTGTCGTTGTCGAGCCTGAATCGACATGAGTTGTCCCATTCTGCCAGCTGTTTCAACGAACATTGCACCTGACCGGCACCAGAGACTAATCGGCCGCAATGAAAACACTTGATCGAATCTCAGAAGACGTCGGCGTCAGTGTCGACGAAATCTCGAAGCGTACAGGACTCACGCAAAAGCGAGTTCAGGCGATTATGGATGGTCGCTGGACACCGAGCCCCGCGGATCGGGAGCGAATTGCAACAGCGTTGGGTGTGTCGGTCGAGGATGTCATCTGGGGACACACGATGGCCCCGCGCAATCTGCGTTACCATCGCTTCGGACTGAAGGACCAGTTCTGAATGAACTCCGAGGACTCCGAGTCGCACTCTGCTCAGGCAACAATTGATGAAGCCCGGTCAGCCGACGAAAGCCGGGCTTCTGACATGCGCGGGCGGCGCATCCCCAGGAAGTATCTGTTCTTCCCCGGCTGGATCATGCTGGTCATCGCCGCGGCCGCGCAATTCATGTCGGCTCCCGGTCAGTCGTATTCGGTCGCTGCTTTCAAGCGGTCAATGCGCGATGGGCTGAGCATTTCCGAAACGGACTATTCGCTCGCATATGGCTTCGCCACCGTCCTAAGCGGTCTGAGCATGCCATTCGTAGGACGTCTTCTCGACAGATTCGGGGCCCGGCTTCTGCTGCCTGCCATCGGACTCCTGCTGGGTGGCGCCTGCATTGGCATGTCGCAAACGCAGTCTCTTGGCGAACTGTACCTCACCTTCAGTCTGGTGCGCGGCCTGGGACAAGGAGCTCTGACGCTGACAGCCATGTGGCTCGTGGGTGAGTGGTTCGAACGACGGCGTGGACTGGCGACTGCCATGTCCGGTCTGGGCAGTACGTTTTCAATCATGACCTTTCCGCTGATCAATCGGTATCTGATCAACACATACGACTGGCAGACGGCATGGGGAGTTCTGGGCGTCGCCTGCTGGTTTGTGATTCTGTTGCCGTCACTGCTGCTGGTCCGTAATCGCCCCGAGGACCTGGGACTGAAACCGGATGGCTTCGATGCGGAAGCCGAACCAGAGACGGCTCCGGCCAATCCGTTGATTACGCCACTGGAGGATTCGTGGACGGTTGCTGAAGTTCTTCGCAACGTGACGTTCTGGAAGCTGCTGGCCGTCCCGGCAACCAGCGGTATGGTCGGAACGGGGCTGGTCTTCCATCAGGTTTCGTTACTGGGCAGTCGCGGCGTTGCCGAAGACTGGGCACTTGGTCTGATCGCTGTTCAAGCCGGCGTCGGCACCAGCATGTCGTTCGTCACGGGCTGGCTGACGGACCGTGTCGAAGCTCGCTATCTGATGTCCGCCGCAATGATCTGCCTGGCGACTGCGATCACATTGCTGCTCGTTCTGCCGGATCCGCGGCTGGCGGTCGTCTACGCGGTACTGCTGGGCCTGCATGGCAGCGTGCTGCGCAGCACCGGAATGGTTGTGTGGATCAACTACTACGGGCGGGCGCACCAGGGCGGTATCCGCGGTGTGGCGTTCTGCGTGATGATCCTCGCGTCAGCCTTGGGACCACTGCCGCTGGCCGTGTCGTTCGACCAGACCGGTTCCTGGACCACGGCACTTCTGGGATTCCTGGTGATACCGCTGTTGGCGGCGCCGCTTGTCTGGACGGCATGGCGACCTGTGCGGCCTTTGTGACCATCGTGTCTACGGTCTCTTGTCGGAAGCCCGGCTCGACCCATCACCGAACCACAGGCGGATGTGATCCTGGTCAAGAGGACTCAGCGAGTTCAGTGCCAGTGTACGATTCCTTCCAGTCTTATCTTTCAATGTCACTCGACTTCCGCTGACCTCTAAAAGCGTTGCTGTCACCGTTCGGCCTTTAGTATTGGTCCAGACACGCGCCTCGCGAGTGCCGTACTCATCACCGATTTTCCACTGCCTGCGGATCATCTCATACCCGGTCGCGTCGTACGAATTCAGTTCCGCTCGATCGAACGGATGGTAATTGCAACGCGCAAAGAACGTGCACGACAATTCGGCAAAGTATTCGAGTTGGTTTCGTGTCGCGTAGGCAGCTTTCAGGACTCGGCCTTTGTCATCTTTTACGTTGTGATACAGCTTGTCCTGCATGGCGTTTTCCCATGCCGACAGAATCGCTGGCTCTTTCTCTGGCCATTGTTCGAGTTGATACGCGTGGGCCATTTCGTGCAGAACTGCTTTCAACGCCCAGAGATCGTTCAGTTTCAGGTAGTTGTCCGCGTTGAAGACAACAATCACGCTGTTCCAGTCTTCATGGCGCTTCTCATCGAACTTCGGCGATCCAGGTCGATAATATGCGCCGCCGCTCGGCACCCTCCTCCTCCTCCTCGGGCTTCCGGCCCATACATGAGGTAGAATCGCTGCTTTGTAATCTGCGCGTGTGAATGCGGCGGGACGATCCGCAGCGCAACCTCGATGTTCTCGTTCAACCGCTTCAGTACGCGGTCAGCTACGGACGGAGCCTCGACGAGCAACTGTTTCTCCACAATAAACGCCCGGCCGCCAACCGTGACCTCCTGAAACTCACGTGGCGGGGTTCGGAAGTTCACGGCCGCTTTCTTCCTGAACGCGGCAGCATCCTGAGCCAGAACGTCGCGATGCGCAAGAAGAAAGGGCGCGGAGACCTGAAACGACACGAGTATCAGTGTTGCTCGTCGAAACATGTCCGTTCCTAACAGGCGCCGATATGGCTGCCGGTCGCGAATCAGTCCAATCGCTTCACTCGAATATTCCGGAAGTAAACCGTGCTGCCCGGATCGTGCGCCTGCAGCGCGAAGGTGCCTTTGTCGAGTTTGCGCGTGAAGTCTTTACCGGCCTTGGCGTCTTCCGGCTCGGTGTAATCGACGACGACCTTGTCGTTCACTTTGATCACGACATTGCGACCTTTGACAATGACGTGTTCGGTGAACCACTCGTCATCCTTCGCGGGGGCTTTGTCCAGGACGTCCTTGACGGCGTACAGGCTGCCGGTTTTGCGTCGGTCACGCTCATAGGAATTATTGACCTGTGCTTCGAATCCATACTTCGGCCAGCCAGTTTCCTGAAATCTTGTGTGGAAGTAGATGCCGCCGTTGGAGTTCTTCTTCGTCAGTACGTCGACCTTCAGTTCGAAGTTCACGAACGGTTTTTCGTCGCCGACATAGAACAGGTGACTGCGCGGGCCACGGGCACGGAAAGCTCCGTCTTCTATCGCCCAGGAATCTTTCGCCTCATTGATCTTCCAGCCGTCGAACGACTTGCCGTCGTCGAGCCGCGTAAAGCCTTCTTCCGTTTTGTCTTTGCCTTTCTTGTCGGCCGAGGCCTGCAGCGAGAGTGTCAGCACGAGCAGTGTCGAGAGTGCGATCGTCGTTCGCATCGGTTGAGTCTCCGAGTGAGATGGTGAATTCGCGGACGTTTCGTCCACGCAGGTATCCGGCAATTCAAGGCCAGTGAGCGCTGCTCCGCAAGTGAGTGAGGCGAACTGGTTCACGTGACGACTGGGAGCGTTGAGTTGCCTGGCGACTCGGGCATGTCGCCGATATTCTCCCAGCCGTCGTGAAGACAGTCCCTGTCAGGAGAGTGATCGATGCTCACACGGAATGTACTGACTACTGCATTGTTGTTTCTGTCGTTATTCGTGCCGGTCGCCCGGGCCGAGATCACGCCGGTGACTCAGGTCGAAGGTATCGCTGAGTTCAAACTCGACAACGGCATGAAAGTGCTGTTGTTTCACGACGAATCCAAGCCGACGGTCACGGTGAACATCACTTACTTCGTCGGCTCGCGACATGAAGGCTATGGCGAAGCCGGCATGGCCCATCTGCTTGAGCACATGCTGTTCAAGGGCACGCCGACGCATGAGGACATCCCGCAGTTGCTGAAGGACCGCGGAGCACAGCTCAACGGAACCACCTGGCTCGATCGCACAAACTACTACGAAACACTGCCGGCCAGTGCCGAAAACCTTGAGTTCGCGTTGCAGCTCGAAGCCGATCGCATGGTCAACAGCAAGGTTGCCGCCGAGGACCTGCAGAGTGAGTTCTCTGTCGTCCGCAACGAGTTCGAACGGGGCGAGAACAGTCCGGTACGAGTCCTCTGGCAACGCATGGTTTCGGCTGCGTTTCTCTGGCACAACTACGGGAACTCAACGATCGGTAATCGGGCCGACATCGAACGCGTTCCGATCGAGAACCTGAAGAACTTCTACCGCCGGTACTACCAGCCGGATAACGCAATGCTGGTGGTGGCTGGCAAGTTCGATCCGAAGCAGGCGTTGGAACTGATCGATAAGCACTTCGGCGCACTGCCACGGCCCGAGCGCAAGCTCGACAAGACGTACACCCAGGAGCCCGCACAGGACGGCGAACGCTTTGTCACGTTGCGGCGTGTCGGCGAAATCGCGGCAGTTGGAACGGTTTATCACGTTCCTTCCGGTCCTCATCCAGACTACCCCGCCGTGGCCGTGCTGGATTCCATGCTGACTTCGCAACCGGCTGGCCGGCTCTACAAGACCCTCGTCGAAACGAAGAAGGCTTCGTTTGTGTATGGTCTGTCATTCGCGCTGCACGATCCCGGCATTCAGATGCTGATCGCAGAAGTCAACAAGGAGAACGATCCGCGTCTCGTGCTGGAATCAATGATCGACGTTGTTGAGGGTATGGGCGAATCCGAGATCAAAGAAGAAGACGTGCAGCGTGCGAAGCAGGAGTTGCTCAAGAGCTGGGAACTGAGTGCATCCGATTCCAGACGCATTGCCATTGAACTGAGTGAGTGGGCGGCACAGGGCGACTGGAGGCTGTACTTCCTGCACCGCGATCGATTGGAGAAGGTCAACGTCGAGCAGGTGCAGCAGGCCGCGAAGAAATACTTCCGCCGCAACAACCGCACGGCAGGTCTGTATCTGCCTGAGAAAGAGTCAGACCGTGTCTCCGTTCCTGAGACACCCAACCTGGCTGAGATGATCGGCGACTACAAAGGCCGCAAAGCCATGGCTGCGGGAGAAGCGTTCGACGTGTCGCCGGAGAACGTTGAATCACGCACGAACCGACTGGAAGTCAATGGCGAACTGAAGGTCGCGCTGCTGCCGAAGAAGAGCCGGGGTGAATCGGTCATTCTGCGACTGACTCTGAGATATGGCACCGTGAAGAGTCTGCAAGGGAAGACAACATTGTGCGAGTTTCTTCCGCCGATGATGACTCGCGGAACGGAGCAGTTCAGCCGGCAGGAACTGCAGGATGAACTCGACCGCAACTTCGCTCAGCTTTCCGGGTCGGGAAACGCCGGATCGGCAACGTTCTCATTGAAAACGAAACGAAAAAACCTGCCCAGGGCAATCGAATTGCTGGGACAGGTCCTGCGGCATCCGACCCTCCCGGAATCCGAGCTGGAGGTGATCCGCAATCAACAGATTTCCATCATGGAAGAGTCTCTGGTTGAACCTCAGGTTCTGGCCCAGCGCTCAGCTCAGCGGAAGATTTCGCCTTACGAGAAAGGGCATCCGCTGTATCAGCCCACACTCGAAGAAGAAATCGAGTTCGTCAAAGCTGCCAACCGCGAGCAGCTCCAACAACTTTACGCGGACTTCCTGAGCGGAGCGAATGGCGAGCTGACCATCGTCGGAGACTTCGACCCCGACACGACAATGGCAAGCCTGAAGCCGGTCCTGGGCGGATGGACGACGAAGCAACCGTATGAGCGACTCCGCCGAACGGCCGACATTGAACTCAAGGCGTCCACAGAAGACATCAACACTCCCGACAAGGCCAACGCGATGTACTTCGCCGCGACCGTGTTTCCGTTGCGGGATGAGTCGCCAGAGTACCCCGCTCTGCTGGTCGGTAATCACATCCTGGGGGGCGGAGCACTGGCCAATCGCCTGGGGAATCGCGTGCGTCAGAAAGACGGGCTGTCTTACGGAATTCGCTCCGGCCTGAGTGTTTCGTCACTCGATGACCGCACGGTGTTCTACATCTATGCCATCTCGAACCCCGGCAACATGGACAAAGTGAAGGCTGCGATTCGTGAGGAACTCGATCTGCTCCGGAAAGATGGAGTGACGGATGAAGAGCTCAAAGCCGCAAAGAACGGGTGGCTGCAGAGTCGTGAAGTCAGCCGCGGCAGCGAGAGCAGTCTGGCATCGATTCTTGCCGGAACCTCATTTACCAACCGGACGATGGGTTTCCACTCCGGACTGGAAACGAAAGTGCGATCGGTGACCGCCGAGCAGGTGTTGGAAACTGTGCGAAAGTACCTTGACCCGGAACGGATCGTGATTGTGGCCGCGGGCGACTTCGAAAAGGCGAAAAAGGAAACACCGGCGCCACCCGGAGAAACGCCGTGACAACCGGCCACTCCTTGTCCCCTCTCCCCAGTGGGGAACTTTATTCATGGGCGTGTAGAGGGGGGAGTCGCTCTATCTGTAAATAAAGAAACAGTTTGCAATCCATGGTTGTGACAGAACTTCCCTTTCGAGGAAAGAAGCCATGGATGGCAAACTGTG
>CAYSJO010000073.1:0-5819 GCA_964431285.1 uncultured Planctomycetaceae bacterium
CGAGCTGTCGACCTATCTGCATTATTACAACCAGGACCGCCGTCATTCATCGCTCGGCTACCTCACCCCAGCCGAGTTCGAAACCCAAACGACCGTGCCGATTTAAGGACTTGCACTCTCCGCGCAACCTGAAGCACCCCAGGAGTCGTTTACCGGGCGTTTGACGAAAAGCACGGCCGCGAAGTTGCTCTCAAGACTCTTCAACGGATGGGCCCCGATGATCTGGTCCGCTTCAAGCAGGAATTCCGTGCATTGGCGGACATCGCGCATCGGAATCTGGCATCGCTATATGAACTGCACTCGGACGGCAAGACATGGTGCCTGACGATGGAGCTGCTGCGTGGCGTTGAGTTCTTGGAGTTTGTCTGGTCCGAGTTTGATGCGTTGAAGATCGACGGCGGTCGCCGTCGCTCGGCTGATGTGGCTGCCGACTCGTGGAGACTGTCGATGCGGCGTTTGACCCGGTTGTATGACGTGCTCAAACAACTGGCCGTGGGCCTGAACGAACGGCATCGCGGCGGCAAGCTGCACAGTGATATCAAGCGGTCCATCGTCTTTGTCACGACAGAAGGGCGACTCGTCCTGCTGGACTTCGGACTGATCGCAGAGATCACTCGTGACGACGACGGTCGCATGCCAAAGGCGATTCAAGGCACGCCACATTACATGGCTCCCGAGCAGGCGGCCTGCCGACGTTTATCTGCGGCCAGCGACTGGTATGCCGTAGGTGTGATGCTGTACGAGGCACTGACTGGTCGACTTTCGTTTCGAGACAAGTCGCTCAAAGCGATGCTGCGGAAGCAGTACGAAATGCCGCTGGCTCCCGACAAACGGAAGCCGGGTGTCCCTAAGGAACTGAACGATCTGTGCATGGCATTGCTGGAGATCGATCCGGCAAATCGTCCATCGACAGTCGATGTGCTGCGTGCTGTGGAAGCCGACGACGTTGCGGACAGTATTCAGGAAGCGGCTACAGCGACCGTCATTCAGTCGGTCGATCTGGTCGGTCGCGAGACACATTTCGAATTGCTGGAACAGTCGCTGGCAGAAGTCAGAAAAGGCGCGACACGCAGCGTGTTTGTGCATGGTTTCTCGGGCATGGGCAAGAGCGTTCTGATCCGCAGCTTTGTCGACAGTATTCATCGAAGCGACACAACGATCCTGCTGGAAGGCAGCTGTTACGAGCAGGAATCGGTCCCGTTCAAGGCGCTGGACAGCCTGGTCGATGCACTGGTTGTGTATCTGTGCGAGTTACCCCCGACGACGCTTGTCGCGCTGATACCGAATGACACGCTGCCGATGGTTCGCCTGTTTCCCGTGTTCGGTCAGGTGCCTGGCGCAACGGATGGCGACAAGCCCTCAGTTGAAAGCGCGGATCAGCAGGAGTTCCCTCAGCGGGCTCTCACGGCGTTAACGGAACTACTGGGCAACCTGGGCCAGGAACAGCCAGTCGTGTTGTACATCGACGACCTGCAATGGGGAGACGAAGACAGCTCGAATCTGCTGGCGGATCTGGTGCGCCCACCGGAAAGTCTGCGGCTGCTTTTGTTGGGTTCCTACCGCCGCGAGGATGTCGAAACGAGTCCGGCATTGAAGGTTCACGCTGATGCCTATCAGAAGGGACAGGACCATCCACACCGGCACGAACTGGCTGTCGATGCGTTGTCCGAAACCGACGCCAGCCGACTGGCTTTGAGTCTTCTGGGGCGCGACGGGAACCGGGAAAAACAGATCGCGGAGCGCATTGGCAAGGAGTCGGGTGGATCACCGTTCTTTGTTTGGGAACTTGCTCAGCACGTACAGGACGACGCTTCGACCAGCGTCGGCACGCTCGAACTGGATGAAGTGATCTGGTCGCGAGTGTGTCGATTGTCCGAAGAGTCGCGCCGTCTGCTGGAAGTCATTGCCGTGGCCGGTCGTCCCATGCGTGCCTCCGAGGCTTATCAGACGATCGACGAGAGAACACACGGACCGAGTCTGCTGGCGCAACTCCGGACGAGCAACTTCGTGAGGACAACAGAACAGGAAGACGACACGGTGGTCGAGACCTATCACGACCGGATCCGCCAGTCCGTCGTCAATCACCTGGCTGCCGGCAAGGTTCGCGGTCATCACTTGAAGATCGCGCTGGTGATCGAGCAGACGGCTGGATTCACTCTGTCGGAAGTCGAGTCACACATTCGCGGCACGCCGGACTTTGAGGAGCCGGGCGAGCCGCTGAAGATCGACCATCGGCAATGGCAGCGAGTGTTTGACCTCGCGTATTTCTTCGACGCGGCCGACAAGCCGGAACGGGCACTGCCATACGCACTCGTAGCCGCCGAGCGTGCGCGATCTCTGAACGCGCTGGAAGTTGCCGAACAACAGTTCGAAATCGCCAGTCATGCTGCGGACGAGAATGCCTCCAGCGACGCCCTGAGGTTCCGCATCGCCGAGGGGCGCAGTGATGTTCTGGTGATGCGGGCACGACACGAGCGGGCGGATCAGCAGTTTCAGATGGCGCGGCAGTTGGCGACTGCCGGTCTTGTGCAGGCCCGAGTGGACGGCAAGCGGGGCTGGAATGGCTACAAGACCGGGAACATGGACGATTCTAACGCTCATTTCGAACGAGCGTTGGAAGCCACCGGAACTCCTGTTCCGTCCCGTCTGTTGAGACAGCTGCTGGCGTTGACGTGGGAAGGTGGAATCCAGGTACTGCATACGTGGTTTCCTGGTGCGCTGACGGGTGGTCGGTCTGCTGACACCGATCGCGGTTCCATGGATCTGTTTCGAGCGGAGCTGCATGATGGCCTGCGGTATCCCTATTTTTTCGCAAAGGGCCCCATTCCGGTGCTGTGGACGCACCTGCGGCACATGAACCTTGCCGAAAAGTATCCGCCCAGCCGGAAACTGGGTCATACCTGCGGTTACCACGCGGTGGTCATGACAGCCATCCCTATGGCAGGACGTGGAACGCGCTACGCGGAGCGTGCCTGCGAAATCCACGCGGCACTGGGCGACCGACTCGGAGAGGGGATGGCCCGCAGTCGCAAAGGCATGTCGCTGGCAACGCTGGGACGATTTCGCGAAGCTGTCGAATCGGGACAAGCGGCTGTGCGTCTGCTGGAAGAAGCAGGTGACGTGTGGGAGGCCAACATGGTGCGCATCATTCTGAGCGTGCCCACATATTACTCCGGAGAACTGGAAGAGGCATGCCGAATGGCGCAGACCGTTCTGCGCGTCGGATATGAAACGGGCGACTACATGGCCGTCGCGTGCGCGATGCTGTTTGGCACTCCCACCTCTCCGAATTTCGCTGAGGACGGCGTCGTGCAGTCTGAAGTTGAGCGACCACGAACCGGCCCGCTTTCGAGATGCGCCATCATCATGGGTCGTGGTCTGGACCTCGTGCATCGTGAAGACAAACCCGTCGAAGCCGCTTAGACGTTGAAGGAGTGTCTCGACCTTGCCCTGAAAATGATGTTCCGCAATCCATACATCTACTGTGGCTACGCATGGCGGGCCGAAGCACTGCGTATCGTTGCCGAGCGTGAATCGGAACGGGCCTCACGACAGACGGCACTAAAAGCGGCGAAGAAGGCGGCACGCACGTGCCCTGTTCATCACAAAGCTTTATCACACATCACGGGCACAGGCACTGCGCGAGATGGGAACAATACTGGCCATGCAGGGGAATCAGACAAAAGCACGTCGGTACTTCGATGAGAGCATTCGCGTTGCTGAGTTTCAGGAAGCTCCATACGAACTTGCAAAGTCCCGCCTGTACCGGGCACGTGCGGGACTTCAATTCAACTGGAGCGACTCCGAGGAGCAACTCGCGAGTGCAGAGACCGAAATCGACCGGATCACGGCCTTCTGGCATGAGTAGAGCTTTCGTTGGTTCACTGCCGTCAGCTCGAACTGTCCAGCGAATTGTTACGTGACGAAAAAAGCCCGGATTCGAGAACGAATCCGGGCTGGCCAGAATTCCGCTATCCGTGGCGACTCAGAATACTGCCGTGAATCCTGCCGTCAGGATATGCGCCGATACGTGTTGGGAGAGTCTGCTACCCATCACAGGGCCTGTCGGTGCCTGAATCGGGCCTTCGAGTTCGTTTTCGATTGCGTAGGTGTATGCGGCGTGCATCGACAATGCATCGCTGATACGGAACGAGGCTCCCGCTGACAGCATGTGCTCCAGAATCAGCGGAGTACCCACATTCAGTCCGCTCTCGGGGTTCCCGTCAATCGGACTTGGCCCGTAGGCATATCCACCTCGCAGGGTCACTCGGTCCGACATGAGATACTGGCCACCGAGTGAAACATTCCAAGTGCTGTCCCAGCCCAGTCCACGCAACGCACCATTGCTGAATGATGCCGGATCGCCAAACAGATCTGCCTTTGACCAGCCGATGTATCGCACATCGGCACCGAGCACCATGTTCTGCATACCTGTGTATGAGGCTCCGAACGACAGGATGTAGGGCAGCTCAAGGTCGAAGTTCAGATTGCGCAAACGGCCCACTTCGTCTGCCGAATTGGCCGTGAAGTTCTCGAACCACTGTGGGCTCTTAAATGAAACACCGAAGTTCACGCATTGATCTGTTTCCATGTACGCTCCCACCTGGAACCCGCCGCCCCAGTGGGATCGGGCGTTTGTTCCATCGGGGAACGTGGGTTGTCCGATCGCGTTCGCATTGTCAGGCGGAGCAAATGCGAACGGCGCCACCTGCACGCGACCGATGGTGACCGTCGGTCCAAACCCGATTGACAGGTTTTCGGTCAACTGCAATGCCAGCGTCGGGGCGATCTGAATAAAGACCGCTTCAGCAAAGATGCTGCCGAAGCCAGGGATTCCACCATTCTCTGCCAGTCCGTCACCCGGGAACAGAACGGGATTCGTTGTGCCGGCTGCACTGCTGGCCGGGAAATTCTGCCCGAATCCGGCCACCGCCATGATTCCCAGACCATAGGTCCATTCCGAGTCGTCCACCTGCTGCACGACGCCAAACGACGGCGCGGCGAACCAGCCGCCATCACTGTCGTCACCGCCCGTGAATGGACCCAGAGAGGAGGTGATGTCCACGACCGGAAGGACACCATCGACTCCGAAAGCCATTTCCGACGACGGCAAGGCACTGATTGTGGCGGGGTTCCAGTGAAGGGCCCCGATGGAATCCACCGGCGTTGCGGTCCCCACCCCGCCCATGCCACGGTTGACGGGGCCTACGGCGCTGAAGTTCAGGCCGAATTGAGCAAAGGCCGGCTGCAGTGGCAGGCAGCAAAACACAAACACCACCGGAATCAGAATCCGACGCATCTCAACCTCCCTGCTGAGACGGCAACCGCTCTCCGAAGATTGCGGAACCAAAGACGAAGAATGTGTTGGGCGAGGAAGATCATGCCCCATCCCTGGGCATTCTTCTCGCACACGCATCCACATCGTCCATTCTGAATGGACCGGCTCGCACGAATTCTCCGGATCTGTCGGTTCTCCTTGATGGAACGTCCGGTTGGGCAGAATGGACAGACCGATCGGCCCCTAACTGGACTTACGAATACTATTTGTGAGTTGCGCGATTCTAGCCGGGCGTCAGCGAGGAAGCGGCCGTTGACCATCTCGCCGAGACCTCGGCTTGTGAAGTGAATCTCTGACTCAGGATACTAGGCTCTGTTTGAATACGACGCGTATTAGAAAATGGCTCTAATGTACCTCTGAATTACCGCCAGGCGAACGATACCACCGAAGTTCAATGCGGTCTTTTCATACCGTGAAAACACACGCCGGAACTCTTTGAGCCAGCCAATGACGCGTTCGACGATGTTTCGTTGACGATAGC
>CAYSJO010000074.1:0-31991 GCA_964431285.1 uncultured Planctomycetaceae bacterium
AGCGGTTCCTCTTGCCTTGTATGTCTGCATTAACAGACGTTGATGCAAGGGTTTGTGAAGAGTTGTCTCCGCTCTTGTCGGGCAGTACGCTCCTGCCGTTGTCCAATAGTGTCCGGTTCGCTCACCGGGCTCCATCATCAAGCTGATCTGCACCGAGGAAGCCCGATGGCAAGCGTGTCTGCACTTGCATCCAATGCCCTGTCCGAAACAAACGGCATCTTTCGCCTGGCTCCGAACTGGGTGCCTCGATCGTTCCTGCAGCCAGGCCGACGACTCAAACTCCATCCAGACCATTATTACGCGCTGGGCATGGATCGCGGCGGAATCGACGAACGTTGGTTCGGGTCAACGACCGAAGCGGCCAACGAGAACCGCAACTGGGACGAAGGGCTCAGTTATTGCGTCACACCGTCGGGCGAGAAGTTCCTGCTGCGAGAGGCAATCAGTGAACTCGGAGCCGAGATCATCGGCGAGTCCATCTGGTCGAAATACGGCAAATGGCCGTGCTACTCGAAGTTCTTCGACAACATGGGGCCGATCCCGCATCACATGCATCAGAACGCCGAGCAGGCGAAGCTCGTCGGACAGGAAGGCAAGCCCGAGTCGTACTACTTCCCGCCACAATACAACCCGACCGGCAACAACTTTCCGTACACGTTCATGGGTCTCGAACCGGGGACAACAAAAGAGCAGGTTGTCAAGTGCCTGGCCGACTGGAATACCGGCGACAATGGCATCCTCGATCTCTCAAAAGCCTATCGCCTCAAGCCAGGCACCGGCTGGCTGATTCCGCCGTGTGTGCTGCATGCT
This sequence comes from uncultured Planctomycetaceae bacterium, assembly GCA_964431285.1. GTDB lineage: Bacteria > Planctomycetota > Planctomycetia > Planctomycetales > Planctomycetaceae > CAUZFZ01. Next base: position 811 of record CAYSJO010000074.1, read on the forward strand.
CCAGGAAGTCTGCTGACGTACGAACCGCAATGGGGTTCAGATGTTTTCGGCATGTACCAGTCGCTGGTTGAGGGTCGTATGGTACCGCGGTCACTCCTGACAAAGGATTTTCCGGAGGAGTACCATAACGACAATCAGTACATGGTCGATGCCCTCGACTGGGAAAAGAACGTCGATCCGAACTTCAAAGACAACAACTACCTCGAGCCGGTTGTCTGTTCGCAAGGCGACGGCTCGGCCGACCGTTGGATTGTTTATGGCAAGGTCGATGGCGAGCAGCTCTTCACTGCGAAGGAGTTGACCGTCCAGCCTGGTGCGAAGTGCACGATTACCGATGGTGGCGCGTTCTCCTGGATCACAACTCAGGGTGAGGGCCGCATCGGAAGCCTCAAGCTTCAAACGCCGGCCATGATTCGCTTCGGTGACATGACTGAGGACGAGGCCTTTGTGACAGCGAAGCGAGCGGCAGAAGGCGTCGAGTTTGAGAACACCGGAACCGATCCACTGGTTGGACTGCGGTACTTCGGCCCGGATGCCCAGCCGGATGCTCCGGCGATGGGTGCGTACAAGAACATTTAATGACCAATAACGACGAATGACCAGTTTCCACGTCGGCATTAGTCAGGTGTGGTCATCGCGAATTAAGGAAATCAAGGACTCGCAATGTCGCTGAAACTTCACAACGCAATGTGGCCCGGTCTGGTTGGTAAAGGTGACGGCGAAGGAGAAGAGCCGCCGATCAGCCTGACTCGCATGCTGGAATTGACCGCCGGAGCCGATGTCAACGGCCAGAAATACGACGGCATCGACTACTTTCTGTTCCTGCCCCACACGAATCCCGAAGCCACGGACGACGAACTGCGAACGATCGCCGACGAGATTCAGAGCTTCGGATTCAGCGTTGGCTCACTCGTCGCGCCGGTCTGGCCGGAAACAGTTGGCGACTCGGCGATGGGCGACGGCGAAGCCCGCGAGAAGTTTCTCTCCGCCGTGACAATGGCCTGCCGCATCGCTCGCGTTTTCGAGGATCACGGCATCCGCAAGTACGGTGTCATCCGAATTGACTCAGCCGAATTCGGCGTCGAGAAGTGGCGTGAAGATTCGAAGGCCAATACGAGCCGGATTGCAGATACGTTCCGCGAAGCCGCAAAGATTGCCGCCGACAATGGACAACGCCTGGCTGCCGAAGGCGAAATCTGCTGGGCGGGCATGCACTCGTGGAAGGACATGCTCGACCTGATGGAAGAAGTCGGCATGCCCGAGGCACTCGGCTTCCAGGCCGACATGGCTCATACGTATCTCTACCTGATGGGTTACAACGCCCCTGAGCATGCGCTTCTGCAGGAAGGCTACTCCGAGGAAGAGTTCTACGCGGCGTACGAACAGATGGTCGAGAAGCTGCGGCCCTGGACGATCGACTTTCACGTCGCACAGAACGACGGCACGGTTCACGGAGCCGGCTCGCACGACAAGACCGGCAAGCACTGCCCGGCCGATGACCCGAGCGGCAAGCTGGATATCACTCGCTGCTCGACGTACTGGCTGAAGGATTACGCCTACCGAGGCATCCAGCACATCTGCTGGGACGGCTGCATGTTTCCGAACGCGATGCTGGAAACTCAGGACACGTGGAACACGATCCTGGACGCCATGATTAAAGTCCGTGACGCCAACTGAAGTGAAATGACCAACGGGCAAGGACCAATGACCAATGCAATGGACACTGGTCAGAGGTTTGACCTGTCGGAGCGAACTGCCCTATTCGGCGAAACATCGGAGCGAATTACGGATCCGGAACTCGAAAGGAATTTCGATATCGAATCAGCCTCTGCAGGAGAGAGGCGAAAGAACCGAGCACTGGCTGAGAATGTTTGCAGCGGCCTGTCCGGCTCAGGCAGACGGTGCTCGAGGGTTGTGGAAAGAAGCACGCGAACTGGTCCTCATATTCAGCAGCATCTATCGAAACACCAAAGACTAATAATGGTCATTGGTCATTCGTTTTTGGTCATTCTCCGAAGGAGCAACAGTGGCTAAGAAACCTCTCAATATTGGCCTGGTCGGTTATGGCTTCATGGGCCGCACTCACTCGAACGGCTACAAGCGAGTCAACGACTTCTTTCCTGATGTCGAGCATCGGCCAGTCCTGAAAGCGATCTGTGCACGCAATGCAGAACGTGCCCAGGCCTTTGCTGATCAATGGAGTTACGAGTCAGTTGAAACGGACTGGCAGGCTCTGGTCGCGCGTGACGACATTGATGCCATCGATATCTGCACTCCGAACAACACTCACGCGGAAATCGCCATCGCCGCCGCGGAAGCCGGCAAGATGGTCCTCTGCGAAAAACCACTGGCGCGCACGACCGAGGAAAGTCTGCCGATGGTGGAAGCCATCGAAAAGGCCGGCGTCGCCAACACCGTTTGGTACAATTACCGACGCATCCCGGCCGTCACACTGGCGAAGCAAATCGTCGACTCTGGCAAGCTCGGTCGTGTGTTCCACTATCGCGCCAACTTTCTTCAGGACTGGACGATCAGTGAAGACCTGCCTCAGGGTGGTGAAGCGCTATGGCGTCTCGATGCAAATGCTGCCGGTTCCGGCGTGACCGGTGACCTGCTCGCACACTGCATCGACACGGCCATATGGCTGAACGGCGGTATTAAAGACGTCTCAGCGATGACGGAAACGTTCATCAAGGAACGCGTCCATCAGGCAACCGGTGAGAAGCAGGCTGTCACAATCGACGATGCCTGTGTCTTTCATTGTCACTTCAACAATGGCTCACTTGGCCTGTTTGAATCGACCCGCTACGCCCGGGGACACAAGGCCCTTTACACGCTGGAGATCAACGGCGAGCACGCTTCAATCCGCTGGGACCTGCACGATCTCAATCGGCTTGAATTCTTTGATCACAGCGATGAGGGAATCGTCCGCGGCTGGCGCACTGTGCACATCACTGATGGCGACCATCCGTACCTCGACAAATGGTGGGTACCAGGGCTTTGCATCGGTTACGAACACACGTTTGTGCATCAGGTCGCCGACTTTCTCACCTCACTGTCAAGCGGCGAACCGTGTAAACCAACGTTTCGTGACGCGCTGGAAACGGCGAAGGTTTGCGGTGCTGTTCTGGCAAGCGCGAAAGACCGAGCGTGGAAGGACGTCGGATAGCGGACGTCCTGGCATCGACCTATACTCAAACCAGATTGAACGATTTCAGACTGGCGGTCAAAGCTGTTCGCAGGAACAACTTCGGCCGCCAGTTGTTGTTGCGCCTCGAGGACTTTGGCGTAAGAGCCACACGAAAGCTTAGCGTCTGAGGAGAATCAAATGTCCAATCCGATTTCCAGGGAAGGTTACGAGAAGATTCGGGAAGACATCCGTCGCATGGAAGACGAAGAGATGCCCCTGATCGCTCAACGGATCGCTGCGGCTCGCGCGGAAGGCGACCTCAAGGAGAACGCCGAGTACCACGGACAGCGCGATGCCCAGGGATTGATGCAGGCGAAAATCAATCAGCTCAAAAGCAAGCTGGCCAGCTGCACGATCGTCGACAAGTCGGCCATGCCCGAGGGAATTGTTGCCTTTGGACGCACGGTCACGGTCAAGGACCGGGACTACGGCGACGTCGAGAAATACGAATTCGTCGGGCCGGGTGAAGAGGACTACGAAGGTGAGATCATGAAGATTCTCACCAGCAGCCCGCTGGCGAGTGCACTGGTTGGCAAACAGGTCGGTGAGCAGGTGGATGTGACGCTTCCGAACGGCAGCGTGCAGAAGCTTGAGATCGTTGAGATCGATTGAACAACACACTTACCACATTAAGGAAGGGCACTGCCAAATGCGAGTCCTGATTTATCTGCTGAGTCTGTCAATCACCTCATCCACCTTTGCTGCTGATTGGACGGAGTTCCGTGGTCCGAGCGGGCAGGGTCATGCCGATGCATCAGGTCTCCCCGACAAGTGGAGCACGGACGGCAACGTGGCCTGGAAAACGCCCATCAACGGACTCGGATGGTCGTCGCCGGTAATCGTCGGTGATCACATCTATCTGACAACTGCAGTCGGTGCATCGATTCGCGACCCGGAACAGTCACTCAGACTCGTATGTCTGGACACCGACTCGGGACAGATTGTCTTCGACAAAGAGATCTTTCAGCAGAAATCCGGTGGCGGATCGGTTGACCGTGTGCATGGTAAGCACAGTCAGGCGAGCCCGACGCCGATCAGTGACGGAACACATATATTCGTCCACTTCGGAACCCGCGGCACAGCATGCCTGACGCTCGAAGGTGACGTTGTCTGGACGACCCAGAAATTGAAATACGTGCCCGTTCATGGCAACGGTGGCTCGCCTGTTCTGGTGGATGATCTGCTGGTCGTTTCGTGTGATGGGGGCAACATTGAATTCATCGTGGCGCTGGATCGATCCACAGGCAAGGTTCGCTGGAAGACGGACCGTACGCGAAAATCCGGCAAGAAATTTGCTTTCGGAACGCCACTCGTGATCGAGACAAATGGCCAGAAGCAAATTGTGTCACAGGGAGCCGGAGCCGTTTATGGCTATGACCCCGAGGATGGTTCCGTGATCTGGACGGTCGATTACGGCAGCGGCTACTCGGTCATTCCTCGTCCCGTTTATGCGCACGGCCTGGTGTTTATCTCATCTGGCTATGACCGTCCCGTCCTGTACGCCATCGACCCGACTGGAAAAGGCGATGTGACAGAAACTCATGTTCGTTGGAAACTCAACCGCGGTGCTCCACACACACCGTCACCGTTGGTGGTTGGCGACGAACTGTACCTTGTCAGTGACGGTGGAATTGCATCCTGTGTGGACGCAAAGACGGGCGAAGTTCACTGGACGGAGCGGCTTGGTGGCAAATACTCAGCGTCACCACTTTTCGCCGACGGAAAGATCTACATTCAGGCAGAGGAAGGCGAAGGAATCGTGATTCGACCGGGGCTGGAATATACCGAAGTCGCGCGGAACAAACTCGAAGGTCGTACCTTTGCTTCGTACGCCGTACTCGATTCGTCGCTGCTGATCCGCACGGAAAAGCAGCTCTATCGGATTACGAGTGGCAATTGACGCTGCGGCCCAACAGTAGAGTCTGATGGACACACTCCTCCACACGCCGACGTCGTATTTAATCGGAGCGGCAGTGTGGACGCTGTCAGGAATCGTCAGTCTTTTCCTGCTCCTTTCGCGGTTGCGCCGCCGCAAGCAATTGCGGCGGCGGTTACATTTTGTGCGCGCTGGACTCTCGCTGTGGTGCCTATTGACTGCGCTGACATTTTGCGAGTTTGCGTTCGCCGTCTGGTACGACCAGACGGACTCCATCATGCTGACGAACGCTTCAAAGCGCTGGGTGGACATTCACGTGACGTACACGCGCGGCGGATTCCGCGATGACCGTCAGACGCTGGACTCGTTGCAGATGCAGCCGAACGATGGCCGTCGAAGAATCGTTTTTGCGGGCGACAGTTTCACTTTCGGACACGGGATCAAGGATGTTGATGATCGATTCAGCAACCTCGTTCGAACGCAGCTGGAGCATCAGACGTCTGACCCGTACGATGTCATCAATGTCGGCCTGCTGGGGGCCGGCATCGACGAAATCATTGAAGTTGTTCACAAACAGTTTCGGGTGGGTCTAGCGGCAGATACTGTCGGCTATGTCTATTGCCTGAATGACATCGAAAGACTGAATCCCGAACTGGCGGATTCATTGTTCTGGGACATTGGACGCAACAATCCAGGTTTCTTCCTGTTTCGTGACACGTACTTTTTCAACTTCCTGTACTTTCGGTTCCGGCAATATCAGCTACCAGTGATTCGCAACTATTATGGTTTCGTTGGTGAATTGTATGGCCCCGAGCACTTCGACACGCTTGGTGGCAAGATCACTCGTTTTCGAAACATATGCGCGGCGTACGGGGCAGATCTGCGAATTGCCGTGTTCCCTTTCGTTCACAATATCGGCCCGGAATATCCCTTTCTGGAGGCCCATGAAAAGCTGGTGGGATTCTGCCGGTCAGAATCGATACCTGTTCTCGATCTCGAACCCGTGCTGAATTCCTATGCTCCCGGAAATCTGGTGGTTAATCCATACGATGCTCACCCGAACGAATTCGCCAATCAACTCGTCGCGGACGCTATGCTCGCGCGCGATTCTCAGTTTCTGGCAGTTCATGACACGCCAGTTCAATGATTGCTGGCCCCCACGTGACCGATCTGGCTGCGAGGTTTGTTACTGTGTGCCTCAGTTTCTGAGCAATTGTTTCTGATGGCGTAACAGATGCCGGGCAATCTCCTGAGCGGCAATCTCGTGAGCGATCTCGTTGGGATGCTCGTCGGTCGGGTGAACCCACAGGTCTGGCCCGCTGAATTCCCGATACGCGTCTCGGAGGTCCAGCACATTAATGCCCAACGACTTACAGTGCTCAACGACCGCGGTATGAACCGGTTGAAATGGGTAGTCTACGTCGAGCCTGAAGTAGAAGGGAAACACGACAACGCAGAATGATGCGTCCTTCGCATCACACACTTGTTTTATGTCCGCCAGAGCTCCCTGGCAGGCGAGCCACCCAGGATGATCGGCTGTCAGACTGTTAATGCTCTCCCGAATGTACGTCTCCGACTGGACGTAGCTCAGAAAACGGTGACGACCCCAACTCCACAGGCACGACAGTTCGGACAGTTGATCCGATGGGCGACCGGGGCTTGTATGACTGGCGAAGAATTCGACTTTGGGGCCCTGGCGTTTCGCTGGCAATTCCACATCGTTGAGAACGAAATGCAGAACCACGAGGTCCGGGCTGTAGTCCACCGCCCTGTTCACGAACTGATCTCGCTGATCGACTGTATTATAAGCGCTGATGCCCGCATTTATCGTTTCGATTGTCTTCCCGTCGAGTGAATGTTCGAGCAATTCAGGCAATTTGTTCAAGCAGATATCTTCGTGTTTGACTCCCTGTCCCCATAAGTAGCTGTCGCCCAGACCAAGGATTCGGAAAACGCCATCTGGCTTTTCGAGAGTGTGTTCTATGTCCCGCCATCCGATGGAATTGTGGGCATGCGAGATCGTGTTCCCCCGTTCGAAGTAGCCACGCGGGTCCGAATCGTACTGCGTCACAACGATGGCATTGGAGTAGAAACCGAATTCAACGCGGTCTACAGGTTTGCCCGGCATCGGGATGATGCGATTGATTCGCGGCGCATGGTATTCACCGCGGATCGATGCCGCGCGAAACACGATTTCAAGAACGACCAGCGTCAGCAGCGTGGATGCCGCCGCAAGCAGCAGCTTGCGAGTGATGCTTCTGCGGCGATCTGTTCTCGGACGCATGTGGTAACCTGCGGACGGGCCGAGTTGTTGTACTGGCGATGCGTGGTTATAGAATCCGGATCCTGTTGTCGGCGTGCAAGTCGGTGACAACCGAGTTTACGAAATACATGACCAGGCCGTTCAACGCGGCTGCCCTTCAGAACGGACAATACCATGAGCAAATTCCGGGTCGAGAAGGATTCGATGGGGGATGTTCAGGTTCCCGCCCAGGCATACTACGGAGCCCAGACGCAGCGAGCTGTTGAGAATTTCCCGATCTCCGGCTGGACGCTGCCGCCGGGACTCATCCACAGCATGGGGCATGTGAAGCTGGCCTGCGGGATCGCGAATCGTGATCTCGGCAAGTTGACGGGTTCCGGAAAGAACCCTCTGAATGACGAGCATGTTGAGCTGATGCTCAGTGCCGCGCGTGAAGTGGCTGAGGGCAAATTCGATGGTGAATTCCCCATCGATGTGTTTCAGACGGGGTCGGGCACATCGAGCAACATGAACTGCAACGAAGTGATCGCCAACCGTGCGATCGAATTGAGTGGGGGAGATCGGTTCCAGAAGGAGAAGTCGATTCACCCCAACGACCATGTGAATATGGGTCAAAGTACCAACGACACTTTTCCGACGGCGATTCACGTCGCAGTTGCCACGGCCATCAAACAGGATCTTATTTCGGGACTCAGTCGATTACGCGACGCGCTGGCGAAGAAGGCCGAGGAGTGGGACCAGATTATCAAGATCGGCCGAACACATCTGGCCGACGCCACTCCATTACGTCTGGGACAAGAGATCGGAGGATTTGCACGGCAACTTGAACTGTCCGTCGGTCGCGCGCAACGCGGGCTCGAAGCAGTCCTCGAATTGCCCGTGGGCGGAACAGCCGTCGGCTCTGGCATCAACACTCATCCAGAGTTTGGCAGCCGGGTTGCGGCGGCGCTGGCGTCCGAACTCGACATTCCGTTTGTCGAGGCGGTCGATCACTTCGAGGCGAACGCCCAGCGGGATGGTCTTGTGGAATGTCATGGCCAACTGAAAGCCATCGCCTCAACATTGTTCAACGTGGCAAACAACATTCGCTGGCTGGGGTCGGGGCCTCGGTGCGGTTTCAATGAGTTGAATCTGCCCGACCGTGCTCCTGGCAGCTCGATCATGCCGGGTAAGGTCAATCCGGTGATGTGCGAGAGCATGATGCAGGCGACAGCCCGAGTGATGGGCAACGACCAGACGATCACGATGTGCGGTGCAGGCGGTGGACAGTTTCAGCTCAACATCATGATGCCCGTGATGGGGCAGACCACGCTGGAGAGCATCTTGTTGCTGGCCAGTTCAGCCAGCGCATTCGTCGACTTCTGTGCTGAGGAAATGCAGGCCAACGAAGAATCCTGCAACGCGGCTGTCGAGAAAAGTCTCTCAATGTGCACGAGCCTGAATCCGTTGATCGGCTACGAGAAAGCGGCCGCTCTGGCCAAAGAGGCATTCAAGTCCGGCAAGACCATCCGCGAGCTGTGCCTCGAACAGAAGATTCTCCCCGAAGACACACTTGCCGAAGCGCTCGATCCCTTCCGTATGACCGAGCCGCAGGCGTAACCGTCGAGCCACGAGGCTGCACAACATCAAGACGAGAATCCACTGAGGATCACAATGAGACGACGTACCCCGTTTTTGTTTATCGCACTGGCTCTGTTTGGACTCGGCGTCACGAATCGGACGAGTGCGGCTGACAAACCGAATATCCTGTTTATCTTCGCCGACGACCAGGCGTTCGACACGATTCACTCACTGGGTAACGACGAGATTCAGACGCCGAATCTCGACAGGCTGGTGAAACGCGGTACCACGTTTACGCATGCCTACAACATGGGCTCGTGGAGCGGTGCCGTGTGCGTCGCCAGTCGAATGATGCTGATGTCCGGCAAGTTTCTCTGGAACGCCGATAAAGACTACCGCGAGACATCGAAGCGGTATCTCGAAAAAGGCCGCCTCTGGCCGCAACTGATGCAGGCCGCCGGATACGACACGTACTTCACTGGCAAGTGGCATGTCCGGGCGGACGCCGAGAAAGCGTTCAAAGTCGCCGAGCATGTGCGCGGTGGCATGCCCAATCAGACGCCTGCTGGTTACAACCGTCCGATCGAGGGACAGCCGTTGAAGTGGACTCCGTGGGATCCGCAGTACGACGGATTCTGGAAGGGCGGCAAGCACTGGAGCGAGGTCGTGGGTGACGACACCGTCGAGTACCTCGACATGGCGAAGCAAAGCGACAATCCGTTCTTCATGTACATCGCTTTTAATGCACCACACGATCCACGGCAGTCACCGAAAGAGTACGTCGATCGATATCCACTTGACAGGATCAGTATGCCGCGAAGCTTTCTACCGGAGTATCCATTCAACGAAGCCATGGCATCGGGCCGGAAGCTGCGTGATGAGAGACTCGCTCCGTTTCCTCGTACGGAGTACTCAGTGAAAGTCAATCGGCAGGAGTACTATGCGATCATTACCCATATGGATGATCAGATTGGTCGCATCCTGGACGCACTGGAGAAGTCGGGGCAGGCCGACAACACGTATATCTTCTTCAGTGCCGATCACGGACTGGCTGTTGGACGACACGGCCTGATGGGCAAGCAGAATCTGTTTGATCATTCCGTCCGCGTGCCGTTGATGGTGGTGGGACCCGATGTGCCAGCAGATCAAAAGCGTGACGCGTCCGTCTACCTGCAGGACATCATGGCCACGTCACTGGAGCTCGCCAGTGCAGAGCGGCCTGGGTATGTGCAGTTCCAGAGTCTGCTGCCGCGAATCGCGGACGCGTCAAAGCCAGGATACGAATCCATCTACGGAGCGTATCTGCAGGCACAGAGAATGATCACGCACGGCGATCACAAACTGATTCTATATCCGGCAGCCAAACGCGCGATTCTCTATAACCTGGCTGCCGATCCGGAAGAGCTGACGGACTTGTACGCTCAGAAGGAACTGAAGCCCGTAGCGAAGAAGCTGTTTGCCCGCCTGCTGAAATTGCAGAAGGAAACTGGCGACTCGCTTGATCTGCGGGCCACGTTCCCGGAGTTGTGACGGTAGACTGAAATCTTACAGCGGCCGTCGCTATTTGCCTGTTGAAACGCACTCAGTCGGGTTGAGTCACCTGGCGATCCTGCTGCAACACGAAATCGTTAATGCGAACGGTTTCGTCAGTGTCGTCGAGGATCGTGCTGAACAGCTCGCCGACGATGCGGTGAAAATGTTCCCGCTTGACCGAGTAGCAATTGTGTTTGCCGTCGCGGCGAGGTGCAATCAGACCTGAGTCTCGCAGGAGCGTCAGGTGATGACTGACTGCTGGCTGGCTCTGCTGTAATCGTTCACACAGAGCAGTCACATGGAGTTCCCCTTCGCGCACAAGGTGCATCAGAATGCGAAGTCGAGTTCCGTCGGAAAGCAGCTTGAATGTCTGAACGAGATCTTTTTCCAGTTCACTGGACAGGCCCGTTGCCGCAGCTTCACTCTCAACTTCGGTCATAGGACTGATCATTTCATGGACCTCTGAGAGGCTTGGGATATGAATTGCTGTGAGGTTCTGAATTCCCCAATGGACAGCAGCAACGGAATGAGACCGCGTCCGAGTGAATGGAATCCAAAGGGGATGTGAATTAACCGGATTCAGAACAGAAACCGGTTGAACTGACATGAGTCGGGATTGGTGAAGCGCGCACACAAAGGGACTCACGTGAAGGCGCGGAGCAACAGATTGCGTGGCAGCGCATCGGAAAGGTTACGTGAGTGAAAAGAAGAGGTGCAAAAGCGGGTTGAGAAACCCAGTTGAAATGACGGCAGAGTGCATCAGATAGGTCAATTGAGACGTCTCGCGATTATGGTCCGCCAGGAATGGCAGGTCAATCAACGTTTGCGCATTTCGGAAGAAGTCCGGAATTGCCATCTTGCACGGCAAACGACTTCGAGCGTCGGACGATCGGTCTGTTGACGGCGGTCTTGCGAGGCGATGGATCGACCAGCAGAATTCCTAAGGCACTTCGATACTCGCGACTGATCGGATTCTGTGGAAACTCGATTCGCTCTTGATACCGTCTGGAGCTGGCCCGTGGTGGCCCTGGCAGCAGCCGGGCTCATGGGTCTGATTCTTCTGACGTACCCACCGCGTGTCCGGCACTTACCTGTGCGGACGCGCCGGACGCTGATCGGTGCGCGATTGGCGGCGGCTGTCCTGCTCGTGTTCGCAATGCTCCGTCCCGAAATCCAGTTCGTCGAAACGGATACGCAATCGGCCGTCCTGCTGATCGCCGGGGATGCCAGCCGCAGCATGACCACACCCGACGGACCTGGTGGAGTCACGCGACGGGAGGCTCTGGTCCGGTTACTGGAATCCAACGCCGATCGATTCACGCAACTCCGAGACGATTTGAAACTGGACGTCCGGCTGTTCGACTTTGACAACGACATTCGAGCGGTCGAAGAGCCAGCGACCGATGCGCTGGGCAAGATGAGTGCCTTCGGGATGGTGCTTGCCGCCCTTGAACGTGAATCGCAGGGCAATCGAACGGTCGGCATTATTCTGTTGAGTGACGGTGCTCAACGAGTCGCACCACCGTTCGATTCCGATGCACCGAGGACTGTGGCTCGCAAGCTGGGAGAATTGCAGATCGCGCTTTTCCCCGTACCACTTGGTGAGTCCGACATTGCGGAAGCTGGGCTCGACATTGCCGTCGAGGACCTTGCGGTGAGTCCCATCGCCTTTGTGAGGAATACGGTACCGGTCACGGCAAAGATTCAGGTGCTTGGCGGCGAGGGACGACGATTCAACGTCGAGCTGCTCATTGAAGATCCCAACGACCCCACGGGAACACGAATGATCGCCCCGGCCGCGGCAAGGGGAGCAAGACCGATCCTTCAGGTTCAATCGACGAAGAATGCCGAGACGATCCCTGTCGAGCTGTCGTTCGTCCCCGAGTTGCCCGGTGAATACCGCGTTGCCGTGCGGGTGCAGCCGATCGACGGGGAACTTAAGAAGACCAACAACCGCCGCGAGACACTGCTGACTGTTCAGGCTGGCGGCGTCACGGTGGCTTACTTCGACACGGTCCGTGACGAAGTTGCGGACATTCTCCGCATCAACACAGCTGACCAGATTCGACTCGACTTCCACTGGGTGCGTTCCGGCGCATTCGCGGCACGATCCAAAATCGACGCGAGCATGTTCGATCCCGGTCGCTACGACGTGTTCATCATTGGCGATGTTCCGGCAAAGTCGTTTCAGCCTGAGGGTGGACCAGACCTGCTGCGTCTGCTGGCCCGCCGCGTGGAGGACGGTGCGGGACTGATCATGACCGGTGGCTTCTTCAGTTTCGGGGCGGGAGGTTATGCCGACACGGCATTGGACGGTGTCGTACCGGTGAGCATGGACAAGCGGGAGATCCAGGACGGAACGGGCGCCGATTTTTCAACTGACCTGCATCACGAAGGCGACCTGAAGATGTTGCCCACAGCTGAAGGAGATCGCCATTTTCTGATGCGCTTGTCCTCACAGAACAACGGCCAGGTATGGGCTGCTTTACCACCGTTGCGAGGGGCCAACAAACTGCGCCGCCGAAATACGCTCGCCGAGATTCTGGCAGAGAGTGAAGCGGGAGATCCGTTGCTGATTTCGACCGTCCCGGGTCGTGCCCGCGTACTGGCATTCGCCGGAGACACAACGCACCGCTGGTACCACTATGACCAGGCCGACTTCCGTGACACGCACCAGCGTTTCTGGCGACAGGTCATCCTGTGGCTGGCGCGGCGGGAACTGGACACCACGCAGCCCGTCTGGGTCCGTGTCGATTCTCGCAATTTCTCACCGGGCAGTTCCGTCCCGATTGAATTCGGAGCTCGCAACGAGGATGGCGAAGCCATCCGGGACGCGGACTTCAAAGTCGATCTTGTGGGCCCGGACGGCAAGCAGATTCCTCTTAACGCACTCAATGCTGGAGACACATCCTCGGCCAGATACGACGGTGCGACCGAACCGGGCGTTTACCGCGTGACCGTTGCTGCAGCGAAGGATGACCAGTCGATCGGCGCAACGGCAACGACCCGGTTTCTGGTCGACTCGCGGGACCTGGAACTGGACAATCCGGCTGCCGACCCGGCGTTGCTGGAAGAGTTGGCCGGACTGACGGGAGGCCGAATGATTCCGCCCGAGGAACTGGACGAGTTCCTTGAGAAGATGATCGAAGACGGTCCGCCGAATCTGGAGCAGACACGCATCACTCGGCTTCCACTATGGGACAACTGGTGGTATCTGAGCCTGTTCGTACTGCTCATGACCGCCGAGTGGTTTGTGCGCAAACGGCGCGGTCTGGTGTGATTCGAGTTCGCAAACCGGCGTGTTTCGAATAAGACGCCCCTTGGGACGTGTGAGAACAACTTCCCGACTTCGAGAGCCGAACGCGACAGGTGTCGGACCCGAGGCGCTGAAAAAGGTAACGCGACATGTCAGTTTTGATGTTGCGCGTTTGGCCTGAGCCGCGAAGTGGCGCCATGAGAGTGACACAGTAAACTCATGCCGCTGCTTCGCAGCTTAGACAATTCGATCACCTGAAAACTGGGGTTGCACCCCAGGCCATCGCATTCCACCGCTATCGCCGTTCAAAACGCGCCAAGGACCTGCCAGCGCGTGCGGCTCACCCAACAGTTAATCTCGAAAACGCGCGGTTCGCCCGACACAACTGCCTGCGTTTCCCTTCGTCCGATTGGACCTGATCCCATGCGATTCCGCCCAGCCACGTGTTTGTTTGTTGCGCTGAGTACTGCTGTCAGCGTTTCCGTTCCAGGTTGCGAACAGGAACCCGCGGCGACACCACCGGCGGCGACCGACGCAGTCGATCCGGCAGCGGCACCACCACCGCCTGCGATCACCACTGCATCGGACACAGGAGACACCCCCGTGAGTTCAGCCACCGACAACGCAGTCCCGCATTCGGATGAACCCGAGGACGATTCCGCACCAGCAACAAAGCCGGTGCAACGACGTGCCAATCGACTTGCCGGTGAGACGAGTCCCTATCTGCTGCTGCACGCGCACAATCCCGTCGACTGGTTTCCATGGGGCCCCGAGGCGCTGGAGAAGGCACGTCAGGAAGAGAAACCCATCTTTCTCTCGATCGGATACAGCAGTTGTTACTGGTGCCATGTGATGGAGCGGCTGGTTTTCGAGAACGAAGAGATCGCTCGCTACATGAATGAGAACTTCGTGAACATCAAGGTCGACCGCGAGGAACGACCGGACATCGACGAAATCTACATGCTCGCCCTGCAGGTCTATCTGCAAATGAGCGGCTCGGGCGGAGGCGGGGGCTGGCCGCTGTCAATGTTCCTGACACCGGACGGTCAGCCGATCGCTGGCGGCACTTACTTCCCGCCGGATGACAAGGACGGGCGTCGGGGGTTCCCGTCTGTGATGAGTCAGGTCAAGGCGGCGTGGACCGACCAGCGCGAGGCACTTGTCGAAAATGCCCATCTGATGGCGCGTGTCGTGCGGCAGGAGATGGAACCGAAACTGAATCTGCAACCCGCTGAATTGACTCGTGAACTCGTTGCGTCAGCGGTCAGCTCTGTAATTCGCAGCCACGACTCGGAATTTGGAGGAGTGGACTTCAAACTCAATTCTCCGAACTCACCGAAGTTTCCCGTGCCCGTCAAACTGGCCCTGCTGCAGTACGAGATCCGCGAGCGGAAGAACCCGGAAGCCGAACGTGTGCTGTATCACACGTTGGACGCGATGTCTGCGGGCGGCATCCGTGATCATCTGGGTGGCGGTTTTCATCGCTACAGCACAGACCGTCGCTGGCTGGTGCCACATTTCGAGAAAATGCTGTACGACAACGCTCAGCTGGCCAGCGTCTACACTGAGGCCTTTCGTGCCACGAACGACCCCACTTACCGCGAAACTGCCGAAGAGCTCTTTGACTTCCTGCTGACGGACATGCTGGACTCGCGCGGCGGGTATCACTCCGCGCTGGACGCCGAAACCGATGCGATCGAAGGTCTGTACTACGTCTGGTCCATGGACGAAATCGACCAGGCTCTGGGAGCTGACGCGGATTTGTTCAAGCAGGCCTATGGAGTCAGCGAACCGTCGCCGTTCGAGCACGGTTTCGTGCTGCACCAGCCACAGCGGATCGATCAGCTTGCAGTGGATGCGAAGATCGCGCCGAACGAGCTTCGCGTTCGGTTGTTCGATCTGCGACGCACGCTGCTGGAAGTTCGGCGCAAGCGCGACTCACCACTCAAGGACGACAAAGTCCTCACAAGCTGGAATGGTTTGACGATCACTGCACTTGCCAATGCGGGCATCGTGTTCGGCCGACAGAAATACCTCGACGCTGCCGAAAACGCGGCGATGTTTATCCTGACAAGTATGCGTGATTCGGACGGGCACCTGTTCCGTACGTATCGCGCCGGCGAGGCGAAGTTGAACGGATACCTGGACGATTACGCGTTTCTGATCGAGGCCCTGCTGGAACTGCAGCGTGCCACCAACGCCCCGGACAACAAGTGGCTGAACGCGGCACAGCGTCTAACCAACGATCAGCTGAAGATGTTCGCGGACGACGCGCGCGGCGGGTTCTACTTCACCTCGCATGAGCACGAAAAACTTCTGGCCCGCACGATGAGCGCGTGGGACTCAGTACTGCCATCGGGGAACAGCGTCACGGTCCGCAACCTGATCCGGCTGGCATCGCTGACCGGACAGGCGGAGTATCGTGAACACGCCAGCAAGACACTCAACCAGTTTGCACACCTGATTGAGAAGAACCCGCGAGGCACGACAAATCTGGCCATTGCTCTCGGCGAGTTTCTGGACAATCGTGACTACCGGCCCTTGCTACAGCAGATCGATCAACCGACTGATCCCGCACCGGCCGCGCCAACGCCGTCACGTCCGGGTAGTGCTCCTGCGACGCCAGACCCACCTGGTTCAGCGACGCCCATCGGCACTGAATCGGCGAACGTGAAGCCCGCGATCCGGGCGCGTCCAGACCGCGTAACCGCGACGGCGTATCTCTCGACCGATCGGCTGCCCGCCGGCTCACAATGCCGTGTGGCGGTTGTGCTGACCATCGCTGAGAACTGGCACATCAATGCCAACCCGGCATCGCCCGATTTTCTGATTCCGACGACGGTCACGATGAAGTCCACCCTGGGAACAAGTCTGAAGGACGTCCGCTACCCGGAGGGTGGGAACCTGAAACTCAAAGATACGACTGGCGTTTACCGTGTGTACGACGGCAAGATCACGGTGTTCGGCGATCTGGTCATCCCGGCAGACGCCGGGGGCAAGACGGAAAACTTCGAGCTGCAGATTCGCTATCAGGCCTGTGACGACGAGCAATGTGAGCGGCCGAAGACGCTGACCTTTGCCGGACAGGTCGCCGTCGCCGAACCGGATGTACCGGTTGAGAAGATCAATGCAGAGATCTTCGCGGCAGGCGCCTCTCGGGAGTGAGAGCAACCCCGTCAGGCGACTCGTTTCCTGGCCGGTGGCGGGGTGACTATGATCGATGCTGCTCGACAACTCTGTATCTAGGAGAACCCCATGAGAACTATTGGAGCAATTGCCATGCTGCTCAGTCTGGCAGGCACGGCGTCCGCCTTCGAGAAGGGCGACCTGAAAGTTGGAGAAGAAGCCCCAGCATTCGAACTCAAAGGCAGCGACGGCGAGACCTACAAGCTGTCGGAATTCAAAGACGAGAAAGTGGTGGTGGTCGCGTGGTACCCCAAAGCCTTCACCGGTGGCTGAACGGCCGAATGCAAAGCGCTGCGTGACAGCCGCAAAGCCCTCGCTGAATACAACGTCGCCTACTTCACCGCCAGCTGTGACTCCGTTGAGAAGAACACGGCGTTTGCCAAGTCGCTCGAACTGAACTATCCGATTCTGAGCGATCCTGAGAAGGACGTGGCCAAAGACTACGGCGTCGTCCATGAAGGACGCGCGTTCCCCGAACGCTGGACGTTCTACATTGGCAAGGACGGCAAGATTCTGGAAATCGAGAAGAAGGTCAAAGCCAGAGACCACGGTGAGCAGATTCTGGAGACCTTGAAGAAGCTGAAGGTTGAGCCCGCTCCGAAAAAGAAGAAGTAGTGGCCCAGGCGTACGCAGGGCGATTACGACGGAGAATTCAGGCCGCACGCCACATTTGGGCGTGCGGCCTTTTTCGTTTTTCAACGGGTCATTCAGGCATGGCGCATAAAAAAGTCGAAGCCGCCAGACTTGAGAATAATCAACAAGTATGTCTGACGACTTCGTCTTCAGGAGATACGCCCACAGTCTGTTCAGTTCACCGTTCCGGCCGAGGCGTTGTCGATTGCCTGGCGGATGTCAGAGATATCGATGACAGCACCGAGCAGCCGATTGCTGTCTCCGGCATCGTTCGGTGTGATACGGGCGCGGAAAAGAATCCAGCCGGACGAGCCGTCTCGTCGTGTGACGCGGTGCACGCGCTGGTAGTTGCCGCGACCAGCCTTCACGGCTGATTCAAGTTCTTCGGCGACACCACCGCGGTCCTCGGGATGGATGTGATTCAACCATTCCTGAAACGCGTTGGGCAGCTCGTCTTCGTCGTAGCCGAGCATCGCCTTCAGACAGGGGGACATGTAAACGCTCTTACTTTCGACCGGCCAGTCCAGCACACCGACGCGAGCCTGCGACAGAATCATCGCATGCCAGTCGTACAGGGCTTCAAGATCGGCGATCGTTTCTTCGAGCAGTGCTTCACGGTCAAATGGGGCGATCATGGCAGTGGCTCGCGAACAGGACCCGGCTGTTTGGACCGGGCGATGCCTTGTGTTGAGCGGTCAAGACCGCCCGTCAGTCAAACGCAAGGGCATCACCTTACTGCCGGAGGACTGAGATGTCGCGCGTTGATTTCCTGCAACACGTCCGAATCTCATGACCACCTGTCGCGCATGAGTGTTGCCAAAGAAAGACAAGCCGCGCAAACCCGCGCGGATATTCCGGTCTGAGAGGCTGACGACACTGGAGCGATCTGGCTGAACGATTCCGGGCGTCCACGGGAGCGGCGTGAACCACACCCATTGCGATGGATTGTCAGGTCAGACCCGCAACAACATGCAGCATTGAATCCGGTCATCGCGCGGCTGCGTAATCACGACCAGTCAAACTGTCTCGACACGACGCTCTCCACGCGTTGAGCGGCTGACTCATGCGTTCAACAAGCTGTGGATGTTGAGCCGCAACATCGTTCTTTTCGCTCGCATCATTCACGATCTCGTACAGTTCGATGCCGAGTTTCTACGGATTTGAATCCCGTCGATTTTCGAGCGGCAACGATGAATAGCAACGGTCCCTTGATAATGCCATGATCTCTTTCAGCAAGCCCGTGCCGCGACCCTTCCCGTCTTACCGACTCGGTCGCCTTACATCCGTCCAGGCTGTTTTGCCTACACAACTTGTGTGTAATGATTGTGTGGACACTACATGGTCTTTTTTACACAAGGCCTCCATCCTGGCCGCATGCATCAACGGATGGGTACGGAATGCACGTCCGCTGCTGACATCGTTTCTGGACCGACGGAGTCTGCCAGTCCGGAAGCCAAGTGCAGGCTCATCATATGGCCGACTCCAAAAAGCATGACGGTGACTCGCTTGAACACGTCCAGCAGGCAGAACGCAAACAGATTGCCATGCGCCGCTGGCGCGCGGGTATCACGAAGAGCAAGGAACCTGCCAACGATGTCGCGGATACGGTCGGTCTGGCCCTTTCCGGAGGCGGTATCCGTTCGGCCAGTTTCAACCTCGGACTGCTGCAGGCGCTCCGCAAGTACAACATGTTGCGGATGGTCGATTACCTGTCCACAGTCTCGGGGGGCGGGTACGCAGGCAGCTATCTGTCTTCTCTGACAATTCATGGTGACGAGGAGAAACTATTCGGGGTGGGTGAAAAGGCGCAGTCGAAACCATCCTCCGAAGACAGCCAATCAGGCGACGAAACTGTTTCAGCGGCGGACGGCACTGGGAAACCAATTCAGGGCCCTCCATCGGACGAAACAAATCCATCCGCGAGCGATACGACATCGCAACAGCGTTCGAATCCGGACGGCCAGTCACCTGCGATCGATTCCGATGATGACCGGAAGCGGCGCAAGCTGAGTCCAGGCTCCGGTGACAAGCAGCCATGGGCGATTCGCCGACTGATTTTTGGTGGCGAGAATATGGTCAAGCCGGTGCGATTTCTGAATCGACTGCTGATCGGCATGGGCCTGCTTAATCTCGTCGTTTTCAGTGGTTTGATCGCGGTGTGTGTACTCGTGGCTGTGGCCTTTCGCAGCCTGGACCTCATATGGTCCATGACTTGGCTGAAGGCACTGGGATTTCAGGATGACCTCGCCCGGGCGTTTTTCCCCACGTGCGTACTCTTACTTGTGTGGTCGGCTTGCTGGGGCATTTCGTACTGGCGCAAGGGAACGCAGGCGAAAGGCCGGTATGCACTCTGGCTCCTGATTCCACTGCTCGCGTCCGTCCTTATCGCGATAACTTCGCTACTGGGGACCGGAGAAATCAATATCAGCCGGCTGCTGGAACTCCTGGGCCTTGAAGACACTGAGGCCATCAAGAAACTGGTTGCCTCCGTCGAGGAGTACGCCACCATTCTTTTCATCGCCATCATCGTGATCGGACTGATTCCGATCATCAATCCCAGGCTCCTGCTGCAAAGTGGCGTGAACCCGTCCGGAACGGCGGAACGCGCGACGTTCTGGTTTGCCTCGTGTGCCCTGGTGGTCGGCCTGCCATTGCTTGTGTTCGGACTCATCGCGCGGGAGAACATTTCCGGGTTCAATGACGAACGCTCGGATCTGCGTATCGCAGAGATTCACGACACAGAAGCCTTCTGGCTGCGCGTTCAGGCGGAGGCGAAGGCCGTTCATCTCGCCGCTACGCCGGGCTTCTTTGCGGCGCCCGCCGATTCCCAGTTCGACACAAAGGACGAGATCGGTGCCCGAATCTGGCTGGCTATGTGGGAGTGGTCGCAGTGGAAGAAATTCAAAACGAAACAGTTGGCCGACGCTGCGTCCCACGACGTCGATGAGAGCCGTGACCAGCTCGCCGACTTCGAGGCAACCTGGTTTTCATCGTTCTCCGGACTCGCCGCAAACGACAGGTACTGGCAGGGTCACACGAACGACGAAGGAAACGATCGCGATAAGGGACATGTGTGGACAGAATTCCGAAAGCAGCTCAGCAACGATATGAACAACTCGACCCAGGCCGAATTCCTCAGTGCGTCGTTTGTTGAAGGTCAATCGACGGAACAGTCTGCGCGGCACGGTGCCGATGCCGTCATTTTCGGCGCCAGGCAGTTGTCGTCCGAAGCTGATGCGATCAGTGACCAGCTAACATTCCTTAGCAGATGGCGGTACCTGGCGTCGGATCTTGTCAGCGATGGTAAAGAGAATCCTGTCCGGAACATCGTCACGAAGCGAACCGAAGCCAGAAGATTAGATGCACGGGTCTATGCTCTGGTGACCAGCCGCGTGCTCAGCCGACCGAATTTCTTCAGGTTGCTCGCATCGACATATCGCGATGATCCCGGTACGGATGCGGATGCCCCTGATCCCGACACGCTTAAGCGAATCCGCAAACGTCTCAGGGACGCCGAAGCACTGAACGGGCGATTCCAGGCCAAGTGGTCGAAGTTGGGCGACCTTATGCTCATGCCTACATTGATGAATGACGAACAGAAGCATCTCATTGAAGAAATCAGGCTTAACAGCCGCGAATTGCTGAGGTTGCATTACCGGGACTGCATGCGTCCGGAATCAGTGGTCTATGCAAACGTTGTCGCGGGGCATGATCAGGTACATCGCCTGTGGATTCTGTTCTTTGCCCTGTTGGTCTTCGGGCTCTCGGCGTGGCAGGTCGACATGAACGCCACCTCGCTGCACAACTATTACCGCAACCGGCTGACAGAGACCTGGATCAGACCTGCGGCTGATGTTGACGACGCCATTCCTCTGAGTCGGCTTGACGGGACTCAGAAAGGGGCACCTTGCCATCTGATCAACAACGCGACACTCAACCGCTTCCGCTGGAAGGATGAGCTAGGCCATGAGTCCCAGGAAGGGTTTCTGTTCTCGCACGGATACTGTGGGTCGGACGTGACCCGGTACCAGAACACTGATGAGTACATGAAGGGGCGATACGATCTGGCCAATGCCATGGCGCTGTCGGGTGCGGCTGTCAATCCTGCACAATTCGGAAACCCCCTCGTCATGTTGCTGTCACTGCTGTTCAACCTCCGGCTGCGCCAGTGGCTCCCGAATCCGTCGCGAACCGATACGCCGGTCAAAGCGACGCCGCTCAGCCTGATGCGTGACATCTTCAGGAAGGCCGAGAACCGTCGGTACTGGCTGATTACTGATGGCGGCCACTATGAGAACCTCGGCATTGAAGCGCTGCTGATGCGGCGGTGTAAGTACATCATCGTCTCAGATGCGACCTGTGACCCGAAGCACGTCTTCGATGATCTCGTGAGCGTGCATCGCCGCATGCGGATCAATCACGGTATTCGTTTCTACGAACTCGACCATAGTCGGGATCGGCAGGACCTGCCTCTGGATGCCGTCCGGCCGGAAGGTGATCGGAAGCTCTCACGCAGTCACTTCTTCGTCGGCCGGATCGACTACCCGGAACTCAACGACGAGGACGACGGCTATCTCATCTATATTAAGCCTTCATTCACGGGTGACGAGGGTCTCGAAGCATTCGGGCATCGCGACAGCAGCGACGCCTTCCCGCATGACCCGACCTCGGATCAGGCGTTTCCGCCGCAAAAATTCGAGGCATTCCGCCAGCTTGGCTATCACATCGGCGAATCGCTGGTTCGCGAGGCGCATCTGATTCCAGAGGATTCCGAGGGGGCCGGGCAGCCGAGCCGAACCGGTCCTGATGACAACGGCACCGCTCCGGAGACCGCCCAGAAGCTTTTCCGTAAGTTGTTCCCCACCTTTGGTGTGCAGACCAGCGACGGAACGCAGCATGTGTCCGTGGACAATCCGCAGGAGATTTACGACGTACTGCCGTGGCTGGCCAGTTGGTCCGACGATCACCGTGACATCGCCCGCAAGCTGCTCTGCCAGATGGAGCCGAAAAAGAAGAATCTGGATGCCTTGTTGAGCGGGCTTGCTGACAGCAATCCTCCACGGACTCGTGCGGCGGTGGCCAGCATCCTCGGATGTGTCGCCGAGTCAAACATGCTTTCAACCCGCCATATGAACCTCATTCGGAAGCGGCTGATGCAGGTGCTGTCGGACGACAACAGCGCTGTACGCGATGAGGCAGCGCGGTCAATAGATCGGATCCGGCGTCAAAAAGTCGGCGACTCGGCAAAGGCTGAAAAGCCCGCCCTGTCGAAGTCGGATAGAGAGGTTTCTGGTACCGAATCGCCGCGGTCACCCAGATAGCGGACGCAGGTCGGAACTACAGTCTTTTCAGGATCGGTCTGCAGGTGGCATGTAGGACGTAGGACGGACGCCTCGTCCGTCGCGGCCTCAACTCGACGATGATTCTCAAAGCTTCCCGTTGGGTCGTGGTCTCTGACCTCTACGCGAACAGCTCCGTGATGACCTGCCCATCCGAGATCGGCGTCGGACGCGTGATCCGGGGGAAGAACGTGCGGTGATGATCGATCCCCATCGCGTGGAAGATCGTCGCTCCGAAATCTTCCGGAGTCTGTGGACGGGTAATCGGGGCGGCGCCTTTCCGATCGGTAGCACCCACAACTGCCCCACCTGAGATGCCGGCCCCCGCCAGTAGCACGCTGCCGGCACTGGGGTAATGGTCGCGGCCAGCGTTCTTGTTGATCCGCGGCGTACGACCGAACTCGCCCATGGCAACGACCAGCGTGCTGTCGAGCATGCCGCGATCTTCCAGATCGTCCAGCACGGTCGACAGCGACATGTCGAGTTGCGGCAGGTTTCCCGGTCCTTTGGTTGAATGCCACTTGTAGCTGTCGGGAATATTGGCCGGCTCATGTTCGAACGACATCATCGATTCGAACAGCAGATGATGATTGTCCCAGGTGCCGTTCGTTGTCCCGGATCCGAACAGACCGCCCTGAACGGCCTGGTTGATCGTGACGAATCGGGCCCCCGCTTCGAGCAGGCGACGGCCCAACAGCACACGCCGCCCATACATGTTGTTGCCGTAGCGTTCGCGCGTCTGAAGCGACTCTTCATCCAGGTTCATCGCCCGCTGCATGGCACCGCTGGTCAGTAGTGCGACAGCTTCGTCGGAGAACTTGTCGTGGGCTTCGATGGACCCGTTTTCGGTTTCGGCCAGACGCGAGAGATTGTCGAGCTGAGTCAGCATCGACTGTCGATCTTCAAAGCGGTCTTCAGGCAATGATGGCCCATCGAATTTCACTTGCGGTTTCGCCGGATCGCCTTTGATGTCAAAAGCGTCAGCCACCGTACCCAGATAACCCGACGGCTTCGTGTAGCGCGTGGCCACGGGCAGTCCGAAGTGTGCCGGCACCCCACGGACCTGATTGCCTTTGAGTGCCGAAACGAGGCAGCCAAAGTTGGGAACGTGCTGACCGCCAGCGGGTGGATACGCGCCGCTGGCCACGTGTTGTGAACCGGTTGCGTGTGAGCCGCTCTTGCCCTGCCACGACCGAACGATCGCGACCTTGTGCATTCGACTCGCCATCAGCGGCATCTTCTCGCAGATGAATGTGCCGGGCACGCTGGTCGATGTGGGGTTCCAGATGCCGCGGATTTCCGGCGGCGCATCCGGTTTTGGATCGAACGTCTCGAAGTGAGAAGGACCTCCAGCCAGGAAGATGAACAGACAGGAGATATCTCGTTCCGCGGCTCCCGCCCGCACAGCCTGCAGGAAGCCTGGCAGATGGAGTCCAAACAGACCGGTACCAATCTGCAGAGCGGCACGACGGTCCATGCGAAACGGGTCGAGGTTTGATTGAGCAGTCATGTCCGTACCTGATGCGATCTGATGCTGAGAGCCTGTGTCTACGCCGAGGTCACAACGCAGCCGATTTAAGTCTTACTTCGGGCGAGACAACGGTTCAGACAAGCATCGGATAAACACGCCCACGCCACCAGACAATATCTCGTTGAGATCCGTGACTGACGACAAAAAAAAGGCCCGCTTCCAGATGGAAGCGGGCCAGAAGCCTGCTGCTGTTTGATCGAAAACCACGTCGATCACAACTCAGTTGATCAAACCAAACAGACCCGCGAGTAGATTCGTGCTACGTGGCTGCGGTCGGCTTGCCGTGCAGGTGTTGCACGCCGCCTGAGTCGCATCGACTTCCTTCTCGACGATCACGGGCACACAGACAGTCTCAGTGATGGTTCGCTCTTTGCTGACCTGCACCCAGTTGTCTTCGGTGTACTCGACGGACTTCGTTTCAGGCACGCACTCCATGTAGGCCACCTGGCGGGTTACGTCTTCTTTGATCCACTCACCACACCTTCTCAGTGACCGACTTCTTTTCCTGCTTCATAACAGTCACCTGATACTCGTATTCCTGTTTCTCGGTGACCCACTCGCAGACCTTTACCGTCCGCGTCTTCTCAACCGGCTTGCAGGTCGTGACCTGAATCTCACGTTCTTCATCGATCTGCTGCCATTCGTTGCAGGCGAATTCAACTTCCTTCTTAACGATGTTCGGCACCCAGACTTTCTGGATGACAGCGATGGTCTGCGGAGCCGGCGCGCTCGGGGCACAGCCGTTATTGCACGATGTGTTGCACCGTGTCGCACACGCAGTGCGACATGCCGGAGCAGCAGTCCGACAGGCCGTTTCCACTCGCTTTTCGATCCATTTGCCTTGGTCCTCGCAGACAGTTCGTGTCTTTGTCATGGGAACGAGCTTCCAGACGGCAACCGTCTGCTTCTGCGTTTCCGTGTGAGCGACGTTCACCGTGTAAGTCTGCTCGACGTCTTTCTAGATCTGCTTCTGAATATCTCGCGTGGCAGTCTTCGTCTCGGTCGTCGGAACGCAGACCGTGAACTCGCGGGAAACTTCCTTCCAGACAGGCTTCATCACCGAATGCGTTTCGTCACGCGTCTTCCTGACCTGCGTGTAAGTCGTTACGTCACGGCTCTTCGTCACGGGCTTGTTGACCGGTTGCAGTGGCCGACAACTACAGCGTCGATGAAGACAACATTCTGAACGTCAACGCGATTCGTCGTGTTTCGGGTGACCTGCTTGTCGAGGTTGGCGAACATGCAACTCGCTGGGATCCGCTGCTGGATGATGAATCGACCGAAACACATATGCAGGTTCCCATTGCTGCTGGTGCGAAACCATGGGGCAAAGTCGAGTTCTGCTTCAAACCGCTTGTCGCTGCCGGATGGACAGGTTGTTTTCAACAGCCGATGGTCCAGTTGATCGGTTATTTTGTCGTGACAGTCTCGTGCGGCTTCTATCTGTTTCTGAGGCGCGTGCTGCGTCAAATCAGCCCATCAAAGGCAATTCAAAATCGAGTACGGACGGCGCTTGATACGCTGGCAGAGGGCTTGCTTATCCTCGATGGCAGACAACGAATCATATTGGCTAATCAAGCCATCAGCCGGACGATTGGGCAGACATCTGAATCACTGACCGGGACAAAAGCTTCCGAACTCCCGTGGCGAAACAAAGGAGATTTCAATAACGAGCCACTCGAAGAGACGCCTTGGGAGATGACTCTGCAAACCGCACACGGGAACACTCCTTGATCTGGAAATCGCGCCGGACAACCGTCGCACATTCGTCGTCAATTCCGTTCCTATCTTCGGCGGCTCGAAAAAAGTGCAGGGCGCTCTGACGAGCTTCGAAGATGTCACACCTCTGGAACAGAAAAAACGCGAACAGAACTTCACGCTGCAGCAGTTGACCAAATCGTCGGAGGAAATTCGCCGCCAGAATGAAGTACTCGAAACACTGGCGACGACCGATCCACTGACCGAGTGTCTGAATCGCCGATCGTTCTTTATGCAATTCCAAACGCAGTGGCAAAATGCGATTCGGCACGAGTTGCCGATTTCCTGCATTATGGTCGACATTGATTTCTTCAAGTCGATCAATGACGACTTCGGACACAGCGTTGGTGATGACGTTTTGAGAGGGATATCGGCCACACTGCGACAGGTGGCACGCGTGGGCGACCTTGTCTGACGATTTGGAGGTGAAGAGTTCTGCGTCCTGTTGCCTCACACCGATGTGGAGGACGCGGCGCTGGCCGCCGAGCGTCTGCGTGAAGCAATTGCCGCTACGAAGTTTCCGCAACTGTCGGTAACAGCGAGTCTTGGTGTGTCATCAATGAGTCTTGGGGCCAGTGAACCACAGGAGATGCTCGATCAGGCCGACAAGTGCCTGTACGTCGCGAAACGTACCGGTCGTAATCGGTCCGTGCGTTGGGATGAAGTGCCTGAGGATCTGGAAGTGGATGAAACGGAAGTCTCACGCACCAGGCCGGTAGAACCCAGTACCGTGTCGACGGCAACCGTTCCGTACCGGGCAGTGACGGCGCTGACATCAGCTTTGGCGTATCGTCACTCGATGACCGCGGAACACTGTCGGCGAGTGGCGGATCTGTGTGTGAGTGCGGCTGAAGGACTACTACCACCAAGCGAATGCTACATACTTGAAATCGCCGGGCTGTTGCACGACATCGGGAAGATTGGTGTACCGGATGCAATTCTTCGCAAGGCGGGACCGCTGACGGCTGAGGAATGGATGATTATGAAGCAGCAGGATCGAATTGGTGTCGAAATTGTGCGGGCGTCATTCGGGTGCGAGGCCCTGACGGAGATTATCGAAAACTATCGTTACTTCTTCAGTAGTGAGTCTGACTCAGGCCGTCCGGACGGTAGCGAGATTCCGCTGGGCGCGCGGTTGCTGGCCATTGTCGATGCTTTTGATTCGATGACGCACGATAGCTCGTATCGAAAAGCCCGTTCCAGGGACGAGGCGTTCGAGGAACTCCGAAAATGCGCGGGTTCGCAATTCGATCCGGAACTGGTCGAACGGTTCATCACGGTGGCTGCGATGCAATCCGCGGCAGCAGTGGAGGACACGTCCAATGTGACCAGGGAAGCCGCGTTGCAGATTGGTCTTCAAATCGAGAGTCTGATCAACGCGATCAGCAGTCAGGATCTGAACGGCCTGGGAACTCTGTCGACACGACTATCCGACATGGCCGCGCAGAATGGCGTGCCCGAAGTGTCTGAACGAGCCGGCAAACTCTCAGAAGTCGTTTCGATCGATGCCGACCCCCTGGACATTCTGGAGTCCGCAAACGACCTCATCCACGTGTGTCGTTCCACGCAACACGCGTGGGTGAGCAATGATGTTTCAACGGATCATCAACGAACGGCAGAAACAGTGATGGTAGAAGAATAGTCAGCGCAGACGTCGGCCAATCACTGCACCCGATGGCGCCTTCAGCGTTTGCTCGAAGCTCTCAGGTACGGGAGCTACCTGCTCGTAGACTTGAGCCAGTTGGATCAGTAACTGTTCAAGCAGGTCGTAATACTCGTCTTCGTTTTCGAACTGCGATGCGCGGTCGCGCAGTTGTATGACGGCCAGTTCGAGTACATCGCGGCGTTGTCTGAGGTTGGATGGAAGGCTTTGCTCGGCAGGACTGCGGACGAGATGGAGCTGGTGAGCCCGACAGCCATCCACCGCTTCCGTCCCTTTCGGTTTCTTGACCGGGCGGATTCCGCGGAACCAGTCAGCACGGATTCCTTGCGCATCGCCATTGTCATCGAGCAGCGAATGCTCAGTCGCCAGACGGCCCTCGGATTCGTAGAACTGATCCGTCTGCCGACTGGCTGACAGATACGCTTCAAAGACAGACGTCTGTCCGTCTTTGTCGAGGTCGAGTGACGCATCGCCGATCGCTCGCGAGAGATACTCGCCGAATCGGGCGAAATTCTGTTCCGCTCCACTCTTGGTCGCTGTGATGACGACGCGGTTTGGTGCCGCCAGCTTCTGCATGAATGGAGCACTCGCCGAAGCACAGTTGGCAACAACTGTCGGGCATTCGATGCCATCGAGCCACTGTTCGAGGTCTGTTGCCGATACGTCCGGTCCGCGCAGATTGAATCTGGCCAGTCGACCGTCGTACGTCCCGTGCCCCAGAAGTACGATCCACAACTCGGTTCCGTCCGCATGAGCTGTCGTGTCTCGGAGTGAGGCAATCCGCTGCCGAAGTTGTTCCCGATCGGTGTCGGTCGGCTTCTTTTCCTCCGCAGGCTCGCCAATTAGAACCGCGGCAGCACCTCCCTGACGGGCAGCGTCCATCCACCGCCCGGCCCACGTGTCGAACAGTCGCCCATATTCGGCCGTGCCGGCGGCTCCAACAACCACGAGCACTAAGCGTGAGTCGTCAGCCTTCTCATCCACTTCGTCGTCGCAGTACGCGACAGTCGAGAAGTGAAGCAGCAGAGTCGAGCAAACTGTCAGCAGTCGGATTGTGTGGCCAACGGTGTCCATGCCGTTTCTCCAGTCAGGTTGTGGGCTAACGCATGAACCGATAGCCCGCGAAGCAATCTTACGGCAGCCCCTTTGACCGCCTCAGCCCCCATTCACCCAGCAGGCAACACAGCACGATTAAGAAAACCAGAGGCTGATCCCACAACGGCATCGTCCAGGCTTCCATGACCGGCATCGGTCGGCTCTGCAGTCCCGCAACGAATTCATCCAGCTCATCTGCATCAATGACCTCGCCGCCCGACTCCGACGCCAATGCGTTGAGCAGTTCCGTGTTGATTCCGGCAGTCTGGAATTCTTCGACGGCCGATTCGTAGACCCAACCGGATTCCGCAGCGGGAAGAGAATCTCCATCACTGGTCGTTACGTCAGCAGCAAAGTTCCATGCACCCGCTTCTTTGGGAACAAAGACTGCCGAGTAAACACCTGGTTCATTGAGTGACGCTTCAGCATCCAACACGATTTCGGCGGCGTTGTTTGTTTCTTTCGGGTCAGCACTATCGACGTTCTGCTTGTTGAACGAATCACCCGTGATCGGTCCGGAAACTGTGATCGCGACGCGCGCGTTGTCCAACGTCTGGAAATCCTCATCAGTCACTCGAACGTGAACCCGGACAGCCTCGGGAGCAATGTCGGGCGCCGGTTCAGAACGGAGACTCACGCGACCGGGAACATCTGCCAGCAGCCAGCGGACCGTTTGCCGCCACGATTTGGCCAGATCGTCCGGATGGTCATCCGTTCGCCGAATCTGCCACCTCCACAAGTCGCCAATGAGCATCGCTCCTACCCGACCGTGACCGTATTTCTGGGTTACCAGAGCCGGCCAGCGGTGTCCGTCGGCATCCGATACGGTGGCCAGTACTGAGGCGCCTGGCTTGATTCCCTCGGAAGGATTGAGCGTCCTAAACGTCGGCATTTCGGCGATCCGCTGCTTTTCGTCGGGTTCATTGGGACGTAACCGCACCCACGGCTGCAGCCAGCCCTCACGTGTCAGGTCGAGGGCCAGACCGAGTTCGTCATCAGGGTAAACCGCTTTGTCGAGATAAACCGGCAGAGCGTCGGCGACCGGCGTTCGGTTGTATCCACCCGCTTCGAAACACTCGGCACCGGCCAGCATCAGCAGGCCACCACCACGTTCGCTGACGAACTTCTCGATCAGCGCGAGTTGTTCGTGCTTGAAGAACCCGGCTTCGATGTCGTCGAGAATGATCGCGTCATAAGCAAACAGCTCGTCGGCCTTCTTCGGAAACCCGCCCCGGAGTTCGTTGGCGTCTTTCGTGTTCAGCCGCACGATGACCGGTTCGTCATAGCGTTCGGTCTCTTCATCAGTTTCGTTCTTGAATCCACGGAAGAACGAGTTGCTGTTCTGATTGTCACGGCCCCGGAAATCGAACTTTGCCTCACGCCTGGCCACGCGGATCATCCCGACCAGGTCCACCTGGTCGTCCTCATCAAGCGCACGTCTGAGAAACTTGAATTCCCAGTTCGGTCGGCCACACACATACAGCACGCGCTGCTTCTCGCTGCCCCGGTCGATCTGAACGATGCGTGAGTTATTGGCGATTGTCGCTTCGTCCAGCACGGCCTCTTTCATGCCTTCAAAAGCCTGTAACTCAACCTTCAATTGGTACGGAGCGATTCCAGTAGCCACAGGTCGAAACTGCAGGCGGAATGGCAGTGTTTCGGCATCGGCGCTGATTGGCAGCCGTTCGGATTTGACGGTTTCGCCGTCTTCGTTCAACAGGTGACAGACCGCCAGCAGAGCACCGTCGTACTCGTCGTGTGCCTGCCTGATACCGCCGACCGCAACGTCGCACTGAATCGAAACTGGAGAATCTTCGAACGGTGTCTGGCTGACGGAAACCGATTGGATCGCCAGGTTAAGCATGGCATCAGGTGCAGCAAACCGAACGGGATAGATTGGCACGTCGCCCAGTTGTTTCAGCGTCGCCTGCAGTTCAGCAGTCGTCAGGTCCGTCGCCTGGCCATCGGTTAGCAGCACGATTCCGCCGAGCGGCCGGCCCTGAAACCGCTGTCCAATGCTGGACAGTGCAGCCTTCAGTGACGAGGCGCCGCCCTTCCAGTCCAGTTCCTCAAACGCCGAGACGTGTCGCAATCGACGATCGAACGCAAAACGATGGAGTTCGAAGTCCTGCTCCAGCCGTTTCTGCCAGTTCTCCGGCTGCGGCTGTTCTTTGGCGACTTGAGCAATCTGTTCGGCGACGGTCTCGCCATTAGACTGTTCCCCAGAGGTCAGGCTGCCGCTGTTATCAGCAAGAGCAAGAAACAGATTGGAGTGCGGCTTCGGCTGCACACCGCTCC
>CAYSJO010000075.1:0-2217 GCA_964431285.1 uncultured Planctomycetaceae bacterium
GCTCTTGAAGGCACGACGAAGCGTTCTCTCCGAGATGCAGTGTTCTCTGGCGTCTTTGATGACCGTTTTCGATTCGACGGGACCGTCAGCCAGACGCTCGAGCAGGAAATCCAGCGCATCGTCGATTGCTGACTGCTGGCCTCTCTTCTTCGTTTGCAACTCGATTTCTCTAGCCTGGATCTCGTCAGCCGTAACCGATACTGGATCGGCTGACCATCGGACTCCACCGTCCTCGATCTGGTACGACAGTCCGGCTGGCTCTGGAGCGAGGTTCATCTTTGTGGGAAGGATCAGGCGACCCCCGGCATCCTCCGGGTCACGATAGAAGTTCAACGCTACGCGCGATGCAGCCGCGATTGCGACACTGCCCAATGACCGGTGAACCGCCTTCCCGGCACCTTTGGTCAAGTGATTGATCAGGATGACTGCGAATCCCATCTCTGCCGCCAGGTTGGCCAGAGGTGAAAGCACCGCTCGGACATCGGCATTCTTGTGGCTGTCAGTGTGACCGAAGTAGGCAGAGACGGGGTCGATAAGAAGTAGCCGTGCGTCGCCAATCGAGTGCATGCAGTCAGCAAGCAGATCAATGTCTGTGTCGAGCGCAAAACCCTTTGCTCTGTCGGCATTCATCACACCGTCAATGACGTGAATGCGATCTACATCTGCATTGGACCGGTCGAGCCGTGGGCGAACGGTGTCGGCAACGTCATCTTCGCATGCCAGAAACACCACAGAACCGCTTGGCTGATCGACTGGTGCTCCACCAATACTCACCGGCCACGCTTTCCCACGGCTCACGCGTGACGCGATGTCGATCGTCACGAACGATTTCCCCAGACCAGGATCGCCACTGAAGAGGCACAGCTTACCCTGTGGAATGAGGCCCGTCCACAGCCACCTGATCTCTTCCGGTTCAACGTCGCCGACACACCTCGCCAGGATGCTTCGCATTGGTTTGGATTCGGCTGGCGTTGCATCCGGACCATTCTGCGTGACGTCATCCGGTGGAGTTGCCGCCTGTGCTGCCAGTCTGCTCTGAATGCTCATTGTTGGGCCTCCGGTCTTAGAGCGACACGGATGGCTGTCGCGAATTCTGGCACGTCAATCAGCGTTGTGAGAAACTGCTCACGGAACTCGAGTGGGAACGCTTCACATCGGCCCAATGTTGCAGGGAGACCGATGTTTCTCACGTCCTCGGCCGACGGCAGAAACCCGGCAGCGTGTTCCGGGTAGTTGTCGGCAGCACACGTGAGTTGTTCGACCGTGGCGGGCGGATGAAGCAAAAGGCCGCGAAGTATTCGGTCTTCACATTCGGCGATGTAGACCTCAAGATCGAGGTCGGTATAATTCGACATTCGATGGTACCTTTTGTGTTGCAGCCGCCGGGCATGGCGGCTGTTTTTCGTGATGGAAGGCGCAGTGCAGCCAGAAGCATGCCCCTGCTCAGATTTCCGACTCGCGCAAGAATCGGTCGAGTTCCTCGGATCGGATGCGAACTGACCGGCCAATTTTCGCGGCCTTCAGACGTCCGTCCTTGATGGCCTGCCAGATGCTCCGCTCGCAGACACCGACCGCCTGCGCCGCCTCACGCATTGAGTAGGCACGGCGAGATAAGTCGAGACCGTGGGTTAAGTCCTCGCGGCGTTCGGACTCGTTTCGCAAGCCCGCGATGTCTGAAAGAGACGACTTCTTCATAGGTGTTCTCCGTGGTCTTCGGAGTCAATTACCGCCGTCGCGAATCAGCATCACGTCGACCTGATCGCCGGCGTCACCTATGTCAGGGCGTTCGGGCATCCAGCTCCGAACGGGCAGCGGGACGCGTCGCAAGCACTTGTGCCGCAATGCGTTGAGCAATCCAGAATTTTATCCGGGTGTTCGGGCTCAGACCCCGAACGGTCGAACGCTCGAAGTGCCGTCAGTCGTCAGCCTCATCGTCTGATTGTAGCCCCTCGTAATTCGACCGATCGAACATGCCTGCAAGTGGCAATTCGCCCGTCAGTGCCCGCAGTGCCAGAACCAGCTCCGAAGGCGAACGATGGCAGAGTTGTTTGTACGCCTTCCAGCTTCCCGATTTCGGATCGTCACGATTCGTGCGAAAGTGCTTTGCAAAGAACTTGCTGGCCGTGGCCGGGCCAACTTCCGCGGCCTTCGCATGTTCTCTGCAGCCTAGCTGACTGTGATTGCCATCCGAACTTGCTTCGAATTGATGGTGCGCAG
>CAYSJO010000076.1:0-1660 GCA_964431285.1 uncultured Planctomycetaceae bacterium
CGTCACGTGGTGGGACGAACGGTTCTCTTCGGCCACGGCCGACGTGCGGTTGAATCAGTCCGAGTCAACGAAGAAACGCCGTGCAAGCCGTCGCGATCAGCTGGCCGCTCAAGTCATCCTGCAGGCATTCCTCGACGCCAAGGATCGGACCGCTCCACCGCAGGCAATCGAGGACTGAGCGCAGCTCCGGCAGCGATCGACCTGCCACGGTGCAGATGGCTCTACGACAGATCAACCGGCCGACCGCTGGTCAGACGCTGGCGGGATTGCAGGAAGTGGTCGTCGTACTCCATCGCCGAGTCGAGACCCAGGTGCTTGAAGATCGTGGCCGACAGGTCGGCCGGCGTTACCGGATTGTCGGCGATGTAGCCGCCGGTGTCCGTTGTCGAGCCGAAGACCTGACCACCGCGCACTCCGCCGCCGGCAACCAGCGCCGTGAAGGCATGCGGCCAGTGATCGCGACCCGTCTTCTTTGTCTGGCCGTTCTGTGTGATGAGCCCGATTTTCGGTGTGCGGCCGAATTCACCGAGCGCGACGACCAATGTGGTTCCCAGCAAACCACGTGCATCGAGGTCGGCAAGGAACGTTGACATCGCGCGGTCGAACGGTGGACACAGGCGATCTTTCAGTTTCGGAAAGTTTTCAACGTGTGTGTCCCAGTGTGGCGAGACCTTGTCGTCCTTATGGTCGTCGTCCCAGTTGACCGTGATCAGTGAGACGTCTGCTTCAACCAGACGTCGTGCCATGAGCAGACTCTGGCCGAACCGTGTCTGACCGTATTGATCGCGCATGGCTTCGGGTTCGCGGCTCAGGTTCAGGACGCCGGCGGCTTCTGTGCGTTCGACCAGGGCGGCGGCCGCTTCGAAGTTGTCTTCCGCAACGCGGGTCTGGAACGTCTGCTGGGACGGCGCCAGGCCGAACGGTTCGATCTGCTGCCGCAGGTCGCGACGCCGACGGAAACGGTTCGCACTGATTTCCGGTGGCAGTTCCAGTCCTCGGACGCGGAATTTCGGATCGGTCAGATTGCCTTCGATGAGAAACGGGTTGAACTGCTCGCCCATGCGTCCGCCCGTCTGGCCTGCAATGCGGCGGTCCTGGCCGACGAACTGTGTGTACCAGGGCAATACGATCGAATGCGGCAGTGGACCGGTCGTTGTGCCGAATCGATGCACGATCGATGCAATCGAGGGCCAGTCTTCTTCGCGCGCCTGATCGGTGACGGGTGCTCCGAAGTAGGGGCGTCCGGAATAAACCTCGCTGCAGGCGGGACCATGCACGGGCATGCGGTGTGTCATGGACCGCAGGAGACACAGTTTGTCGAGCTGCTGTGCCAGAAGAGGGAGATGCTCGCCAATCTGGACTCCGGACACGTTTGTCGAGATCGGAAGGAAGTCGCCACGCACTTCCGCTGGAGCGTTCGGTTTCAGATCCCACAGGTCCAAATGCGATGGTCCTCCAAACAGAAAGATGAAGACACAGGACCGGGCGGCCGGCTGGTCGACACTCCGCGAACTCGACTGCGCCCGCACCATCTGCAGCCAGGGATCGTGAATCCCCAAAGACAGAAGGCCAGTAGATCGCAGGGCGTCGCGGCGTCTCATGGGACTGAGTCTGTCCTCGTACAAACAGCGAAAGCTGTCACGCGATCACTTCGTGGACC
>CAYSJO010000077.1:0-16171 GCA_964431285.1 uncultured Planctomycetaceae bacterium
GGTAACCACAAGGAGGGCCGCGGCCTCTTCAAAAAACACTGCGCGGCATGCCATCGGCTCGGTGGAGTCGGCAAAGTCGTCGGTCCAAACCTGGCGGCGCTGAGCAACCGCGCACCGCTCACTTTCCTCACCGCCATCCTCGATCCCAATCGCGCGATCGAAGCGAAGTGGATGATGTTTACCGCCGCAACAGAAGATGGCCGTGTACTGTCCGGTGCGGTCGCAGAGGAGACGAGTTCCGCCATCACACTCGTCAGCATTGAAGGCAAACGCACAAAGATCCCCCGGCGGCAATTGGAATCATTTAAGTCCGCCAGACGATCGCTTATGCCCAAGGGGCTGGAAAAAGAAATCAGCATCGACCAGATGGCCGACCTGCTCAGCTATCTCAAGTCCGCCGGTAAACCAATGCCCCAGGTCATGGTCAAACGCAACACGATCGAACACCTCGACACCGCTCACGACGGGTTCTACTCAATCACGTTCGACCCGGTTCCAGGCGCGACCGGAATCGAGTTGGAATGGGTCAACGAAGGCGCTTACAAGCACTGGACGGTTCGCGAGATCGAGGCCTACGCAAACTTCGACACGAAGGTCGATATCGTCGCTGGCAATGTCCTTCCCGGGCCGGTGCGCACTGGGAGCAACGCGTTCGAAAAAGCCTTTGACGACGACATCAAAACCCTGACCTTCACCACACCATCGTACACGAACACGGCGCCACAGCGGACGCTGCTGAAACTTGAGCCCGGAGACCACATGCTGGATCGCATCCGTATCAATACGGTGGCCGGAAACGACGGCAACGGCCGGATGCAGAAGCTCACCGTCCGCGTCACCACCGACACCGATTCTGATCCTGCCGCCCGGAAGTATGTAGATGTCGCCAATCTTTCGGTCCAGCTCTTTGGTGAACTCTCGGTAAACGAATCCGCCAGATCTGATTAATGATGAGAGGAACCTTGGGCGCGTCGTCAGCGTAACACCAATAGCAGATAGAGAAATAATAGTGATGAAAAGAACCTTCCTCCTGACTGCCGCGATTGTCCTGGGCGCGCTTCCGTGCAAAGGCGCGGACGATAGCGACGCGCTCGAGGCCGACATGAGTTTCTTCACCGAAGCGAGCTGCCGCGAGCTCGACGACGGTGTCGGAAAAGGCGACCTCGGCCGCTTCAAGAGCGAGGTCCTCGAAAAGGTCGCGCGTGGGCTCCTCAACGGCAAGTATGATAAGACCTACCGGGCCGCGGACTACGCACCTTATCCGTCCAGTCGCGCACTCGACAAAGCGATCAAGCTCGGCGACGGTTTCAGTCGCTACGAGAACATCACCGGCATGGTCCTCGATGCGGGCAAACACGTCGTCTTCGTCGGCGAGACGGGGGACACGGAGAGCTCGCTCCGGATCCCGGAGTGGATGCGAAAACCGCCTGAGGGAGTCAAGCTGGATAAGGATCCCAACGGCTGGGGACTCAAAAGCCAGACGATCAAGCTCCGTAAGGGAGCGAACGTCGTCGACGTCTAAAAGGGCGGGCTCGTCTATGTGAGCTACTTCGTCGATGAGCCCGAGGGAGCACCGACGATCCCCGTCCACTTTCCCACAGGAAAGGTGAACGGCTACTTCGACGCATCGAAGCACGACAACGACGATTGGAATCGCCTCTTAGACGACGCGGTCAGCCCGATCCTCGATGCTCGCGGCAAGCACATTCAAGTCGCCTACCCCGTCAAGTGGTTCAACGTCCACACTCGCGGCAAGGGCGTCGAGCTCATCAAGAACTACGACACCATGCTCCTACATCACTTCACCGTGATGGGACTCGTGAAGTACAAGAAGGTGCCAAAAAACCGCATCCTCGCGAGGGTCAACTTCAACTACTACATGTTCCGCGATCGTGACGGCGTCGCCTACTTCGGCAACAAGGGAACAATGCGAATGGTCGCGAATCCCGATGTCGTCATCAAGGGCGACCCGTGCTGGGGCTTCTGCCACGAGGCCGGCCACGTGCTGCAGATGCGTCCGCAGATCACCTGGAGAGGCATGACGGAGGTCAGCTGTAACATCTTCTCGATGTACACACGTGGCAAGATGGGCAATGAAAGCCGCCTCAAAGCACAGAAGAACTACGACAAGGCGCGGAAGAGCATCATCGAGTCGAAGCCGAAGAAGTCCTATCTCCAGGACCCCGACGTCTTCAACCGCCTGGTTCCGTTCTGGCAGCTCCACCTCTATTTTTCGAGGAACGGCAAGCCGGATTTCTACGCCGACGTCATGGAGAAGATGCGAAACCGGCCGGACGCGGGTCGCGGTGACGACTCCATTCGCAATCAGTTCCAGTTCATCGAGATCTGCTGCGAGGTCGGACAGCTCGACCTGACCGAGTTCATTGACAAGTGGGGCTTCTTCTACGTGGGAGAGCTTGAGGTGAAGGACTATGGCACCTACCGTTACAAGATCACCCAGAAGATGGTCGACCACTGCAAGTCCTCGATCGCGAAGCACGGCTACGAGAAGCCCACCGCGGATTTGACTCTGATCGAAGATTGAGGCCCGGCGCGAGCCCAATGGCCCCAGAGTTGTGAGTCGTGCCGCGTAGGTGTTGTGCGGGGCGGTAAGCTAAATGGCCAGGCAGGCCCGTGCGGGCCGGGTGCGAAAGATCACTTGATCTCGCCAACTTTCGGTCCAGATCTTTGGTGAAT
Organism: uncultured Planctomycetaceae bacterium; assembly: GCA_964431285.1. Classification (GTDB taxonomy): domain Bacteria; phylum Planctomycetota; class Planctomycetia; order Planctomycetales; family Planctomycetaceae; genus CAUZFZ01. The sequence continues at coordinate 2,698 of CAYSJO010000077.1, forward strand.
TCTCGGTAAACGAATAAACAAACCTGATCGTTGGCGTAGCCGCATTTCGAAGTGATGAAACTCTTGCGCAATATTGAAATCTCTACACGCCTTCCGGCAGTGCTCGTCGCTTTTCTCGCATTCCTCCCCGCGACAACGAAAGCGGAGGTGGAAGTCGTTGTCAGTCCGCGCATCACGGTGGTCGAGCAGGAAGGCATCACAGGCGGCGGCTGTCCGGTGGTCGTCGGAGACCGCGTGCTGAGTTTCTATGCGAATCACCCGGACGACTTCGGCGGCTCGACTGGAACGGCGACGGCAATTTCGACTGATGGCGGAAAGACCTGGACGCGAGGTCGCGACAACTGGCCGATGCCCAACATGATTGCCATGTGGGCAGACCGCATGAAAAACGGAAACCTGCTTGCCTTCGGAGTCCATTGGGTTCCCGATCCAGAGAAGCGGCGTAATGCCATACTGCCCGACGTCCCCGACGACGCTTACAAGATCGCGCTCTCCGATGATCAAGGTCAGACCTGGAAAACTGAGCGAGCCAGAATCGACTGCCCATCGGAAATCGGCGTGGTCGCCCGTCCTTTGCCGCACATCATCGAGCATGACAACGGGACGTTGCTCATGCCCGCTTATACCTGGAGCAAACGCGGCAACAAAGTCGTGTTGTTACAGAGCGAAGACGGCGGCCGAATGTGGAAAGTCCGATCCGTCATCACAACCGCCGTGGCGATGATCCAGGCCGGGGCTCGCGTTGTCACACCCTGGCTGGAAGCGACCGTCTCACCCACAAGAGAAGGCGAAATGCTGGCTATTGTTCGCACCGGCAGCACAGTGAAATCAGCACTTGTTTCCGTACGTTCTACTAATGGCGGAGAGACCTGGGGAAAGCCCAAAGTGCTGTCCTTTGCTGGTAAACTCCCAACGTTGCATCGGCTACAGGACGGAGTCCTGACACTCACAACGGCACTCAGCCGCAATCACTGCCGCCTCTATCTGTCCGCCGATGGAACGGGGCGCAAATGGAGTCGCGCATTTGTCATCAGCAGTCTGACGGGAGGCAATGTCGGAGCCGCAGTCGTCGGCCCGAACAGGCTGATTCTGACCAGCCCTGCAAACCGCAGAATCGATGCCTGGCATCTGAGGGTCAGCCCGGAACCTCTGCCCGCAGACAACCTGGAGTCGCCAACGTACCTGACATTTACAAAAGGCACTCTGACCTGGAAGGCGTCGCCTGATGCAGCTGCGTATCGCGTGACTCCGATTCTGATCAAACCAGGCAGCCTCTGGCCCACGACGCAGATCCAGCCCTGCGCCGCCATCGAGACTCCCCGCGACAAGTGCAGCTTGAATCTTCGCCGTCAGCTTCTGCCCGGCAGTATCTACGCCTTTGAAGTTGAGGCCGTGGACGCCAAAGGCCGAGTGTCTCCCGCCGCACGAAGTCTGGACATTCACCTGCAATGACACCGCCTCGGCGTTACTCGCGCTGCCGGGTCGGGATTACTCATAGGTCAGTCTGTCGCCGATCCGGGCTGCAAGGTCCGGCAGATCGTACGTGGCCAGGGCCGATGGAATGATGTGGCTGATGGAGTGGATTTCGCGAGCGCTGGCGACCACGTCATCGACCCAACTACGAATCGAATTGCGAACAGTCACTCCGCCGACTTGATCGCTGAAACACCCGGCATGCAGCACGACTGGGCCCGCGCGGCCCACACCGATGAGGGCGATTTTCACAGCACCATGAGCGGGTAAAAGCTGTGGGAAACAGGACAAGGCTGCCAGCACGTCTTCGACCCTCTGACCAAGCAGCGGTTTGCCCAGGTGCATCGACCACATTGCGGTTCGATGGTCTCCTTTAGCATAAACAACTTTCGACGCGGAGTCGGCGGTTTCTCCGAAGCCTCGCACGTCGATACTGAGCACGGTGTGGCCGGCGCGAACCAGTTGCTCGACCCGGCCGAGCGGGAGGGCGTCCGCAGCCTTGCCTCGCCCGTCCACGTACAGGACAGGCTTCGATTTGCCGCCGCGCTGCGACGGCCGAACGAACAGGGCCGGGACCGGAACTTCGCCTTCTGTGCGCAGAATCAGTTTTTCGATCTGGTGATCCCCTCGGTCGATCACTCCGCAATGCTCAATATCTGCAGCGGGAACCGTCTCTGCCACGCCGGACAACTCACGGACTGTTTCGAGTGCTTCATCCGGGCTGTGGGATTGCCAGAACGTCGCGCGAGCTGACGCCAGCTCTTTCGCACGCCGGAGATTCAGGTCAGACACGGAAAGGGCATCTGCGAACTCGCGGAGTACCTGTCCCGATTCCGTGACTTGAAGTTGTTTTCGATCAAACGGGACCAGTTCCGGTTCCTGGATCGTCGCCGGCTTACCCAGTAGCCAGCGGCACATCCACTGGGCGGCGGCCTCGCGACGCGGCTGGCTGAACGAGTGCGTGTCGTTGTAGGCGAACATGTCCATGCACTCGGAGCGATCAAGCAGGGCGTAGGCCTTCTGCGTCTCCGTGTAGGTCTTCCGCGTGAACACAATGTCTTTGTAGTCTCGCTCAGCCGAGAGAATGATCGACGGTCGGGCCGCCCGCATCACGAAGAAGTCGGGATGATCGATGCCCAATGCACCAGTCAGTGGCGGGGACTGGCAACCGTCTCCCGCACCTCCCAGCTCGAAGTTTCGTTCAAGCGTCGTGATATGACACGACGGAGCAGCCGGGCCGATTCGATCATCGAGCGCCATGAGATACATCGTCTGAGCGCCGCCGCCGGAGTTACCAGTCATGCCGAGCGGCTTGCTCCGATCCACTTCCGGCCGGCTCAGCAGGTAATCGGCCGCACGAATGCCGTCCCATGCCTGGTACCCCACCGCGGTACGCCCGACAAGGATGGAGTTCACATTATCCAGTTTGTGCTGCAATCCGGAATTGCTCGATCCCTGCAGATGCGACAGTCGTTATCCCTGGCCAATGCAATCGTAAACCAATGCCATCATGCCGTTGCGAGCGATCAGCATTGCGGCCTTCTGGTAGTAGGAATACGCCTTGCCGAGCCCACTGTGGCCACAGGCAATCAAGACTCCAGGAAATGGACCATCATTTCGTAGGACGGGCACTCTTGCCCGTCGTCCACCTTCCGCATCGTCGATCAAACGGGTTGGAGTGCCCGTTCTACGGTCGCCTTGCCGCTCACGGTCTTCAGGAATGTAGAGATTGGCTGTCACATAATGTTGCGGGCGGCTTTGGAAGACGACCTTCTCGACGCGGAAGCCGTCACCTTTGAGTGTGCCGGTCGTTCTCGCATTCAGCGGTGACTTTTCCGGGAGCTCGCCGACGATCGTTTGCAGACGTTTCTGGAGTACAGCCTGCCGCTTCCTGAGTGAATCTGGCGACGCAAGAGCCTGCTCCACATCGCGCCGCCGCGCGGCCTATTGTTCCCGGATTCGTCGGAGCAGATGATTGCGGAGCAATCCAGTGCCATCTTCCCGCAGCACGGACAAAGCCTCGGGTGAGGACTTCGTTGTGTGATAGAGGCTCTCGCCGTGTTCATCGAAAAACTCAAAGCGAATGCTGCCATCCTTTGCCACGGAGACCTTGAGGAATCCGCCCGAGGCTTTTGTTTGAGAATGAAGTTGTTTGATCTTCGCGTCCGGGTCTGTTGATTTCGGATCGCCGGGATCCCGGCCCAGGCGTGAGTTCGAATCAACCAGTGCACCGCTGGAGAACTCTTCGATTCCCGTCGGATCGATTGAGTGATACTGCCAGTGCCGGTCACCGCAGATCACATGAAAGCCCTTCTGGTCGAGCTTCTGCTCCTTGATCCATTCGAAGAACGCTCTACCTTCGTGCCGGAAGCCCTTGTGGTTGGTGTGATTGTCGATCTTGTAGGCATCATCGGGGCCAACCATTGGCGTGGGTGAAATGAGCAGCTTCCATGTGGCGTCACTCTCGATCAGCGTTCGCTTCAGCCACGCAATCTGCTCGGCTCCCCACAGTGTCTTGTCGGGGCCGTCCGGCATTTTATTGGGACTGCGGTAATCGCGACCCTCCACCAGCCAGATCTGCAGGTGGCGGTTGACGCGATGAGTCCGGTAGGTCTTCGCTTCGGGATCCAGCGGATCAACGATCGGCACCTGTTCTCGGAAGGTGCGGATGCCCAGATCACTCAGCGGTGCTCGATTGCCTGCGCAGTCGCAGTCGTTGTAGCGGTGGTCGTGATCGTCCTTTTCCCAGTATGTCGGGACGTGGCGAAAGAGATCAATAAAACCTGGCTGCACGAACTGCTCGTGCCACTTTCGTCGCAGGTCCTTCAGTTTGGTGGCTTCCCGGTCGTCGTGGCTGTCGTAGTAAACGTTGTCCCCCGTCCCGACGAAAAAGTCGGGTTTCATCTTTGCGATGGTCGCGAGTGCCGGAAAACCGAGTTGTTTGTCATCGCCCCGATAGGCACCGACTCCGGTTCGCTTCCCGTTTTTTACTTTTCCGTAGTGGAACGACATGTAGTTCATGCCGGTGACGACAACGAAACTGGCCTCGTCCGTGCCATCGCGTCCCTGCAATGTCCGGAACGAACAGGGCTCACCCGTCTGAGCGACATCCCGATCCTCCCCATAAATCAGTCGGTAGTAGTACCGGGTTGCCGGTTTGAGACCGTCTACCTTGATCTTGATGATGAAATCGTTCTCCGACTCAGCGTTCAGCCAGTCCGTACTCCGTGACGAACGAAAGTCGTCATGCTCGGACAACTCAAATCGGGCTAATCCAGCGATTCCGGGAACGTCACCGTCCGTCAGTTTCTCTGCGGGCGTGAGACGCGATTGCAGGATCACACTCGTTGGCGTGACCTCCCCCGCCATCTCTCCCTGGGCGTGAAATATCTGAGGCTCTGCGGCCAGTAGTAATGCAGCAATCAGTGTGAATTCAGACATGAATGATCCTTGAAATCAGCAAATCGAAGAGAACGGAAGCTGCCCTGTGAAATACTTCTGTCTCCCAACTACTTCCTTGAAAGTCGCATGATTTCGCCGGCTTTCAATGCGCGAGCAAACACGGCGACCTCATCCAATCGGCCTTCCCAGTTCGATTCGATGTCTGAACGTCCGCCGAAGAAGAAGTCCGGAAACGTCGTCCGCGTCGAAGAGACCTGCGCATCGATCTCGGGTCTTGTGCCACCGTTCAGATAAATCCGCACTCGATCTGCATCCCGCACAAAGACGACGTGATTCCAGGTCCAGCGTTTGATCTCAGTTTGTCCGGCAGTGAGCGACGTTCCGTCGCCGTGCTGATAGATCAATTGACCGGTGTACCCGGACTGACCGCCAAGTCCGACGTGATCACTGCCAGTACCGAGTCCGAAGTTGTCACCCCGCGAGAACATCCAGCCTGTCACGTCCCGGCCGTCTGTTGGCATGCCGTTCCAGAACCACAACGAGACTGAGTACGCATCGGCGCCGATTTCCTTCAGGCGCGTTCGCAACCGGCCACCGGCGAAATGTGCGGAACGGTTCGGTTCGCTTCCTTTACAAAAACCGTCTGGACCATCGAGGAAGAAGGCGACGGCCGGTTCATAAACTCCATCGTGATCGCCGGCGGAATCAGCAGCATGCGGCCCGCTCCATTCATCGAGCCGCCACCACGCAGCCGGTTTCAATGCCGCAATCGTCTCAGCAGCCGGACCGCGACTCTGCTGATAGACGCGCCGACGACGACCGCTGACCCGTTCAAGTGATCGCAGGGCGGCCTCGGTGATCTTCGGCTCAGCGGTGACTTCCAGTCCGGCACTGCGGGCTTCCCACGTGTTGTACCCGCCGAGCAGATGCTGCTCCGGCGGAGGGATGTAGCCATGCGACCCGTTGGCCAGTTCAATGATGAACGTCTTTTCGAGCGGGCTTTGCAGTTTCAGTTTGAGACCTGTCAGTGCGTAGGTTTCGTTCGGCGTCGTGGCGATGCCGATGTCGCCGATCCGCAGAGCCTGAACGACGATTTCCGTCGACTGCCACTCGTGCAGTTTCAGTTGCTGTACGGCGTAGAACTCTCGCTGGTTCTCGAGAAGACGGTCGCCCATTTCGTCGACGATCTTCTGAGCCCACTCGAGCCGCTGCTGATTCGGCACTCGGTAGTTCAATCGCATCCGCGTTTCGGTCATCGCGAGGTCGATGTCCGGCTGATACTTCACGTTCTCCAGCGCGGACAGCGCCCGATACTGCAACTGCTCGGCGTATTCGTTGATGTCCCAGCCCGGTCGCTCCTTTGGTGGTAACGCGTAATCGCGGCGCCAGATATCTCCGCTGCAGCCGTGCGACATCACGCCGACAAACGGAGGAGCGTCACCGCGGTTCTCACGCAGCCGGTCTTTCAATCCCTCACAGAACAGTCCGAAGTAATCCGCGCTGATGCCCTTTTCGCCGGAGAAGTAGTGCATCGAAAAGTTCGCCAGCACGGCGAGCGGCCGGCCGCTGGTTGACTGAATCGAGATCATGGCCAGTTCCGGATCTTCCGGCCCGGACGGGCCGATCACATTGTCCCAGTTGCCGGCCGCGTGCATCGAGGCCCGGACGGTCGGGTTGCCGAACGGGTCGGTCTCGAGGCGGTCCGGCCGGCGAATCCAGCGACGCAATGCGGTGAACTCGGCCGCCTGAGTTCGAGCGAATCCCACCTGTGCCGGTTCGAGGTTCTCCTCGGCGGCAACAATCGCTTCGACAATCTTTGTACGCAGGAGCGGAATGTAGGCTTCGTCAGCGTCAACGCCGGGTGTACCCATGACCGACGGCGCCGAATGACAATGCGTGGCCGAAATCAGCATCCGATCGGGTTTGATCTGCGTTTTCTTTGCCACCAGCAGTTTGACTTCGTCGAGCAGGTTCTGGGGCATCGCGCAGGAATCGACAACGACTATCGCCAGCCGAGTCTTTCCATCATCCAGGACGATCGCACGGGCGTGAAGTCGCGTCTTGATCGTTCCCACTTTCCGGCCAACAAGATTCCCGTTGACTTCAGCCGGCAACTTGATCGGCGTCACGTCAATGACAGCAGCCCCTGCCTGGAAACCAGCTCGTGATGATGACGGAATCAGGACGATCGCAGTCAAGGCGGTCAGAAACAGACACGTTCGCATGGTGGGCCTCCCATTCCGTATTCCCAGGTTGTCACTCTGATGTAAACGCCGTCATCCATAGAAGCAGACGCAGCAGAATTCCACTTAATCTCGTTGCCGAGCTCTCGCCGGCCACGCGTCATTGGCCTGGATTTGGATCGATGGGCACAGCTCAGAAGGCCAGGCCGGTGACCGGCTTCCTCGGAATTTGAGGATGGATCATAATGGTCTTGGAGTCTGTTGAGGATCAGGAGCACGGAATGTAGCGCATGACACTGCCATCAATTATCAGAACGCACGGGCAAACGGGTTGGCAGTGCTCCGGCGGGCAAGACACAACCGGGATGCGACCCTGGCCACGAACTCTGTCGCGCATGACCACGATCGAATCGACGGACGTGTCCAACACAGTGCAGGCACTGACGTCGCATGACCGAGCGATGGAAGTAGCTGGATTCGTGAGAATTCAGCGGGGAAGTCTCACGACTTCCACTACATCTGAATTCGAAACGTCGAAACCAGTGAGCGTGAGCCTTCATATACGAGCATGTCCATGAAATCTCCGATTCGCCATTTGTTTGTCGCGATGATCGCGTTCTCGGCTGTTGCTGGTCGAGTCGACGCTCAGTGGTATGGCGAAAACGTCGATTCCGGCGCGGATGTGATCATGATGGATATCCGCTGGCCTTGGTGGGCTGAGTCGACGTACAGCGCGAATTTCAACATCTCAACCGTGCCAGGCGGAGTGAGTGCTTATGGCGGATTCGCCGGATCGGTGGAGACGATCGGCAACGACCATCGGCCGAATCATGACGCCGAGGTACAGGCCTCGTTTCGACCCGGATCGGTGTGGTCGTTCTGGGGCAGCAATGCCGAGGGCGAACCGGTCCGCGTTGTCACGGCTTCCGAGCACACTTTCGCTTATCAGTACATTGGCGAAGGCGCGAGTGGAGCGTTATTCGGAACATGGCCGGTCATCCAGAAAAACTGCTGGTACACCATGTTGATGCGAATATGGAGTCTGGCAGGAGAGACGAATCCGAAGACCACGTATGTCGGTCGCTGGGTCAAGGACGTCGAAGCCGATCGCTGGTATTTGTATGGAGTCATGCGTTTGCCGATTCACGCAACGGGCTTCACGGGCAATGCGGGCTTCCTGGAAGACTTTGGTCACAGCGGCCGCTCCGCAAGGTCGATTCATCGACGATTCGGCTACTACCGCAAGGACGGCGAGTGGCACCAATCGAACGAAATCCACATTGAAGTGCATCCCAAAGGCCGAGCCGTCGATGATCATTGGATCGTGAACAAGCTTGAAGACGACACCGTGCTGGCAATGGAAGTCAGCCAGAATCGAAAGCTTGTCCCGCAACTGCTCAACGGCGAACCGCTGGAGTACGGCAAGAAGCATTTCTTTACGACCAATCAGCCTGACTTGCCAAAACTCGATTCTCCAATAGTGACTAACCTGCAGGCCAGATCGAACGGCCAGCAGGTCTGGGTGTCGTGGCAAGTTCCCGATTCCGCATCGCCTCAGTGGTCGTACAAGATCGAGGTCTTCGACAATCCAAAGTGTCAGGGCGAGCCGATTGCCGTTCGCTCGCAGCGAATGCCGATTACACGCAACGTGATTGTCGATGCAGCCGCCGAGAATCCGACCGTGCGATTCTCACTTGTCGATATCTTTGACCAGCCGATTAAGCCAATTGTTATCCCGGCTGAAACGGCCTTGCCACCAGGCAGGCCGGATCAAGCGAAGCGCAGCTCCGGCAATGGAAACTCACCGCCGGAACATCGTCGCTCCGCTCCTCGGTCCGGCCTACGGTATGAGTTGTGGGTGAAAGAGAAAGACCGTCATGTCAACGTGACTTATCCACCATCGAAAGCCGCTCACAGCCAGAACGAGCGACATCTCTGGCTTTCGCTGGACGAAGTCGAAACGGGCAAACTGACCCAGCAAGGCATCTGTCGCGGCCTGGACATCGAGCTGCGAGGAAAGCGTCGCGAAGGTTACGCGTTCCGCTTTCGTGGACTGCTGCGTGTTCTAAAGACAGGCTTTTATCTGTTGTATATGAAAGGGGCGGACGGCTATCGAATTCGAATCGACAAGCGAGACGCTTTGGTCTGGGACGGGCTTCACGGGCCGGAGGAGAAGTCGGCGGGAGTGCATCTTGCCGCGGGCGATCACCCGATTGCGATCGACTATTTTGTCGACCGAGACAAACCGTTCTTCCTGCTGGAATGGGAAGGTCCGGGAATTGAGCGTCAGGCGATTCCCGCGTCCGCTTTCTTTCATCGCCAAGGCGATGCTTTGCCTGCGGCTCAAATGAAGGTTGCGACTTCGGAATCTGGCCGTGTTGACGCGGAAGTGATCGTCGAGCCGAACGGCCGCGGGATCGAAAGGATCGAGTTCTACTTTGACAAGATGCAGATCAGTTCGGCGAAGGCCGCTCGACTGACGTACTCGGGGGTGCTGCCCGGCGGCAAGCATCGCGTTTGGGCGCGCGTCTTTTACGACGACAACCATACGTTCGACACCGAATTCACTCCCATCACGGTCGCCAGCAAACGACCGTCAGGCTGGGATCTGGGCATCGCGGGCGAAAAGAATCTCGGCTTCAACATTCTGCAGACCGCGCCGAACGCGTTCTCGTTTGTTGGTGAGGGTGAGTACGTGATCAGTCGCCCTGTCGAAGGCGACTTTACATTGACCTGCAAGGTTGATCATTGCGCCGGAATGAAAGGCGAACCAGTCAACGGCAGCTCGTGGGTCGGCCTTTCCGTTCGCGAGCATCCCGAGCGGAACAATTATCGTTGGGGGCATGAATTCGGCGTCATGCAAGTCGCCAGGAACGGCATTCGCACCACGCCCGACCATGGCGACGGCGCCGGGACTCGGCAGAGCTATCAACGGCTGCCGGACGGGCATTCGTGGCTGCGAGTTGTTCGTCAGGGAAAGTCATGGAGTGCATGGACGTCAGCGGACGGGGAACGTTGGCGGTTCGGCAGTGTGCATTACAAACGCATTCCCCCCAGCGTCGGCGCGGGCGTGGTCTTTCGTGCTTTGCCTCAAGACGCCCAAATGTATTTTCGCGCGTCGATTTCAAACGTCACGCTAACGAAAGGCGTGCCCCACGACTTTGTGATTGAGTCGACTCCCGCGACGGGACTCCAATCGGTCGGCATCACGGGCGTGGTTGCCGCTCCGTCGAATCCGAAGATCGTTGTCGTTCGGACGCCAGCTTGCGGCCTGGTGAAGTCGATCGATGGCGGGAAGACCTGGAAGCGGTCGAATGGTTCACTGACGGGCAAAGCGAACTCGGTACGCAGCATCGCGATTCATTCAACCAACCCTCAAGTGATGATGCGGGCAACGAGTGACGGTATTTATCGCACCAGCGACGGCGGGCAGAGTTGGCAAAAGCTGCCAGTAGATTGCGACTTTGACGGAGCCGGCCCAACCGCCGTGTGCGGTGAAGTCGTCGCGTTTGTGCCGAGTAAACCCAGGATGGTTTTCGCAGCAGGCGAAACCAGGGGACTATTCCGCAGCGACGACGGTGGTGATACCTGGACACAAGTCATCGACGCAGGACATCGATTTACGGCGATCGATATCAACCCGTACTTCCGCAATCAATTCGGCGACACAGTAATACACGCGGTGACCTGTCCTGATCGATTCGTCGGTCTTTTGGGACGCGGTCAATCTTCGTTCAAGGCAACGCAACAAAACGCTTTCGACTTTGTGTCATTCGACGATGGCAAGTCTTTTGAGACACACGTCGAGCGAGCCGAGTTGGGTTACTTGAACACGCTATCGTTACGCTGCAACCAGGGCGTGCAGCTTTATGGAACGACACACGGCTTGATCCACACGTTCTCGTTCGGCATGGACAACTGCCTGTGCGCGACATCGTTGCCACTGGAGTCGATGCGCCCATTCACTGCGATCGGCGGAAGCGTTGCCGGACAACAGTTCTGCACCCGCAAGTTCGTCCAGGCGATTGACCCGGTGACGCCTGCCCGCCTTTCGCGAAGCGACCTCGGCGGCGACGTCTGGTCATGGACGCAGGCGAAAGGTGAGTTCCCAGAGCGCGTGTTGAAAATCGTGCCCGCAGACCCGACGGACGCCTCAACCGGCAATAACTGGTGGCTCGTCGGCGAAGACGGTTTGTACCGTTCAAACGACAACTGCGACACGTTCCGCAGAATTACAATCGATGAGTAGCTGCACAATTCCTGTGCAGTGGATCTTCATCGTTTTTTGACAGCATCGGGTGGAGGCTTGAGCAACAGCAGAGACTCCCTGACCGGGTTCATTGTCGTTCTACTCGCTATCGCGTCGTGTCGGATGAATGAACGATTCGCACCGTCACCTCCTTCCCCGACGAGTTGAGACACTTTTGCTCGCGCACGGCATCGCGAACGCTTTTTCTCGTGAGGATGGCTGCCTTCGAAACTCTGGTGACGGTCATTCCTTCAGTCGGAAAGTGTTCGTCGACGAGCTGTCCTGCCGGGTCGACAACCAGCGAAAGGCCGGGGAACCACGCGTTCCCGCTGTGTCCCGCCTGATTGGCATAGAAGACGTACATGCCCGTTTCGATTGCATGCTTTCGCATCAGCTTTTCATGCAGCGACTTGTGGTATTTCGCCTGCTTTGTCTGATTGCCGTCCTCACTGACACGATCACCGCCGCCACTTCCACCCACCGGCAGCAGAAACAGCTCGGCCCCGTGAGCGGCAGCTGTGTGAAAATAGCTGGAGTGATTGAGATCGGCGCAGATGCCAACGCTCAGCTTCCAGCCCTGCGATTCCACAACCGGCAGTGAGGTCCCGGCAATGAAGTACTTCTCCTCGGTCGCATTCGGCAGCCAGAGCTTGTGGAAAGTCGTGATGTGCCCTTCCGGCGCAACCACAAGTGCACTGTTCCTGAACTTCTCACCTTCCCGTTCGATCGTGCCCACCACCATCGTCATGTCGTAGCGTCTGGCGATGGCTTCGAGTCGCGGCAGGGCCAGCTTTGCGGCCTCATCAACAATTCGTCGGGCTTCATCAAGTGGGATATCCGACTTATTCAGCGAGCCGGTAATGCACTCCTCTGGAAAGACTGCGAATCGAGCGCCGGCATCGTGTGCCTTGTCACACCAGTGCTCGATGCGGTTCAGGTTGGCAGCCGGTCTTCCCATTTCGCTATGCATTGCGACGCTGGCAACATTAGTCGTTTGCGCGCCGCCCTTGTCAGCGGCCGAAAGAGGTTGCGTGCACAACGCAAGAATGCCGACGAGGAAATACAGTGACTTCATAGCGCTGCTCTCTGGAGTTGTTTGACTTGTATTTCGTGTACCAGAAGTCGTGAGACTTCTGAATCTCTCGAACTCTCACGAGTCCGGCTACTGGTGCGCCAGTTATTTCAAGGACGCTCCTTACTGATCCGCCGCTGAGCGAAAGTCGAACGAGTACAGCATTGGCGATGCGTCTCCTGCTGAGAGATGAAAGCGAATCTGAAATTTAGCGATCCCGACATCAGTAAGGCTGCGAGTCCCCCAGGCGACCCGATGAGCCAGAGAGTCGGTTGTCAGGGGAGTGCATTCGTTGCGAGAGAATCCCGGCAGCGTCTGGCCGGACTCGGGATCGATTAACTCGACCTCGATCAGGCTTCCGTCGGCACACAACGCGTTGACGGACAGTTCGGGGGCGTTTCCGCGGCCGACGGGGATTGTTGTCACGCTTCCACCATCGCGGCCGGCTTCCAGGGTGAGGTGCGTGAAGCCGTCGAGACGCAGGGTTGCCAGGCCAGTGGAGTGTTCTCCTTCAATCCGTTTCGTCTGGCTGAACCGGTAGCCGGAGTAGTAGACCTTGATCTCGTCCTTGTCCATGAGTGGGACGGACGGCGCGATCGAGTCGCAGTCCCATTCGCCGGCTTCGCCTCGTCGCACGACCTCGGACCCAGGCTGGATGTAGACGAAGTTTTCACCGTCGCGGCTCATGGCCAGCTCGATCGTCATCTCTTCACCGCTGCGCTGGTATTGGTAGAGAGCTAGGTAGTATTGGTGGTACTTCCAGACGACGGCATCGTGGATCTGCTCAACCTTTCCGTTTCTCACCACGGGAGTCGCTCGGGCCCACGCGTCGAACACCGGATTACGAGGATCGGCCGTCCACTCGATCGCATCTGCGCTGTAGCCGTAACCGGCGCCCCGCCGGTCGTTGTTGAGGCCGATGAAACCGTAGGCCTTGTACTTTCTGGCTGGGTCAGGTTCGTCCGGATCATGAAACAGCGATTGCGGCGAGAATGAAGCCGGCATCCCGCCGGGATATCGGATGCCGCCGCGACTGGCCTGTTTCCAGCGGAGTCCGTCGGGGGATGCCCAGAGCGTCCAGGTCTGCTCGTCGAC
>CAYSJO010000078.1:0-7876 GCA_964431285.1 uncultured Planctomycetaceae bacterium
GAGTCCCAGTTACTCCCCTCTCCCCAGCGGGGAGAGTGAACTCGTCTGACTGGCTCCCTCTCCCCGCGGGGGAGAGGGTCAGGGAGAGGGGTTTTCGAGTCGGATGGTTCTACTGAAGACCAACTCTGAAAATGTTCTGAGCAGAGACATGCTTTGGCGACCGATGCCAATGCGACTTCAGTCATCAACCGAACCAACCAGAACCTGCAAAACGCGGGCGACGTCAGAGAAATCCTCAAACAGGTGGTCGGGGGTCGCAGCCTCCAGTTCGTCAGCAGAGAAGAGCCCTGTCGCGACAGCCACAGTTACGGCTCCAATGGCCCGGCCGCATTGCACGTCGGATGGAGTGTCGCCAATCACCCACAGTTCATCAGCCGAGTCAGGTCCAAGTGAGGAACGCACCTTGTCAGCCGCCTGCCGCGCGACGTCATCACGCTCACGATGATGGTCCCCGAATCCTCCGAACTGGAAATAATCCAGGAGCCCGTAATGCGTCAGCTTCAGTTCGGCACCCCGCCGAAAATTGCCCGTCAGTAATGCGAGAGTCACGTCGGGGTGCCCATTGAGTTGAGCGAGTAGCTCAGCGACACCAGGAAGTATGAGGCCTGGTCGCTGTTCAAGTTCATGTGGCAACCGAGCTAGGTAGGCCTCCATAAAACTCGACACAACGTCGTCTCCTGCTTTGACGTTGTGATAGCCAAGCATGTCAGCCGTTATCGCTCGATCGGTTCGGCCAGCGTACGAGATGCCTTCGGTCGGTCCGGTGATACCGAAGACGAGTTCGAGCGCATGCTCCATCGCAGCCTGTCCAGCGCCACCGCTGCTGAGCAGAGTTCCGTCGATGTCAAACAGGCAAACGGTCATGATTTCGATGGCTCGTTCGAAGTTGAAGGGAGAAGATCAGCGCGAGGAGGCCGAGAGCCTTGCTGAAACGAGTGTTGTATATCTCGGCCCGTTCGATTTCAGTTCGGACTTGATCAGGTCAAGCGTCTGAATTCTCTCGGAACCGAATGACGTCGCCTGTTCGCGGGCGAGCAGATCCAACAACTGACCTGGGGGTCGACCTTTGATCCTTGCCAGTGTGACGTGCGGACGGAATGGTCGCTCCTCAGCCGGTATTCCGTATTCAACAAGCTGCGATTCCAGTGCTGTCGCCATACGCGAGCACGAATCCGCGTTCCTCAGTCCAACCCAGATGACGGATGGACGTTCTCGATTCGGGAATGCGCCGAGTCCTTCCAACTGCAACTCAAACGGAATCTCGGTCGCAGCCACATGCTCAACGACTTGCGTGATGCTCGGCACACATTCGGCATCAACTTCTCCGATGAACTTGAGCGTCACGTGCAGAGTCTCGATGGCAACCGCCTTTACCGGCCAACCGTATGAGTGAAGCTCAGACAAAACAGTGCTGACACTTGCCGTGCCCTGCGATGTCTCACTGCCCGTTTCCAGCACTTTACGCGAGATCGGGATTCCAACGAACAATCTAAACTGACGTGCCATATCTCGTCACGCTTGTTCGGTTGTCTGTTCCGCAGGCTGTTCAACCACCGGGTCCGCTGCCTGCTCTCCGGCTTGCTCCACCCCTGATTCGCTCACTGGCTCAACGGGATGTTCCGTCACACCGGCCGGTGGCTCTGTGACTTGCTCCGTCACAGGTTCGACCGACTGTGTAGTTGGCTGCTCGGCCGGCTTTTCAGTCGCCTGTCCGGTGGCCCGACTCTTCCGGCGCCGCTTGCGTTTCCTCTTGGTGGGCCCTTTAGTCCCGGGCTTCAACATCGTGAGGCCAACACGCCGCCGTTCCAGATCCACGGATTGAACCCAGACCAACACGATGTCACCGACGGACACGACTTCGTGCGGGCTGCTTACAAAGCGGTTGGCCATCTGGCTGACGTGTACCAGGCCGCTGTCCTTCAATCCGATGTCGACGAATGCGCCAAAGTCGACAACGTTCAGAATCGGACCTGTCAGTTCCATTCCCGGCTCCAGGTCCTCCAGCTTGAGTACTCCCTTACGAAACACAGGACCTGGCAAATCAGTCCGAGGATCGCGCCCGGGACGCTTAAGAGCGTCCACAATGTCTCGCAGTGTGGGTTGTCCAACGGCAAGTTCGTTTGCCAGTTCTTTCAGATTCAGTCCGTCGAGCTTCTTCCGCAGCTCTTCGAGATGTCCGTTCGGAGCAATCAACTCGTCCGGAGAGATCGACAATCGTTCGAGGAGTTTGAGGGTCGCCGTATAACTCTCGGGGTGAATCCATGTGACATCAAGCGGTTCGTCTCCGCCGCTGATCTTCAGGAAGCCGGCCGCCTGCGTAAATGTTGCGTCTCCGATGCCGGGCACGTCGCGAAGTTGAGACCGGCTGGTGAAACGTCCATTCTCATCACGCCACTCGACGACCCTTCGCGCTATGAGCTGGTTCAATCCGGAGACATACCGCAGCAGTGAGGCACTCGCCGTGTTGAGGTCCACGCCCACATAGTTCACGCACGACTCCACCACTCCGTCGAGCGACTCCTTCAGGACACGCGGCGTCATGTCGTGCTGGTACATACCGACACCGATATGCTGCGCGTCAATTTTCACGAGTTCGCTGAGCGGGTCCTGTAGTCGCCGCCCGATCGAAATCGTGCCGCGGACCGTCGCGTCGAAATCGGGAAACTCCTCGCGCGCCACTTCACTGGCCGAGTAAACGCTTGCCCCGGCTTCGTTCACGATTAGGTATCGACACTCGGGGAAATGCGCGGCGATCAGTTGACTGACAAGCTCTTCCGTTTCCCGACACGCTGTTCCGTTGCCGATCACGATCAGGTTGCAGGAGTGTTCCCTCAGCAGGCCGGCAAGTTTTTCGATGGCTGCTGCACGTTTCTCGGCCGAGCCGGTGACATACACGACATCCGGCAAGAGGCAGTGACCGTACTCGTCCAGGACCGCGATTTTGCACCCGGTTCGAAAGCCGGGATCAATGGCCAGTACACGCTGGTCACGCAATGGGGGTTGCAGCAACAGACTGCGAAGGTTCTTTGCGAACACTGCGATGGCCTGTTCTTCTGCCTGTTCAGTCAGTTCACGGCGGACTTCCCGATCAATGCTGGGATGGACCAGCCGATCCAGCGCGTCACGCACGCAGTTGCGGACAAACTGCTCGCGGGGATGCGTCGCCAGGTCCCAGTGTTCTCCACAGTGATTTGCTGCCAGGTCACGTTGCCATTCAAAGCGAATCCGCAGCGCCCCTTCTTTCTCGCCGCGATTCAGCGCGAGGCATCGGTGTGGTGGAATCTTCCAGACGGGCTCCGAGTAATCGAAGTAGTTCCGAAACTCCGCACTGACTTCCTTTTTCGCCTTGGCCGCATTGACGCTGAGTTTTCCCGTGCGCCATGCGATTTTGCGGGAGAGATCCCGCACAGTCACGTCTTCGCTGATTCGTTCGGCCAGGATGTCGGCGGCACCCTGCAGCGCCACATCCGCGTCTGCTACTTCCTTCTCCGCATCGACGAATGATGCTGCAGCCGCACCAAGGTCGGTCGGTTCACTTTCGCGGTTCCAGATCAGATCGGCGAGTGGTTCGAGACCGCGTTCGCGAGCGGCACCGGCGCGTGACTGACGCTTGCGGCGAAAAGGTAGATACAGGTCGTCAATTCGCTTCAGCATTTCCGCATCTTCAATCTGCTGCCGCAACTCGGGCGTGAGCTTGTCCTGTGACTCAATCAGCCGCAGAACGGTTTCAGCTTTCTCAGCAAGCTGCCGCATACTCTGGACACGCTTCTGGATTCGTCGAATCTGTTCCTCGTCCAGGTTGCCTGTCTGTTCCTTGCGATACCGGGTGATGAAGGGAACGGTGTTGTCGTCATCCAGCAGGGCGATGACGCTGTTGACCTGGCCTTCGCGCAAAGACAGTTCTTTGGCAACGCGAGAGACGTTGACGGAGCGTGGCGAAGTTTCCATTGCGACTGTCGACCGAACTGCGTGAGCTGAGAGAGAGTCGCAGGAGTTGCGACAAGGTGAGCTGATCTATGTCATGTGCGAAGCACGAGGTTTGAAAGGATGCGGCATGTTAACCGTACAGTCGTTGAATCCAAACTAGCAGGACCGTCTGACCTGTCATGCCAACGCAATGAACCGCCGGCTCAGCAACCAACTCAAGCCTCACCTTCGTCTCCGTCGGCATCCAGAACGTCTCGCTCTTTATCGATTGCTTCGCGAATGCGCTGCAGGTCTTTTCGAGCGGCAGAAATCTGGTGGCGTTGCTCGGATGTGGTCTTCATGGATTTGTGCACGTAAAGCTGCAGATCGCGACTCGACTTGCCGGCCTCGCGCCCCGCTTTCGTTGCCTGCACCTTGATCTCCTTCTGTTGGGGAGTCAGCACAATATCCAACCGTCGCTGCGCGTCGCGTTCCAGTGGCTCAAGATCCGCGATGCGCATCTCAGCCATTGCCCGCTGTTCAGGAGTCAGTTTCGGTTTCGCCTTCTTCGTTTTCCTGTCCGGTTCAGAGTCCCCTTTTGATTTCCTGTCTTCGCTCTCGGTCTTCTCATCCCTGGAAGAAGCAATACCGACGGTTTCTACTTCGTCTTCTTCGGCGTCTGTTGTCTGGTCATCCTTCGAGGAATCACCCGCGTCTTCGGCCTCTTCCTCCGAGCCCGCGCCGATCCCATATGTCTCACCGTCGCCCGAAGGTGCGATCACTGCATACTTCTCTTCCTTCTCTATCAGTTGGCCGGACTCAGCCGACACCTTTTCCGACGCGGGTTCCTCGGCGTTTGCGGAAGCGGCGGTCTTAACCACTGCGGCGAGTTCTGCGCTGGACAGGTCGTGAGAACCGCCCTCCAGTGAGAGTTCTTCACGAATCTCCTGCAACGTGCTGATTTCGTCGATGATCTGCGACTTCAGATCCACATTGCCCAGTTCATCGGCCGCCTGCCGGAGCTTGCGGGCAGTGGCGACCAGTCGCCCAATACTTTCCGAAATCGATGACATGTCAGGCCCTTGCGACTCATACATCAATGGTTACTGATGCCGAGTATGCCGCGAGACTTCCGCGAATCCAACCGAGGCACGGACGGACGAATCAGGCGGTGGCTTCCCTCGTCCTTCGCAAACTCCCAGGATTCCCGCAACGGAATTCGCTGTGCTCAAACCGGAGGGTCTCGAATGGTTCCTCATCGACTACTGCTGTGTGTGGCTGTCTGGATGTGCGCGACGTCGGCTCTGGCCGAATCCGAGTCTGCAGAATATCCGGAGTGGATCAAGGCCGCGGCTACTCCCGTCACGATTGTGACGGCCTGTGGCGTGACGCGCGAGAATCGCCCGATTCCGGCGCTGGTGACGAAAAGCATGCTCAACCTGACAACCACTAAGCAACGAGTACTGATCATTGCCGGGTTTGAGAGTTCGGCTGACACGATTCAGTCCGCCTTGAACTTCTGGAAGGTGTTTCACACCGAGGAACGCTATTCGGACGTTCGTAAGTGTGTTGATCTCGCCATGATTCCGGTCGCCAACCCCGATGGTGCAGTTTTGGGACTGGGCACGAAAAACTCAGCGGGAGGAATCCCGGATGAAGGGTTCCCGCCGACCGGAACAGCATACAGTGATCCGAAGAATCCCGAGTCGCATTATCTGTGGCGCTGGATCGGAATGCTTGGGCCAGACGCTGTGCTTGTGATGCGACCTGGCACTCGACCCATCACGCGCATGGGACTCGTTCGCAAGGGGGGCCCGAACGCGATCCGGGAAGCTAATCTCAATTACAGCGGTGGACGGCTTCTGCCCGCCGACAAGAATGGACGTCTATTCCTCGCACTTACAGAAAAGCCGGCAGGACTGGAGATTCTCTACAGAGTCGTCGAGGTAGTCGGCACGACCCCCGAGCAGTTCTTCGACAAGCGACCGGAATTGGGGCGTGATTGCGTTCCGAGACCAGAGCTACCGATGCGGGGGGAATTGCTCCGCCGCAAAGCGCGAACACCAGTGAAGGTCGCCGAAGAACTTAGTCAAGTCTACGGGAACCACCTGAACTCGGTGGCCTATATCCCGGCGCTGACTCTGATCGGTCGGCTGCGTCTGGGTGACTTGACGCGGGATGACAGTCACCTCGCCGACGTCGAGCGAATTGTCCAACCCTACTTCGATGACACGAAACCGACCATGGGCAAACGGACTGGTGGAAGCACGATGTCTGGACACCTGGTGTTTGGTGAGCTGGCAACTCACACGAAGAAGCCTCGTTACATCGAGTTGGCTCAAGCTGTTGCCGACCTGGGGTTTGATGAATCGGGGGCGATGCGTGAGGCCATGCCGCATCACGTCGAGATGAGCGATGCCATGTTCATGGGCGGACCGATCCTGGTGCAGACAGGACGCCTGACTGGCGAGTCGAAGTATTTCGATATGGCGATGCGGCATCTGCGATTCATGTCGAAGCTCAACCTGCGGAAGGATGGACTGCATCAGCATTCACCACTCGACCCCGCAGGAACAGCGTGGGGTCGCGGCAACGGGTTTCCTGCTTTGGGACTGGCGTTGTGTCTCAGCGACCTGCCTGCCGACAGCCCGCATCGCGACGAAATGCTGAGAATGTATCGAGATCACATGGCAGCAATGCTCAAGCACCAGGATGAGATGGGCATGTGGCATCAGGTTGTTGATCATCCGGAAAGCTACCGGGAATTTACGGTGACATGCATGACAACGTTTGCTCTGACACGTGGATTGCGTCGGGGATGGCTGGATGCAAAAAAGTGCAAGCCGGCCATTGAGCGTGCCTGGGAATCGATCAAGTGCCGCATCGGTCCGAATGGGAACCTGGTCGATGTCTGCACGGGAACCGGTAAGCAGAAGAGCTTTCGTGACTACCTGGACCGGACGGCGATTCTCGGTCGCGACGACCGCGGTGGCGCTATGGCACTGATGGTCGCGACAGAGATCGCATTCGCCCAACGGGAGGGTGTTTTGTCCGAGACCGGGAAGGCTCCTGCCAGGTGATTTAGCGTCGGGGTCTCCTGCCGCCTCCGCTGCGAGCGCGTCCGCCGTCTCGGTCGGTTTGCAGGCGGATCGTGTAACGCTGCGTCAACGGGACACACCAGCCAGCCTCGTCGTTGCACGCGAAGTACGACACCTTCAAGCTTAGTGTTCTGACACTGTCGGGAACGTTGACTTTGGCCAGGAACTCTCGAGGATCGATATCGGCTGGCTCTTCCGGATCGGGGCCGGTCCAGACAGCCGGATCGATGCGTGGCCCGGCTTCGCCATCGGCTGGCAGACCCTCGAATTCCACACGGACTGGTTTCGTCAGGTTGTTCCAGTGCACGTGATAGATTGGGTCCATGTGGAAGCCGACATACAACGTTCCGCTGCCGGACCGCAGCAGCCCTGAATCCGCTTCGGCCCGCAATTTGGCGTAGAACGGTCTGGCCCCTTCCTCGACTTGCGGTTCAATGATCAACGGCTGCAGTCCGGATGGCCGGGCCAGACGCGGAACGACGCCTCGTGCGGCAACTTTGGGTGGCGGCTGGACTTTCAGGTTCAGGTCGGCGACGGATGTCGGGTTTTCGGCGGGGCCAACCAGCTTGCCCAGGAGTGTTCGGAGCTTGCTCGGACTACTCCAAGCCACGCGTCGCAGGACGCGTCCATCAGGATCAATCAGAAACTCGGAATTCGGGGCGTCACCCAGCGCGTGTTTGACTTCGTTCTCCATGCTGTCGCAGATCCACGGAATCTGTGATCCAAGCGTTCGCTGAGCTTCCTTCACATGCAGCAGTCGTTCTTCCAGATTGAACGGTTGCACGTATCCGTTGTGCTCGGGATGGGCAAGCGCCTTGTAAACGTAAAAGAACTGCACGCCTTTGGGGCCAAAGTCTCGCACCAGCGTCTCC
>CAYSJO010000079.1:0-8426 GCA_964431285.1 uncultured Planctomycetaceae bacterium
AGTCGTCGAAGCGGAACTGGCACATCGCAAGCAACGCAAGTAACAAGGGGCGGAAGTAATGACCATGCAAAAAAGGTCTCTTTGCACCAGCATACTAATTCTTTGCTGCCTGTGGGCAGTCGATTGTTCTTCTCTGCAAGCTGATACCGATCTTCCGAAGGAACCTGTCGAGATCGGCCATAGGACGCAGTTCTTCGTTGACGACTATATCGTCGATAATCGCTGGGCTTTAAAGAAACGCGAAGAGTTCCTGGTGCGGAAAGTCCATCAGCCTGTCAAGCATCCCGCGAATCCGGTCATTCCCGGTCGCGGTGGATACGTCAACGTTGTGTGGGATGACGACGCAAAATTGTATCGGATGCTCTATCAGGATTTCTGGTACTACAGCAAGGATCCGGTCAAATACACTTACGCCATCGCCTACGCCGAATCGAAGGATGGTCTAAAGTGGGACACGCCGAACCTGGCGTTCTATAAACGTCGTACTCAACCCTGGAACAGGAACAGAAATTACAGTCGCGCACGTGTCCTTTCTGCTCGCCTGGATCAGAAGCCAGCCTCACGGTTGAGTGGGTCCCGGTCGATTGGGACATTGAGTACGACAGCGAACTAGAAGGCTTCAAGTTTGTTGGATTCAACAAAAAAGATCGCGTAGGGTCAAAAAACTCCGCCCACCGTTAAATGCAGGCGATTCTTGCAACGGATCCCCCGCCTCACTCGAAGCCAGCCCGCGTTTTGACTTCGGCGTCAGCCCGAACTGTGCCAGCAGGCTGCGGAAGTACCACGCAGCATCAAACGGCAGCCCGCGTTCGTGTGCGTGCTCCGGATCGTCCAGATGGTGCTCAACAAGCTGAACAGACTGACCGGTGACGATGTCGCCGCTCAGAACGGCGTCGCAGTCGTGGCCAATGCACGCGGCAGCGTTTCGGGGTCACCAGCAGGTGATGTAGACTTGGGGCTTTGCTGGATGGCGGGTGTCATCATCTGAGAAGTAGCGCCATTCACGGGGTAGCCTGGCAGCAGGTCATCGAACGAATGGAGGGCGACTCCTATGAATCACGAGTGGTTTGTTCAGATTGGTGATCGGGTTTACGGCCCGCATTCTCCTGACAAGTTGCGCAAGGGTGTTGAGACGGGGAAGCTCACCCCAGTCACGCTGGTGCGACAAGGCGAGCTCGGTGAATGGCTCCAGGCATCTGAGATCAAATGGCTGTTCAACCGAGAGACAGCAGACCATCTTGTCACCGAACCAACTGACGCCACTCACGGCGGTCCTGCCGTAGAAACTCCCAGCGAACAGGAGTGGCACTACATCGCAGGTGACGAAGAAACAGGGCCGGTGACTTTTTCTTCGCTCGTAGAGTTGGTGGAAGATCGAGTTGTGACGCCAGACACGATGGTCTGGCATGACGAACTGGAAGACTGGATTGAGGCGTCAGAATTACCAAAACTGCGGACCCTGTTCCAAAGTGCCGGCGGGGACGTGCAGCCGGAAATCGAACAGGATTCCCCAAAAAAACCGAGGAAAGGCAATCTTCTGGCGAGGATCCCACGCCGGCCAATACAGCGATTTCCCTCGTCGTGGATCACACCTCGCAAACCGACTGCCCCGGACTCGAGGAATATTTTGCCTTTGACCTTCATAATGAACTTGGCAAGGCAGCTTTCGAGGCATTTCAGGCGGGTGAAATCGTTGAGCACGTGGTGTTTGCTGATCGCATGCAGGTAGAGAACGTCATAGAGCAACTTCAGGCAGAAATGCAATCCGATGATTCGTCAGCGTCGGGTCTCGTAGCTGCCATGAAAGCCAAGGCGAAGCGGGCAGCGACTTATGTGAAGATCCAGAAAGAGCGTTTCCCGCTAAAGGGCCTTGAGACCGACATCGGTCGCCGCCTGATTGAGGCCAACGAGGAGGAAGACGTACGCTGTGAAGGAACGGCAGACCTTCTCGACAATATTGCGTTCGCAAGATCAGAGATCCGGTCGGGCGTTTACGTTTCCGTTGTTGAGACCCACCGACTGGATCAATTTCGACCTGATCTTTCCATTGCAGACGACGAAGAGATATTACTCTGGCAGCCCACCGAGCTAGGGATTCCACCGGATGCTGATCTTGCGGATTCACCGACGGTGTTCATTCTCGTCACAGACAAACAAGTCGTGTTTATTGCAGAAGATTTGAATGGAAAACGCCATTGCACTCGACAGCAGCTCACCTACTGTTCAGACGTGGAATGCCGTTCGACTGACGACGGTGGATGCTTGGTTTGTTTCATTTCTGACAGTGGTTCCGACGAAGTTGCCATCCCTAGTGATGCCAATCAGGATCGCATTGCAATTGTGACAAAGAGGCTGTCTGACATTGCGAGAGCA
The DNA here is from genome assembly GCA_964431285.1 of uncultured Planctomycetaceae bacterium. Taxonomy (GTDB): domain Bacteria; phylum Planctomycetota; class Planctomycetia; order Planctomycetales; family Planctomycetaceae; genus CAUZFZ01. Next base: position 2,374 of record CAYSJO010000079.1, read on the forward strand.
AATGCCGCTGAGGGAAAAGTGTGTGCAAACCACAAACATCCGCAGTTTGCAACAGTCTCCGCGGAAGATGAGGAGTGTGATTCATCTTCCCACCGGACTAAGTTTGGAGCGCCGGAAATTGTGGCAGTGAGCACAGAACAGACTGAGGAATTTAGGAAGAATCTTGCTGAGATGAGGAAGAGTCCGAAGATCCGCCGCCGGCATTATAGCGACATAGCAATTGACCCAGAGTGGCTCACGCTGGAAGTGCACAGCTTCTTTACGAGTCAGTCATGGAGCGCCTCGAATATAGATATCTTTCGTGATGGTGATACTTTCGTTGTAAGAAACAGCCTGTTTATTGTCACGATTACAGCTAATGACTTGACGCTTACCACCGAGGTGATTAATGCGGCCGAACTCGGCGTTGTCAATGTCGCTGCTGCTGGAGTCCTTGGTGCGATGACGTTTGGTCTGGGGTTTCTTGCAATGGGCGGAATGGGCGCAACCAAGGCGGTACAAAACAAGCGGTTGGCAGCCATTGTCGAATTCATCGACCAGCGAGTTGGAACGAAAGCGCAATCGCGTCCGGAAGAAGAAACATCCGGCGAGAAGAACGAGACCAGGACGTTTGAAGAAAACATACCCGAGAAGATCAAGGCGATTTCGGAGCTACACGACAGCGGTTTGCTCACCGACGAAGAATTTGCGGAAAAAAAGAGAGAACTGTTGGCTCGGATGTAGTTGAACATGCCAGGTATGTATTCAGAATCTGGCCCTTACCCGTAGGGCCAAAAAACGCTGCCGACCAGGAAGCTCTTTAACAATCAGGCGTTAACGAAAGAAAGCGACCGCGATTTCGGCCGAGTGGTGACGAGAGCTGTCGAACGGACCGAAAACGTTGCGGTGCCGATACAGGGACACACTTTTGTCGAAGGAAACGTGACGTTCCCATCGCGTTCATCAGCTCGTCGGTGGTAGTATTTCAGCATGCCACCGAGTCGGTTACGACATTCGATGGTGCTGTACTCATAATCTGACGGTCAGATTTCGGAATCGTCCGGTTCGCTACTCCGAATCGGAACATCACTTTCCGGACCGCTCTGGATCTTCCGTCCTCGAAATGCCTCTGTTTGAATTTCGAAGAGGGTTGGCTGCACACCACTCATAACCCCCCGAGGTCGCTTTTCAGTGACCCGGATTTTCTTTTGCGCTTGCCTCGAGCCCCGCGGCATCGTCTCAAAACCCCCGTGAGGGCAAAAAACTGGAACGGTCCGCAAGTCTTTTGTTCTCGCAGTTATGAGCACGCTTTCGAGCTGAAGTTCCGGCCAGCGGGACGCATCAGAGCGGCCAATGTGATAACGCGGCAAAACAACCATCGCCTCCGCGCGGAAGGTCAGCGTTCAGTGATGCAATGAACTTGAGTCCGGATGCGAATGGCTACGCCGCCGAGTGATGGTAGTACCGCAGCAGACCGCCGAGTCGTTCGTGGCACTCCACATCACTGTCAGGCTGACCGACGTCCTCACGCGGATCAATGAGACTGTTGCCCAGTCCCTGATGATTTCGCTCTCGGTGATAGTGCTCAACGTATTCACGAACGACCGCACTCAGCGAAGCCTCACCGAAGAAAATCATGCGGCTCAAGCATTCGGGTTTCAGAGAACCGAAATACCTCTCGAGCTGTGAATTCAGATTCGGACTTTTCGGCGGCAGGATGACGGGCTCCATACCGGACTGACGCAGGATCGAGCGGAACGATTTACAGAACTTCGTGTCACGATCCATAATCAGGCGTTTGCCGACAAGGAAGCCGTCGTCACAGCTTGTCAGTTCACGGGCGCTCTGCTTCATCCACGCCTCGTGCGGGTTCACCATGCAACCGACGAAGTGAACGCGTCGGGTTTTCAGGTCCATCACGAAGAGCAGGTAGTAAGTCACAAGGCCACTTTTCGTCCACACTTCGACGGTCGTAAAGTCAATCGCGGCAAGGACGTCCCAATGTGATTTGAGGAACGTCTTCCACGTGGTCTGTCGTTTTCGGTCTGGCGCTGGCTCGATGCCGTGTGCCTTTAGGATGTTACCCACGGACTGATCCGAGATGTCGTGACCGAGATTCTGCATGGCCCCGGCGATTCGATCGTAGCCCCAGCTGGGATTCTCTCGTGCCATGCGTAAGACCAGTTGCCGGATTTCGTCCGTCAGAGGCGGCCGCCCGGCAGTCTTCTTGCGTCGGTCGCTGTAGTCCCACTTCTTTGCCACGAGCATCCGATGCCAGCGCAGAATTGTGTCGGGTGTGAACAGCGTGCCGACTTTTTCCAATCGCTTACGCCCGAGAATGTGGCCTTTGACTCCCAGCCGACGTCGCTGGTCGTCGTCCAGCAGGATGCGCTTCTTGCCGAATTTCTCTTTATACACCTGGTTCTCAGTTCGCAGGTACTCGATGACTTCCTGCTGCTGGCGGTTCATCCAGCCGGCAAGAATCACGAAGTACAGCTGCCACGGCTGCAGGATGAAATCCATGATTGGCCCGAAGATGAGGTGAAAGGCACAACCATGCGCCGCGATCGGCCGCCCGTCAATGCTCGACGTCGGCTGAAACCGTGATCTGCATCCAGCAGTAAGACACAAGACGATCGTGACTTACGTGTCAGCGGACTTTTTAGACCACACGGCCTTCGGTCTGGCTGAAGCCAAACACAACGGCGATCAGAGAGCTTGAAACCGTCGAATCAACTGACCTCGCCACGCTCTCGGCGGAAGACGAATGGCGGTGTGGCTGCCTTAGTCGGGATGGTCCACGTTGCTCGTCGGGCCGCAGTTATTCATCGCTTTGCGTCTCCGCTTTTGATGATTCCGTGATGGCGTCAGTGGTTAGGCAATACTCTACGGTTTGACCCGCGGGAACATTCAGATCGAAATCGCCGCAAGCAACGAAATCGAAATAGGGTGACCGTGCCAAGCGGGCGGCTACAGGTTTGTTCGTCGGGTTGTGGACCTGCACTGTGAGTTCGCGATCCCCTGTTTGAACCACCGTCAACCACAAGTCCGGTTTGTCCAGCGTCAAGGGATGGCCGATGAATATCTTCCCGCCGCGCTCGGCCGGCGCGCGATGGCAGTAAGCCATATTGTCGTGCATCCCCAGCGGGCGCAGTCGGTGTTTCTCTCGATCATACAACAGACTGGTCCACTTGTTATTAAGGTTCTCGACGACCACGGGCAAGGAGACGGGCAAGTCGGCCGCGAGGATGATTTCGCCGGCAAAGCCCTGTCCTTTTCCATCAATCCGCAATACATACTCCTGGCCGATGACATTGCCATGCTCGGTACGCAGTGTGTAGCCAGCGGCATTCTCCCGGTTGATCCCCAACTGGTCCCGCAACGCGCCGGGCAGGCTCGTGTCGGGTGGTTCATCGAAACCGCTAGCAAACACCAGCAGGCGATAGACGAATTCCTCTCCAGCCTTGACCGTTTTCCCTCGCATGTCGTACCCGACCCTGAGGAACCTGTTTCCGTAACGGTGGGCCAGGTTGTCGTCGAGGCTGATCACGCCCACGGAACCGAACGCGCCGGGATGGAACCAGGCATAAGCACCCCGCTTGAACGGGCCCTCGCTTCCCGGCGATGCTCCCCGCCCTTGCTCATAGGAGATGGGGGCATCGAGATCGCTTGTGGTGTGCCTGATTGCAATCTTCCTGTAGCCGTCGTGGGCGTTGTCGGAGATGAGCGTGAGCACGCTCAGCGATATGGGGCGGCCGACCGCTGGGAAGGAGAGATCCTTGAGGAACTTGATCCGCCCTTCCAGGATCACGGGCGCGGGCAGATGCGCCGCGTGGCTGAAGGTGATGTAGCGCAGGTCGGCATGGAACAATTCCATCGGGACGAGCGGACCTTTGAGCCACGGGTGGACACGCTTGACCGATTTGTCATAGACAAGGCGACACGCTGCCGTCTGGATCGCCACGTCGGGTGATGAAAGCTGGCGGCCGATGTCGCGGGCGATGCGATCGTCGCCTTCAACGCCTTCCGCCGCATAAACCGTGGGCTTCGGGCTGACATGTGCGACCCGATACGGTTGTCCGTCGAAGCCCGGCAGGTACGTGCGGTCCATGTTGACAAACGGCAGCAGGTTTTCGCGGAAACCACTCTTCTCCAGGTTCGACGGAGTCGGAAAGTTCCCGGCCGTGCTGCCACTTGCGGCCAAAGGAGCGGGCAGGGCGGACCAGCACAGCATGTTGTTGCGATCCGCGCACCAGGTGAGCTGGAGCAACTGGTTCTTGTCCCACTGTTCATCGCTGATGGCTTGCCGGCCCCTGGCGTCGGTCGCGATGAGGACCAGATTGCGCATGTCATGATGCGTCATCGCCAGAGTATGTTCGAAACGCCTGGCTCCGGCTGGTAGAAACCGCCGAATCATCTTTCGGCCATTCATCACGCGAACTTCTTGAAGCCCCGCATCGCTCGACACGGCGATCCGGACGAACCAGGGCAGGCTCTTCCAATCCCACCAGCCGCGGTCTGTGTCGATGCTGTTGCTGCGCCACACGTCGATCCGCGGCCCATTCGTGACGTAGGTGATCGGTGCAAAACCGTACCGTTCGCCGATGTCTTTATCGAACGCCACTAGTCCTTCGCCGCGACCGCGGAGATAAACCGTTTTGAAATGGTCGGATGCCCATTCCCGTCGCAGTTCCTCGGCCGAGTCAATCAGATGAATCGCGATCGGCGACACCCATTCCGTTCGCCCCGCACATTTCAGGAACGTGTCGAGCATGGTGTCGGCCAGCGTCCCGTTTCGGTAGGTGTAGAGACTGATGAACGGGTTGAGTACGTTATAGTCTTCGGGGGGAATCCCGGCCGGTGTCTTGTCGTCGAGGCGGAAGTTGCCGCAAGCGATTTGTTCGCGAGCACCGTTGTTCCGCACCCACTGGTACTGGCCGGGCTGCGGCAGATGATGGGCCAGCTTTCGCGTGCCGGGTTTGAGAAATCCCTCTTCGGGCAGCGTCAGTCCCTTGCGGAATCCGAAATACCAGATGCCGTGCTCCGATTGAATCCGGATGCCTGGAATGAGAACCAGGTTGTCGTCGCTGTCGGCCGCGCACTCGGTCTTGAGTTTCTCGAAGTCGGCAGACTTGATCGAGGCGAAGTCTTCCAGAAAGACCAGGTACTGAATTCCCAACGCCCTGGCCGTCTCGGCATACTCGCGCACGCTGGACGTGCCGCCGCTGTAGCGGCTCCGGACGCCAATGACGCCCCGAAACTGGTCCATGTCCGGCTCACGGGGCGGTCGAGCAGCAACCGTCGGAGTCTCCTTCCCCCTGAACGTCTCAACCGCGAAGCTGTCGCGGTCGCTGGCCGAAATTGTTTCGCGCGCCGACGCGACTGAGGTTTCACCCAACCAGTCCAGGACATTCATCAGCAGGCGGCCCAGGTCCGATGACTGGCCTTTGAGTCCCTTGCCCGTGCAGAGACCGTCGTAGATTTTGTTACCGGAATGGAAATCGGAAAAGACGCTGTTGATGGCGCAGAAGGCCAATCGACCTTTCCCCTCGGCGCTCTTCCCCTCGCCGAGCTGCCGTACTGCGACAAGTGGCGGTGCCGCAGACCGGAGCCGCGTGAAACGCTCCTGCTGTAGCCACGGATCGTCCGCCCCCTGAGCCGCGCCCCACGGCTGAAACGAGGTCGTTGGTGCCGCCGAGGCCAACACCGTCCAGTTCGAATCAACGTCAAACGGAACCGTGTTGGCATTGCGCAACGAGTCAAAATCCGTAGGCTGTCCTGTTCTCCCCGCCACGGGATGCCAGAATCCCTTGACGCCCTCGCACAGCGAATGCCGGGCGATCTCCTTTGTGTAGGCACAAGAGAGCACATCGTATACGGCGAGTGTAGTATCTTTTTCCAGGAGACAACCGGTGAGCGGATAAGCGCCATAGCCGCCCAGCAAAGTATCCACCACCTTCATATTGGAACGCTGCGCGGCGTTGAAAACCATCAAACCGCCGCCGCTGTGAAGCAGCTTTCGGAGATCAGCATAAAGCGCCGTCGCTTCTGGCTTGAGGGCATCGGTCTGCAGG
>CAYSJO010000080.1:0-14669 GCA_964431285.1 uncultured Planctomycetaceae bacterium
CTGTTACAGCTCCTCTTCCGTGAGCGTGATGATGTACTTGACCGCCATGTGATCATCCTTGAACAGGTACGGGACCACAGCCTACAGAAAATTGTGACATGACGGTCCACTCGTGGGCAGCTACCGACTGATCGCTCCCAAACGCACATTGAAGCTGCTCGATTCAGCGGGAGAGTCCCCTCGATGAACCCACGGCAGTCAGAACGGCTCGTCATGTGGACTGTGTTCCTGACGCTGTGGGTAATTGGTGTCACATTGCGGAGTGTCGATTCAGTGAGAACGCGTGGACTCACAATGGAGTCAACCGCGTTTGATGGGTGCCACTGGCCTTTGAGAATCTTCTCACTAGAGACGAGCGCCAGCGTCTCAATTCCTACCGGTTCCAGCGAGACGGCACGCTGAATCTCGCGACGCGGGGGGCTGCTTCGTGTATGCTCATGCCGGTCGCGACTTCCGTCTGACCGATATCCACGGAGAAGTCATGACCGACGTTCTTCCAGAACGATGTCTACTCTGTGATCGGCCGGCTTGGCCGTCTGTTTCTACCTACAGACCCAGCGCCGTCGGAATTGACGCGTTCACAGCGACGCACAAATAGCGCCAGCCGTCCGTCAACTGAAAGTCAACAATATGTGTTCAGTACGCCTCAATCTCGCCGGTCACTTCGCCGATCAGCGGCGCGCCTTTCCGGACTCTTCGTTTCGCCTCTTGGACATCGGATGACTCTCCTTCCTCCGTCCAATTTAAGAATCTCGACAGTCCGAAAAATACGAAGCACCTCATGGAATTTGTTTGTCGTTCGGGACCTTCTGACGAACTCTTTGCGTGACCTGGTACAGAAACAGCTTTGATCCTTCAAACGTCTTCCCTCGGATGCGGCGTTCGAAGTACTCAAACAAAGCAAGCACGGCAAAGGCGGGTGAGGCGTTTAACAATCGCTGATTATCGACTGACGTAAAGTACAGCGCTTCGTCGTCACTCCGCAGGTCCACGGAATCCGGCAATTTCCTGCGGCGCCCCGACTTGAGTCGATGCAGAAGTGGAGCGATCGCCGAATGGCCAACCGTAAAATCGCGTGCGTCGGGCAGATCCGGAATCCATCCCAGACCCGAAGGCATGAATCTGGACACGGCTGATGAACACACCTTCGCGAAGGAAAACGACCCGCAACCAACAGTCCGACAGGTTAGGTCGATGTGCGTTCGCTGCTACGGAAGGCAACGGGTGGCCTTCAGGAGATGTCGTGTTCGCTTCACGAGTCACGTCGCGTGATTGCCATTCGACGGGTGCGCCTCAGGCGCGTATTCCCACAGAACGCCCTCGCCAGTCCCGTCGCCACGGAAGTGGATCAGCGAAGCCTGCTGCTTCCGGTTCAGACACTTGATTGTGTCGCTGAGCCGCCTTTTAGGGTCCTGTTCCGGTTGCGGAGAAAGCGGATCGTCTATCCGCGACGGCCAGCCTTCTTCTTCGAAGGCGTTGAGAATCACTTCCTGATTAGCCGCGGGCCATTTGAATCGCTTGACCGTGTGACCGTTCCATTGCAGCACGCGGACGTCTGCCAACCATCGGGGACTCGCGCGTTCGGGCAAATGGTCCTCGGTCGGGAGAGTCACCGAGGAGGGGACACTCGCAACCCCGTACTGCTCTTCCGGGACAGACCGTTTTGCCTCAACGCCCTCGTCGGTCAACACAAAACAGGTCCGGGTGGAAAAAGTGAGGTTACCAGTGGGATGGAATGACCGCCCGTCTTCCCCTTCAAGGGTCACTTCCTGAGCATGCAACACCAGCTTCCTGCGAACCAGCCACCGCAGGTCGGTTTCGGTCATTCCCAGGCCGAACAGCTGCTCAATACTAACAGCAAACTCCCAGCGGTCTGCACTGCTGTCGTTCGCATACTGTGATGCCTTCAGCAGCGATCGCAGTGCGGGCTGGTCACCCAGCTGGAGGTCCAAAAGCGCCCTTCCGTTTCCTGTGCTGAAAGACATGGAATTGGTCCATCTTCAGCCGGGATGGATGCCTCCGTGCGGATTACATCACTCCATCGGATGTAGTCTGTCATGAGCTCCGCTTTCTGACAAGTACAGCGCACACAAATTCACACTACACAAAAAATACAACGCTACTGATCGAGATCAGTACCACAGTTTTCACGGGAAGCCTCCTGAGCGATGTCTCAAAGGGGCACTGCTGGTTCAGCGACCGACCCTCCACGTTCTCGTGGAACACCGAGAGGCAGCACACACGTCCCGACGAATCCGGGACAACGCTACTTTGGTACGCATCGTCGACAATAGAAGCCCAGGTAGTTCCGTCCAACCAGCTGCTCGCCTGATGCGATGCGTTACGGAGCTGTCGGCGTTTCCCCGGTCCCACTCGTTCGCTCTTCGAATCGCAAGGATGCCGAGTTGATGCAGTACCGCAATCCAGTCGGTGCGGGACCGTCGTCGAAGACGTGTCCCAGATGTGCGTCGCAATGGCTGCACAGAACTTCCGTGCGAGTGGAGAACAAGCCATTGTCGACTTCTTCGGCGATCGTTGTCCCGTCGATGCCATCGACTGGCTGGAAGAAGCTGGGCCAGCCGGTTCCAGACCTGTACTTGGCCTCGGCGTCGAACAGGCCTGTTCCACAACAAACGCAACGGTAGAGGCCGTCCTTTTTGTTGTCCCAGTATTCGTTGCTGAATGCCCGCTCGGTGGCTTTCTTGCGAGTGACATTGAACTGAAGTTCGTTATCGAGCTTCTCACGCCACTCAGCGTCGGTTTTGGGCAGCTGGTCCGTGGGGATCACTTGCGAGTCCTTGCCCGTGGTGGATGCGACTTCAGTCGATTCAGCAACCGGTTGCACGGCGACTGGAACGGCAGGTGGCTTCGGCTGCAGTTTTGGCTGGCCAACCGTTTGGTCTTGCTCAGGTTGCGGCTCGATGTTCACATTCGTGCGTCCTTCGACGCAACCAGCAAGCAGAAACGGGATGAGGACGATAATTCGAGATGCCATACGTTCTGGTCTCCGGAACGGCGATCGATGCAATACTTTCCGAACACTTTGATAAGCCAATCACGACGCGCGCTCAAGGTGGATTAGTGGCGGTTGGGTGATCCGGACATGAAAACGTTACTGCATCACCTGGAGCCGGATAAATCCGGCTACTACGAACGACAACCGAAAGGGAGTTCGGGCATTCATGGAGCTGCTTGACCGGATACGCTCGACACAACGGCCACTGGCCGAGATCCGCTCGCAGACGCGCGAGATCTACGACACGCTGCTGGCCGCTTCGCCGCGAATTGCGGAAGGGAACTTCACCTCGATTCACAGTGACGATCTGGCGACGCTGTTCGAACTGTACGACGAGCTGTTCTTCGATGGTCAGCTGGAACCGGCCACTCGCGCGGACGGCTCGCCTTTGAGCTTCCGAGTCTCAAAGCGCATGACGCGTGTGGGCGGGACGACCACAAAATACCGGCACCAGCAAACGGTTGGACCGCAGATGATGTCGTACGAGATCGCGATCTCGTCCACGCTGCTGTTTTCGACGTTTTACGATGTCGAACGACCCATATCTGTCACCGGAGTCGAATGTCGCGATCGGCTGGAATGTCTGCAGCGGATCTTTGAGCACGAACTCATCCACCTCACTGAGATGGTCATCTGGGACGATTCGAGTTGCTCAAAGGAACGATTCCAGTCGCTGGCGTTTCAGCTGTTCGGACACACCGAAGCAACTCATCAGCTGATCACGCCAGACGAACGTGCGGTGTTGAAATTCGGTGTCCGACCCGGCGATCGAGTGCGGTTCCAAATCGAGGGCACGCAACGGGAAGGCTTCGTCAACCGCATCACGAAGCGTGCTACCGTGCTGGTCGAAGATCCCGGCGGACCGTTGTATTCGGACGGGAAACGCTACGTGAAGTTCTACGTCCCGCTGGCCATTCTCGAGCCGCTCGGCCGCGCCGGGTGATTCGCGCCATTGCCTTACCCGCCGCCTTCGTCCGTCGCGGTCTACCGTTTCAGCTCGGTGATTCGAGCCAATGCCTGCTCCGCCATCGCGCCATGATGTGGGTCGTTGAGTTTCCTGAACACGGCCAGAGCACGCTGAAACCACTGCTCGCCCGGGGCAACGTCACCTTGCTCTTCAGCGAGACTTCCTAATTGAATCCACGTGATCGCTGCTCCATGCTCGTTGCCCTGACGTTCGTCGATGTCCACTGCCTTGCGATACCACTGTTCGGCCGCAGCGAGTCACGCTGCTCCTGCGCGATGATCCCGAGCTGGTGTTGAAGGCGGCATCGCCGGTCGATTCGGGCAACGCCATTCTGAACTCCGGATGTCTACGAAACGACAGCAGTCAGGCGAGTTTATCGATCGGGAACAGGGACAGGAATGGCATATGACGCAAGGCCCGACTGCGAAACTCACAATGACAGGCTGTCCGGGGCGAGTCGAAATGTGAATGCGGACAGTCAGCTTGCGCAACCGGACCTGGCGCCTGATCGGATTCCTTTCCTGAATCTGCCGGATCCGATGAACCGGATTCCTGATCGGACGATGTGCTATCTTTCCCAGTTCGCTGGTCATTTGGCTTGACCGTCCGGGTGCGCCACCTGACAAACAGGAGTGACCGGCATGTCCGCTCTGATCGCGCCGCCAGTTTACACTCTGGCGACCGCCGGCCCGTTCGCTGCGTCCACCCAGGCGAACATCCCGACGTATGAATTCGATGGAAGTACCGTCAAGATGCAATCCAACCTGCTGCAACCGCTGGCCCAGGACGGACTGATCAATGGCCTTTCCGGCCTGTCCACATATCTGATCGTCGGTGCCTTCGCCGTACACGTTTTCGCCTTCTGCTTGTTGTGGGTCTGGTGGCGCCGCGATCTGCGGGCCATCGCCTCATCGCTGGATGACTTCACGCGAGGACTGAAACACCGCAGCGTGCTCGATAGCACGAGTCATCTGTCGGAGCAGATCGAAGCTTTTCTTTCGGATGTGCGTGATGTGCTCGCCGGGCCGAACAACATCCAGGATCGCAAGCTTCTGTTTCACCGCATCGCCATCCTCGACGAGCGTCGCCGTTATCTCAGCTCAATGTTTTTCGAAACGGGCTACAACATCTGCCGCACGATGATCGAGGCGTATCCGCTCCTGGGAGTACTGGGCACAATTCTCGCCATTGGAGCGGCCTTGCAGAGTGGCGACACCAGTTCGGCATCGACATCGGTGAATCTGATCGTGGGACGATTCGGCGACGCCATCTGGTCGACGTTTGCCGGCCTGACCGCAGCCGTGCTCCTGATGTTCGTCAACAGTGCTCTGGAACCGCGATTCCGACGGCTGGCTGAAAACCGTGCACACGTGCGCGAGACCGTCGCGATGGCGAAGCGGGAACTCTCGCTGAATCCCGAGGAGGCTTCAGCATGACACCCCCGCGGATCACATTTCAGCTCACGCCGCTGCTCGATCTGCTGCTGATCGTGATTTTCGCGCAGTTCATGGAAGTGCGCGACACGACCACGACGCAGGAGGTGCAATCGACCGAGACCATTGCCCGTGCCGAGCAGGAATACGCACAGGCACGCGACGAACTGGATCAGTTGCAGTCTGAACGACTGAAGGCCCAGGCGGCCCTGGCACAGCTCGAACGCGAAATGGACTTCCTGCAGGGCGTCGCGAGTGACCTGTCGGTCGGCCGGGACGATCTCGAAGAGAAACTGGCAGCGGCTCGCAAACAGCGAGACCACGTCGCCGGGCTGATGACTGAGATGTTTGCCCTGCCAGCCGAAGCCGTCCAGGAGTTGATCCGCGTCCGGACGCAGCAGGACCTGCGACTGACGCCTGAACAAGTCGAACGCCTGCGGAATGAGGTTCGAGAGTACTCGCAGAGGAATCCCGAGCAGGCAGTACGTCACCTGCTGACGTTCGAAGAAATGCGCAAGCGGTGTGATATCTGGGAGTTGTACGTCAGTGAAATGGGCGTCACGGAGTTCATCGCAGGAGATCAGTCGCAACGCTTCCGGGCTGAGACGCCGGACGAGTTCGAGCGGAAACTGTTCGAGTGTTACAAGACATTGCCGCAACCCAAGAGCCTGGTGATCCTGCTGCTCTCTTACGGCGACGTGAAAGCATCGGTCTACGAAGCGGCAATGAATGGACTTCCCCGCGCCGCCAGCCGCATGCGTGAAGATCAGAATGGCCGTTCCCGGTTCGAATACGCCGTTCTGGGATTCAATGCTGCCACGCCCACACGACCCGGCGAACGTTGACTGGGGGGATTCCGGACACAATCCACTGGTGTTCGATCTGGGCAGGTTGCCCGTTAGACTGCGGCTCGTTCATCGCAGTACTTCTTTGAATTCCAATCATTGCACCTGTGAAACCCTCATGCCCGATGCTGTACCCCACTCGGAAGAGTGGTTTGAATCGCTGAAGAACACACTGGGCGAGGCCGCCTGCCGACAACTTGGTTTCTATGTCATCCCGTCCGATCAACTGCTGTCGGTTGTCATCCCCGTCTACAACGAGCGTGAAACGCTGCTCGATCTGCTGGAACGCGTGAAGGCCGTGCCGATCCGCAAAGAGATCGTGCTTGTCGATGATTGCAGCAAGGACGGCACGCGCGATCTGCTCAAGCAGTTGGAAGACGAACAGCGGGACCGTGAGGCCGCAGACAGTAAATCACGACAAGCTTCCAATCGTCTGACGATGGTGTATCACGAAAAGAACCAGGGCAAAGGCGCGGCCGTTCGAACGGGATTCGCAGCGGTTAACGGCAACATCGTGGTCATTCAGGACGCCGATCTCGAATACGACCCGGCCGAGTACCCGCGGCTGCTGCATCCAATTATCGAGGGCAAAGCAGACGTCGTTTACGGCAGCCGATTCCTGGGCGATCAGCCACACCGCGTCCTGTACTACTGGCACTATCTGGCCAACCGCGGTTTGACTTCACTGTCAAACGCGTTCACCAACCTGAATCTGACGGACATGGAGACGTGCTACAAAGTCCTCCGACGGGAAGTGGTCGATGAGATCGCGCCGCGTCTGCGTCAGAACAGGTTCGGACTCGAGCCCGAGTTAACGGCGCGTATTGCCCGACGCCACTACCGCGTATATGAGATGTCGATCAGCTATTCTGGTCGTACATACGAACAGGGCAAGAAGATCGGCTGGAGAGACGGACTGTCAGCGTTGTGGTGCATCATCCGATACGGCTTGAAGGACTGATGGGCTGTGATAGATCCAGACGGTGTGATGATCTGTTCGCACGTCAATTTCTGGATCGTCCAGAAAGACACGAAGAGACAAGATCCGCTTCGCGGCTCAGGCTGTGGCACGTTTTAGTAGCCCGTAGGGTCAAAAAAGTCAGCCGAACTCAAACTGCCGCATTTCACGGATCGAATCACTTGATGATACATGGATCGCATGACATGAAAACTGATCGTCGAGGTCTGCGTCTGGTTACGACCGTTGTCTGGCTGTCGTGTTTGTTATCCGGTGCATTCGCGGTTGCGCATCCGGACTCAGTACCGCAAATTCAGGTTCCGGACGGATTCACTCTGACGACAGTCGCCGAGCCACCGCTAGTGCGGTTTCCCATGCTGGGTTGTTTCGACGATCGGGGTCGGCTGTTCGTTTGTGAGAGTGCCGGTATCAATATGAATAAGGAGGGGCTACTGAGGGAACTGCCCAACTTTATTCGTTTGCTCGAAGACACGGACGACGATGGCAAGTTCGATCGGAACACGATTTTCGCTGACAGAATGACGCTACCCAGCGGAGCATTATGGCATGACGGAGCTCTCTACGTCACCAGCCCTCCCAGTCTCTGGCGACTCGAGGACACCGACGACGACGGAGTTGCTGATCGTCGTGAAGAACTGGTCACGGGATTCAACTTTCGGGGCCATGCCGGCGACATTCACGGACCTCATCTGGGACCGGACGGACGGCTGTATTTCCTCGATGGACCAATGGGTCACGAAATCCGTGACAGGGATGGTGAGCTAATCAGCAAGGGTTCAACGGCCCGCATTTTCTCGTCAAAGCTCGATGGCAGCGATCTGGAAACGTTCTGTGGCGGAGGCATGGCGAACCCTGGGGCCGCCGCCTTTTCGGAGACCGGCGACCTGTTCGCGATAACGACTTTCTTCCACTACCACCGCCGAGATCGCATTCGTCACGACGCGCTGTTCCATGGCGTTTATGGCGGAGTCTACCCGCGGCGAAGTCGACTGAACGGAGAATTCAAGCCGACCGGTCCGCTGTTGCCGCCTCTTCAACTGATCGGCATGAGTGCTCCGTCGAACATCATGCGTTATCGCGGCACTGCGATTGGCAGCCAGTATCAGAACAATCTGTTTGTGTCACACTTCAACACTCACCGCGTCTCCCGGTTTGTTCTTGAAGAGGACGGATCTACGTTTCGAACTCGTGCGGAGCCATTCGTGACGTCGGCAAATACCGACTTTCATCCCTGCGGGGTGATTGAAGACGCCGATGGCAGCCTGTTGATGATCGACACAGGTGGTTGGTTCAAGGAGGGTTGTCCAACCAGCGTGCAACGGCCGAATGTGACGGGAGCGATCTACCGCATTACGAAACAGGATGCACCGCATGTGGACGATGCTCGAGGCCGGAACATCATCTGGGACGCCGAAAGTCGGTCGCTGGCAGGACTGTTGGGCGACAGCCGTTTCGCTGTTCGGGACCGTGCCATCTCCGTTCTCACAGCGCGCGGAGACGCAGCTGTCCCGGTTCTGGCGAATTTGATGATCTCGAGCTCCACGCAAGCTCGACGCAACGCCGTGTGGACTCTGACACGAATCGGAACGGAGAAAGCCCTCACCGCCGCGCGTCTCTCGCTGGACGACAAAGACAGCGGCGTCCGACAGGTTGCCGCACGCTGCGCCGGTCGGCACCGTGATTCGAACGCTCATGATCAACTCGTGCTGTTGCTTGCCGATTCCAATCCCGCCGTCAGGCGACAGGCCGCTGCCGCGCTGGGACGAATCGGGAATCCGAAGAGCACAGGCCCGCTTTTGCAGGCCTTCGAGACACCGGCTGACCGAATGCTCGAACATGCAATCGTCTACGCCTTGATCGAGATTGCCGATCGCGAGTCGACGATGGCTGCACTCAATGACGATTCACCGCGCGTCCGCCGCGCTGCTCTGATCGCACTCGACAAAATGGATGGCGGACAACTGCCAGGCGACCGGGTCGCCGAGCTGTTGCCGACAGATGACCAACAGTTGCAGAACGCCGTCATTGATGTCGTCAGTCGCAACCCCGATTGGTCGGGACTGGTTGTCGGATTGCTGAATGCCTGGCTGCAGAATCCCGAACTGGATTCCGAACGAGAATGGCTGCTCCATGACACTCTCTATGCGCAGAGACGTGAGCCTGCCTGCCAGTCACTGATGGCGGAGACGCTTTCACGTCGGGAGACACCGGATTCGTCTCGATCGTTGATCTACGACGTGATAAAGGACAGTGGTTTCAAAGAGTTCCCCCGGTCATGGCAACCACCGCTGCTGACAGATCTCAGCCATTCGAATTCATCGCTGTCGCGAAAAGCATTTCTGGCAATTTCGTCGACGACCACCGGACAATTCGACGACGGCTTGTTGAAGTTCTCGCAGGATCAATCTCGTCCGGTGTCACAACGGGTCCAGGCCATCAGCATTCTGACCCGCAGGAATGCGACACTGCCTGCAGCGACGTTCGACTTATTGTGTCAGCAACTCGGTCCCGACTCGTCATTCGAAACGCGTTCTGACGCGGCACGTTCTCTTGGTAATTCCCGCTTGAATCAGCAGCAGCTCGACACCGTCATCCAACTCACGGCAACGGCCGGGCCGCTGGAGTTACCGTTGCTATTTGGTTCTCTCTCCGCTGTCTGGAAGGACGGGTCCGATGGCGCCGGCGAGCGACTGGCCGCGGCTCTAAAGTCGTCACCTGGATTCGCGAGCCTGACTGAGGAACAATTGACCAAACTGTTCAACGACGCCTCGGGCGAATCGAAAAAGCAACTGGGCCTGTTGACTCATCAGCTGCGCGATGAACAGGCCAGATCGATCAGAACTCACTTGCGAACCAGCTTCATCCTGGCTGGTGGCGATGCGGATCGTGGCCGGAGTTTGTTTTACAGCAAACGCATATTGTGTTCCGCCTGTCACCGCGCCGGACCCGATGACAAGGCGGAAATCGGGCCCGACTTAAGACGCATCGGAGCCGTCCGCAGTCCCCGCGATCTGCTGGAAGCTATTCTTCTGCCGAGCGCATCTTTCGCCAGGGGATTTGAACCAAAGGCAGTCGTTCTGAATATCGGCCGGGTTATTTCCGGAGTCATTCGCGACGAAACCGACGACATGATCACGCTCTACACAACCGCGCGCAAGGAACTCCGCATTGCCCGATCTGACATCGACGAAATCGTCGCATCAAAGGTATCAATCATGCCGCATGGCCTTGCGCGCATGCTGACAACCGACGACATGCGCGACCTGCTCGCGTTCCTTAGCACACTAAAGCGTTCCAACCAGGTGCCAACCAGAACACGGCGAGTTTCCCAAAAGTGACAGGTTCCGGCGCGGGCGCACAATATAGCTGCGTCAATTTGATTCGTTGGTCTTTATCGACGCACCGGGAGCGACAGCTCGTGAAGATGAGGCCCGACAGAACCAGTCCCGCGACTCCACTCGTTTTGATGAACTGGCAACGTGATCGGACAGTGTCAATCATGTGTGTCCCTGTCTCAGAAAGGATTTGGGACGTTCACGGGCCGTAGGCATCACTGGAGATTACAGCGTCGTGGTTTTCTCGGCAAAGGCCGTCCATTCCCGTTCAATCCGAGCCATCGTCTTCATCGAGCGCGTAGGGTCAAAAAACTCCGCCGAACTCAAAACGCCGTAAAACACAGGGTTCTGACGACCTCAGATTCTCTCATCTCGCGCGCTTGATTTCATCCGTCGGCACCGGACACTGACCGATTTTCGGCGCCGAACATGTCTTTCATCCTCCAGCCATGGCACATCCTGCTGGCTGCCCTCTGCGGCCTCGTGAACCAGCGTGAGCAACAGATCATCGAGTTCCAGAACGCTCAGATCGAAGCATTGCTGAAACAGCTCGGAAAGAAGCGACTGCTGCTCGACGATGACCAGCGTCGACTGCTCGGTGGCCGGTCTTGTCATGAGCCTGACGTGAACCTTCTGCGATGAAGGTACGCGCTAATCGTGAAACACGGCCCATTTCGAGAGCCGTTCGTCGAGTTCGTGATCGACTTTCGGCTGAAGTCGCACCCGATTTCGATTGATAACACTTGCTTGTCAAAGAGCTGTGAGGTCGGTTCAGTGTTTTGACCTCACGGCATTCTTACATCACCGGGCTACTCCGGAATGGCACATCACTGGTCGTGGCTCGCGAGCGGGCTCGACATTCCGATGTGAAGATGACGATGGGTTACACGCACATCGGTCTGGAAGATCAGGCGAAGGGAATTCAGAACCTGCCGACTGATCCCGGATGGCGCAGTTCCCTTCGACCCGAGGAACAAAAGTCGCAGCGTATTTCCAGTTCGTCGCAGCATAAATGCAGAAAATCGGGCGGCTCCGAGGGGCATCCCGAGTCGCTCGACGGCAGTACATGTCACCCAAGTGGCAAAAACGGGAGTGACGCAAGCTCATGCCAGATGTCACCTTGTGGCACACACAGACAAAAAAGGCACCGCCAGTCACTGGCGATGCCTTAGTGGATGATAGGGGCTTCCTAGTGGGAAACCGTAACTCCATGAAATACAATGCTTTGCGGATAGACCGATTCTCTAATTGGACCTGATTTTGGCCAGTATTGGCTTCCTAATTGGACCTGTGGTGACCCTAACGGTTTGCTTGTAGCAACAGCTGTTTGGCCCCACCTACCGCAACACATTCGGCAGACGATCATGACGCTGGTGCGGTCGGTGGATCCAACTACTGCACCGCCGTCCTGATCATCACTCCCGCAGCCTGCCGGCACAGTTCGGGCTGACGCCGAAGTCAAAACGCGGGCTGGCTGCGAGTGATCCGGAGGAGGCGGTGCGACAGATTGGCGAAGGATCAACCGGCTGAGATTACGATTGTTCAGATTTCGGAAGTGCAAGAATCGCCTGCATTTAACGGTCGCCGGTGTTTTTTGACCCTACGGGTTCTTCCGGAGGATGTGTTGGTCCGACTGGAAGAGAAACAACGCGCGAGTCTGGAATACTTCAAGGATGACCTCATGAAGCTGAATGAGTCGCTCTCAAGCGAATCAGAGCTGAGTCCGGCAGAAATTGAGTTGCTGGATTCGATTTGTGAGGTTGCCGATGCCTCGGCCTCGGCGACATTTCGCAAGCTCTGGAGGCGATAGTGGCATCACTGTTGAAGGAACTACTCCACGATGCTCTGCAACGTGCGGATGACATCGTGAATTCGTTGGGCTCGATTGGTCGTGATCATGTGACGATTGTGCCCGACCATGATCGGAAGGACGAGTCGCCCAATTTGAACTCAGTTCACTGTCGAAAACTCGGACAGAATCATTCAGAATGTCGTGACAGACAGCACGGCTGCGAGGCCTGGAAACAACCGCAAGAAAGTCAGGTTGGTAGTCGCCGCTCACAACCTTGGTCTGATCCTGCGAAAACTCCTGGGCAGCGGCAAACCCAGAGAGTTCGCGGGCTTCCCAGGACTGCTGATCTCGATGTTTTCGCTACTTCAAGCCGCCCTGAAGCGTTCCCAGCGACTCCTCAGTCGCGCCAACCCATTCCACCGAGTCCACGACCAGCAACACCGTCCGAAATTTCTCACACCAACCTGCACCTTATGACCATCAACAACCAGCGTTCTTCAACGGGCTGCTAGGTCAGCACATCGTCAGCGTTGACGTCGCGGTGGATGTGTGTTTCGAGGTCATTGAAGTCGACCGTCGCTGCCTCGTCTTCCGGTTCGAACTTGACGCGCAGATCGAACAGGGGCTGCTCAGACATCAGAGTCTGCCCGTCGAATGGTCCACTCTTTCAGAGTAACTTCTCGCATCGTTCGTCAGCCCTATTTCTTTTGCAGGCGAAATACGCCGTCCCAGTCTGCGGGAGGCTGGTTGTCGTGTTCGCTCATCCTCATTAGCAGGAATTCAATCGGCCCTTCGTTCTCGAGTCCGCCGAGGATCTCACGGGCTTTGTCCCATTCCCCAGAAATAACGGTATCGACCGCCGTCTCGAAAGTGGCAATATGTTCATTGGTGGGGTTTCCTGGTGTGCCCATTGGCCCCATTAACTCAGTCACTGTAATAGCAACGTCCATACCTTTCGGCCGGACTCGAGCCAAGCGGCGCAGTCGTCCCTCTTCCGGCTTCAGAAACCTGCGGCAGAAGTCGGCCGTGACCTCGTCGATGCAGATACCGACTTTGTACTGCCGCGTCATTGATTCGAGCCGGGCGCCCTGGTTCACGACCGGGCCAAACACACCAACCTTCGCCTGTTTCGGCGTGCCGATCTGGCCGGCGATTGCGTTGCCGTGAGACACTCCCAGGCCGACTTTGAATCCTTCCAGCAGGTTGCCGTGTTCTTCCGGTCGTGCGAACTCCTTCTGAATGGCCAGTGCGGCGCGGCACGCTGGGACAGGCCCCTCTTCCAGTGCGACCGGCCAGCCCCAGAAGGAGAGCGCCGCATCTCCCTGAAAGTCGGCGAGCGTTCCGTCGGCCTCGAGGATCGCCCCGGTCATCACTGACAGAGCTTCCTTCATGCACGTCAACA
Source organism: uncultured Planctomycetaceae bacterium (assembly GCA_964431285.1). Lineage (GTDB taxonomy): Bacteria > Planctomycetota > Planctomycetia > Planctomycetales > Planctomycetaceae > CAUZFZ01. Next base: position 13,770 of record CAYSJO010000080.1, read on the forward strand.
ACTGATGGAGGTCATCCTTGAGTTTCTCAGACTTTTTCGAGAAGCCCTGGACATCACAGAAAAGGATCGACACCTCCCGTTCGTCGGGCACAAGCGCCATATGGGCGTTCTCGCCTGTCAGGCTTTCCATCACCTTGGGCGAGAAGAACGAGCTGAGCTGCGTCTGCTGTTCCTGCAGCGTCCTCATCTGGCGGACGGCACCGATGAAGTGGGCCATCAGTTCGGCGAATCGCAGGTCACCTCCAAGTTCTTCCTCGTCGATATCTCCGTCGGCAATCCCGGACACATACAGGCACCAGCCGCGACACGAGGGTGACAGCAGCGGTGTGCAGAAGGCCCAGTCCAGGTCGTCGCTGACGGTGAACTGCGGGCCGTCATCCCCGCCGCCATCGTCGCCACTCCACAGGTGCACGATGCTTTCGCGGCGGAGCAGTGCCGACATGATCAGGCGGCGGCTCGGGCGGAATCGGCCGTCGTAGTCGTCGGCCGTTGCCACGCGCATCATGGACGGTTCAGTCGTCAGTGATGGCCCCACGCCGGGCAGCGTCGCACCGTCGTCCTCTTCAGCAGGAGCCGCGCCCGGTTCCGGTACGTCGTACTGGACGACTGCTGCTGCATCGGCTCGCGGTACGCCGCCAAGAAGCAGTTCCACGACCTGAGCCGCGAATTCCGCGTCGGTCGGGCCCTCATCCATGAGGACCGGAAGTTTCGACAACAATTCGATCTGCTGCCCGGCGTCGCGAAAATCAAAGGACTGCAGCGTTTCCCTGTCAAAGGAGTGTTCTTCCGGGCCAACGCCGCCAATGTCGTTGGCCATTTCCAGGGCGGCGACCGAGAAGGTCGTCTGCCCGATGATGAATGCCTGGCCGGGCACGAGTCTGGCCTCGCAAACGGCATCAC
>CAYSJO010000081.1:0-3802 GCA_964431285.1 uncultured Planctomycetaceae bacterium
TCTGCCCGCCGGCTGCGAAGCCACCGTGGCGGACACGGCACCGCGCGAGATTTCAATCGTTTTCGGCTCGATGCTGAGGCAGCGCACCGTCGAGTCACCTGCAATGAACACCCGCGTGGCATCGTCGAAGCTCAGCACGACGAAACTGCTCGGCCCCGAAGTCGTCACCGTCGTTCCAGCACAAAGCTGATCGCCACTGACGAGTGGCTTAAGGGTTTCGGCAGACGTGAAGTGCGAGACTGTGCCAGCAACGCGCGCGATATTGACTTCACTGGTCGCTGGTCCGTTTTGCGGCTCATCAGTTTCTGTTTGAGTAAAAAACAGAACGGCCAATAGCATAGCCAGCCCGCAGGCAACTATGCCGCATAGCTGAGCTGGATTGCGGCGCGAACGCTGGGGTTGGTGGCCACCTGTCGGTGATAATGGCTTGGCCGACGATTCACTCTCGTTAAGGACTCGCCGTGACGAGAACTCGTTGTGGAGCTGATCGTGCAGCAAAGCAAACTCAGCAAACATCCTCGCGTTCCCCGAGTCGGCTGTGAGCCAGTTTTCAAACTCGCGCAGCTCGGGTTCCGATAACTGGCCATCCAAGTACTCGTGAATGAGGTGTGCTGGGTCCGACATCGTCAGGCCTCCTGCGCCGTGCGTTTTCGCTCGATGCAGTCCCGCAGCTGCTCGCGAATTCGCTGCAGTGCCTTGGCCACCGAGTTCGGTGTCATGTCGAGCGACTGGCCAATCGCCGTCGGCTGCTGACCTTCGGCGTACCTCAACCCACAGAGTTTCTTCGCGCGGTTGCCAAGTGTGTCGATACACTCGGCCAGGAAAGCCGAACGTGACGAGACTGTTGGAGCGACCTCAACGAAAGCCTGGGCCACTGAGTCCATCGCTTCGGATTCAAGACTGAAAACGTGACGATCGCGTTCCTGGCCTCGCAGATAATTCCGCACGTGATTTCGAGCAATTCCAATAGCCCACGCCACGAACGGTCGCGACGGATCGTACGATTCGAATGAGTCGATAACGGCCACGGCAACTTCCTGCAGCACGTCATCCCGGTCGCGAAAGTTGCGCACGATCGAACTGACGAACGCCGACACTGCAGGCTGGGCGAGTGTCCAGAGTCGAGCGATGTCCCTGGTGCGATCTTCCACGGCGAGCGAAGCCCAGTCAGTTTGAACGGCCAATTGAAACTCTGACTCTGCATTAACCGATGCCCGTTCCGCGTGACACAGAATCCGGACGAGTTCCTCAGATTCGATCACAAAGGTAAGTCTGGCAATGGCTTGCGATTTGGCAGCAAGTGAGCGCTGTAGCAAGGAGCTTTCAGAGGTCACCCGCCCTGAACCCGGCAATACGGCCATCTGTCCGTGTGAGAGGGTTGAGACAGGGCAGCTTTCCGGGGCTTTCGCCGGGGGCTATAGTTCGCCGCTTTCCCACTTGGAATCTACGGAAGACCGGCAATGAAGACCGACGAACTCCGCGAAAAATACCTCGCTTTCTTTGAGTCCAAAGGCTGCACGAGACGGCCCAGTGACGTACTTGTGCCGCGTGAAGATAAGACGGTCATCTTTACGCCGGCTGGGATGAACCAGTTCAAGAACCAGTTCCTCGGTATCGGACCGCTGGATTTCACTCGGGCTACCACCTGTCAGAAGTGCATTCGTACGGGAGATATCGGCAACGTCGGTGTGACGGCGTATCACCACACATTCTTCGAAATGCTCGGCAACTTTTCGTTTGGCGACTACTTCAAGAAAGACGCCATTCACTGGGCCTGGGAGTTTCTGACTGACGCAAAGTGGCTGGGCCTGGAAGCCGAACGTCTGCACGCCACCGTCTATCTGGACGACGACGAGGCTTACAACATCTGGCACGACGAGATTGGTCTGCCGCCGGAACGGGTCAAGCGCGAAGACGAGGACGAAAACTTCTGGCCCGCAAGCGCCCCGTCTCAGGGCCCCGATGGTGTGTGTGGTCCCTGCTCCGAAATCTACTACACACCGGAAGGCGGCAAGGAAGTCGAAATCTGGAACCTAGTCTTTACGCAGTTCAATCGCGTCGGTGATCCACCCGACAATCTGCGTCCGTTGCCGAAAAAGAATATTGATACCGGTATGGGGCTGGAGCGCACAGCCGCCGTCCTGCAGGGAGTGCAGAGCAACTACGAAATCGACAGCATCAGATCGTTGTGTCATGCGGCTGGCGAAGTTGTCGACGTGAAGTACGACTTCGACGTCAAAGAAGGCCGCGCGATACGTCGTATCGTGGATCACATCAGGGCGTGTGTGTTCGCCATTCATGAAGGCGTTGCCCCCGGCAGCAACGGAGCTCCGTACATCATTCGTCTGCTGTTGCGGCGAGCGTTTCTCGAAGGCTATCTACTCGGCCAGCGGGAACCGTTCCTGGACCAGGTCATCCCCTCAATCATCGACGCCATGAAGGTTCCGTATCCCGAGCTCGCACAAACAGTCCGCAGTGTGAGCGACACGATCCGGGAAGAAGAAACGCAATTCCTCGGGACAATCGATCGTGGTCTGTCCAAGTTCAACAAGCTGGTCGAGAAAGCCGGGTCGGCTGGCGTTCTGCTGGGACATGCCGTGTTCGACCTGCATCAAACCGACGGATTTATCCTTGACCTGACGAGTGCCCTGGCAGCAGATCGCGGCCTGCAGATCGACATCGAGGGATTCCGCAAAGCCGAAGCTGAACATCGCGACCGCAGCGGTACAGGTAGCTGGGGCGTGATGGCTGCCGGTCCGCTCGACGCAATACTCAAACAACACGGAGACACATCGTTCCTTGCGTACGATTCGACATCGAGCGAAGCGACCGTGACTGGTCTTGTCAGTGAAGGCGAAAGTGTGACCGAAGTCACGACATCGGGAACGCAGGTCGACGTCGTCCTGAATCAGTCTCCTTTCTATGGCGAGTCCGGTGGCCAGGTCGGCGACACGGGGTCGATCCTGGGAGATGGAACTGAGTTCAAAGTGCTGGACACTCAGAAGCACGGCGGTCTGATCGTGCATCGTGGGAATCTTGTGAGCGGTTCGTTGAGCGTTGGTCAGAACGTGACCGCCGAGGTCACGACCGACCGACGTGCCGGCATTCGTCGCGCTCATTCGGCCACTCACCTGTTGCATCACGCACTGCACCTCGTGCTCGGCAAGCACGCCGTCCAGCGAGGTTCGAAAGTCGAAGACGACCTGCTGCGTTTCGATTTCTCTCATGGAGCCGGTGTCACACATGACGAACTCGGGCAGATCGAGGACATCATCAATACCCGCATCTCCGAAGGCTCGGCGGTCAATATCGGCCACATGAGCAAAGAGGCTGCTCAGGAAGCCGGAGCCATGATGCTGTTCGGCGAGAAGTATCCCGATGAAGTCCGAGTCGTCTCCATGGGTGACTACAGCAAAGAGCTTTGCGGCGGTACTCATCTGGACAATACGGGTCAGGTTGGTCTGTGCCGCATCGTCAGCGAAGAGAACGTTGCCGCCGGAGTCCGACGAATCGTTGCCAGCACGGGTAAGCGAGCCCTGAATCGAATCCGCGAGAATGATGCACTACTGAAAGAAATCGCGCAACTGGTTCGAGTCCCGCAGCAACAGGAAATCGTCCGTCGCATCACTCAACTTCAGGATGAACTTCGCGAGGCGAAATTGACGCTGTCGAAGCAGGCGTCGCAGTCCATCGCGGGAGCCGTTGATGAACTGGTTGCCAAAGCCGAAGACGTAGCCGGTGTGAAGATTATCACGCACCTTGCAAATGGGATCGATCGAGACGGGATGCGGAAACTGGCCGA
>CAYSJO010000082.1:0-16874 GCA_964431285.1 uncultured Planctomycetaceae bacterium
TCAATTGTCCGGACTTCCTGAAACACCTTGTCCTGAGCAGGCTGATTACGGGCCAGATGGGAGATGGCCCATGTTGCGTACGATGTTGTGGCTTCGAGCGCTCCCGCCAGAAATACCTTCAGATTGCTGCGCAGCTCCTCATCCGGAACATCCGATTTGAATTTCTTCCAGAGCCCAGCCTCTGAATGTCGCGCGGCGGCCACAAGATCGGTCAGTTCTTCCATGTGGGCGAAGTCGGCCTGGATCTTTCGGTAACGGCTGCTGAAGCGGGCGCGGAAAGAAACCGGAACACCCAGCCGATTGGATACCGTGTCGCGCACGATGTGATCGATGACTCGTTCGAACGCCGGCACGAATTCGTTTCTGATTCGGTCGTAACCCACGTCCGCACCGAAGAAGCAGTTCACGAGCATTTCCAGCATCAGCGGTTTGACTTCCGCTTCGACCTCGACGCGAGACCGTGTCTGCTGGTTTTCCTCAAGGTGCTGCTGCAACACGGCGAGACGGTTCTGGATCGTAGCCCGCGCCGTGTCTGCGAAGTCGTCAAACTTCTCGTCCTGGAAGAGCGCGGTCTTGCCGAATGGCGACGCGGAGATCTTCCTCTGGCGTCTCCAGAACGGACCGTTGGAGAAAAGCAGCGTGTCCTTCCCGGTGGCTCGTGCGATGCCGGTTGACGGCAGAGTATCTCGCTCGAATTCACCATCCCGATTCCCGGTCCCGGTCAGGATTGCTCGAATGATGCCGGGATCACGAGTCACCAGCACCGGCGGAAATCCCGGAAAGTCGAGATATCGATTGTGCCGCGCCGCCGCCTGTTCGTTCTCGGAACCCCAGTAGTAAGTTCCGAGAATGCGGATGGGCTCCTGGTAATTCCACGGGTGCGGAAATGGCAGAGCCGGTCGACCGGAGCCTGGCTGAAATAACCGCACTCTCGCCGGAATGACGTCCCCGTCAAACGGATTGATCCCGAGCAACTGACCAGGCAGACGCATGAGCCGCTGCAGCACCCTGGGGTCCATCAACGAGGGTGGCAGGGAAAGGCGTCCGCCAATGCGTTCTTCTTGTGCGTGTGATGTTACTACATCACTCCTCAGCCGCAAGTCGTTCGTACTCGGCCAGCAAAGGCCGAAAGGCATAAGCGTTCAGAACGGCTATAAGTCCCCGATCACTCTGATCCCGCGCGACATCCGACAGAGTGTTAATGCAGTTGTAAGTCGATTCGATCGCCGCCTCGAGATGCTCCAGTGCCTTTTCTGTATCTCCGGCCTTCTTTGCCAGAGCGGCTTCACGAACAGCCTGCACGGCACCCAGATATTCCAGTACGTACTCACCGCGTTTGGCGTAGTAGAACAAAACGTGCTTAGCGCCTCGGTCGAACGCACCGTGCGCCCGGTAGAGTTCGATCATGTATTGCGTGTAGGCGTCAGTGATCTCCGGCCACCAGTCGGGAATCGGATCAGCCCGATAATGCTTCATCAGCAATCCGGGAACGGGAAACGCGAACCCGATGTTCTTCTCATCCGTTCGATTCGTCGCTTTCTCCAGATGCTGCCATGCCAGAACCAGCCGGTCAGCGGCCGCTTCCGTGCCGGTTGTCGTCGTCCAGAATTCTTTGAGGCATTGTTCCGCAGTCAGCTCCTTTTCCCAGGCCGTGCGGGACAGGAAGTAAATGGCCGGATCAAGTTCGGCCGGCACCCAGTACCGCGTCGAGAAACCGTCCCAACCAAACTTCTTCAGATCGGAAGCCAGTTCGCTGAGGCTGTTCATGGACGACTGAGGAAGCAGGCCGACGTTGTCATCAGCCAGAGTCATGATCAGCGAGCTACGGACTTTGTCGGCCGGCACCTGCTTTAGAGCACTGCGATTCTGGACGATACGGCGAGCTGTGTAATCCACGAAATTGAGCGTTGCCGCACCTTGCGGCACGACCTTGTCGAGAATCGGATAAAGGGCGGGATCGACCGATGTGAGGTAAAGCTCGACGTCTCCACCGCCCTTTCTCGCCAGGAGTTTGTCGTCCTTGAACAGCTCCTGAAAGAATGCCAGGCCAACGAGATTGCCTTTCAGTGACTGCACGCCACGTTCGCCCGAAGCAATCACGCCGCGTTTCGACGCCTGCCTGACGAGGTCTTTGAATCTGAGTTGAGAATCGTCCAGCCGCGGCTTAAGCAGTTTCCACGAGACCTCGGCATGCTGATCCCATTCGGGAAACTCCGGCATCGTCAGATAGAGCGTGTCGAGTCCCGGGTACGTGTTGAGATACGCGCGAATCTTTGTGGCGACGATCTTCCGAAGTGTTTCATCGGTCGGTCCCTGATCCGCCGCGGGGATAATCGTAAGTCGTTTCAATCCTCGCGCGACTCGCGAACCCGGCAGTGTCGGCTGAAACTCACGCGGGAATTCCAGCGGTGAAATGCTGATCCCGACAGCCATGCCGAGTGCATGCGCACTCTCGATCAGGCCGCGGACATGGCCGATACCGGCCTTCGTCATTTCCTCGGCCGTGGTCAGCCCGGCCAGGTCCGGGTTCTCGAAGAACTTCGCCCCGCGAAAAACTTTCTTGCCGACGGTGTCACCGTCGACCGGGAACTTCTCGCCGTACCACAGCATGGCGGTCTGTTTCTTCACGCCGCCGAATTCGTACGAGATAAACGGCTGCCACGGATAAACCTGCAGCATGACGCGGTTGTACTTCAACTTCGCTAACTGCCTTAGAGCTTTCTGATGATCGGCTAACCCCCACGACTCCGGGCCGATGGCGAAGTCGTTGATCGTACGCCAGGTCCTTGATCGAAGCTGAGGTTCTGCCACAAGGTCGTGCCCAGACAGATCAAGCGGCCTTTTACTGATCGGAAAAATGTCGCCTCGCAGGAGATACCGGATTCCGAGTCGATGACCAAGTTCATACGCCGCCCACAAAGTCGCGACCGGACTGCCGCCTCCGACAACGACTGTCTGCCGTCCATCACTCAGGCTCTTTACGAGAATGCCCTGGTCGCTCAACTTCGGCCAGCTCTGTCGAACCACGGCTTTGACATGAGTACTCGTTGCGGGACTTCCAACCAGAACAACGTGAGTCGCTCCTTCCGGTGCGGCATCAACGACTGTCGCTGAGACATCGTCAAAGACCTGCGGAAGCTGCCCGGCAATCTCCAGGGCAGCAAACTTTTCGAGTTTTGGAGCATCGGCGTTCACGACGACATGAACTGTCCCGGCCGAGACTGCGGAGCCAGCCAGTTGGAATGCAGCGCACAGTGCGGTGAGTCGAATGAGATTCATTGTGCTGCCTGTACGTGTCGAGTGTGAGAATCACGGTGGTGGTACTGGTTGCCCATCATCCATCCTGTTCAGACAACTTATATGCGGTCCGTCGGTAGCCAGATAGCCTGCCGGAACGATGCCGGTGCGAGTCAGGTGAATGGCCCGATCACACACGGTGATGCCGGCAGACTCCACGGCTATAACAATTCACGGACTATCTTGCCTCCGGCGACCAGAGGCACGCGGCGACCAGGTGAATGCTGCAGTTCCTGGTGCGAGTCGATCCCAAGCAAATGGTAGGCCGTGCGGAGTACGTCTTTGGGATTGATTGGCCGATCGACGACATCACCAGCTGTCGCGTCGGACGCACCGACAACCTGACCGCGGGGAATGCCCGCTCCGGCGAACAACTGACTGTAAGCACGCGACCAGTGACCGCGGCCGGGTGCTCCCGCACCAGTCGGATAAAACTGAGGCGTTCGTCCGTGCTCACTGAGACACAAAACCAGCGTGTCTTCCAGCAGTCCACGACGTTCAAAGTCCAGCATCAGCGTTGAGAATGACCTGTCGAATGCCGGCAGCAGAAAGTCCTTCATGCGCGAATGATGATCGTGGTGAGTATCCCAGCTTTCGTCGGTCTGGCCGTACTCGTCCCAGACGACGGTCACGAACTTCACATCAGCTTCAAGCAGCCGGCGGGCACTCAGACACGCCTGGCCGAAAAGAGTCATGCCGTAATCTTCCCGCAGCGGGTCCGGCTCGTGTTCCAGGGCCAGAGCATCACGAACTTTGGTCGCAGCCAGAAAATCGATCGCCCGCTGGCGTTGCCGCGAGTAGCTTGCCACGGCAGCGGATTCATTCAGTGCCCGGGTGCCGCGTTCGAATTGCGACAGCAACGACTGACGACGATCGAGCACTTCCAGTGAGACGATCGGCGAATCCCCGGCGCCGAATCGAAACCGTCCTTCCGGAGTGATCGCGCGGAACGGGTCACCCAGCGGCGCTTCACCATGGAACTCAGTCCACAGCGGATCGTGAGTCGTGCCCAGGAACCCGCCAAAGGTACCGGAGCGTTTGTTCGGCCGGGCGAACAGACTTTGTCGCCAGGGCAGCATGACGTTGACCGGAACGCCTCGTTCCTGCGGGCCAAAGTCGCCACGCTCTGCCAGGTAGTTCACGACGCCGCCAATATACGGCCACTGATCGGGATTCTGCTGGCGGCCTTCGATCTTCTCGGTGTCAGGGTTTCCGGTCAGCGTGTACGAGGCGTTGTGGATTGGAAATGGATGGGCCATCGAACGCACGAGCGTGCAATGGTCCAGAACCTGGGACGAGCGTGGCAAATGTTCGCACACTCGTATGCCCGGCAAACACGAGTCGATCGTGCCGAATTCACCGCGAATGTCCTCGGGTGCGTTCGGCTTTGGATCGAACGTATCGAGCTGACTCCACGCCCCGTAGATGTACAACACCAGACAACGCTTGGCGCGACCAAACCCCGGTAGATCAACTGCCGATGTCTCGGCCTGTACGCTCTGGATTCCAGCGTTGGTAAGTCCGCACAGTCCCAAGGCGCCGGGCTGCAACAATGCGCGGCGGCTTAGTCCGGTCGGTTGCTTGTGAGATGTTCCCAGGATTTGCAGCATCGAGCACGACTCCCGTAGTCCTGTGGAACAGAGACACGCATCAGCAACCTCGATGTTAGGCTGGCAGTTGCCAATTCCTCAATCGCAACCCGGCCAACCGCGTGTTCCCGCAGTGGGTCTTTGAGCTACCAGATTTGCAGCGACTGCTGAAACAGCTCTGTCAGTTCCGACGCACCGGCGGGGATCGGTGATAGCTTTGTGACACGGTGCTGTGGCAACGTTCCCTCGACGAGTGCCGGGATGTCGCTCTGGGTGTAACCGACTGCGGACAGGCCATTGGGAATCGCGAGTTGCTGCATGAAGTGGACGACTCGTTGCGCAAGGACATCGCCTGCGTCTTCGGGTCCCGTGTCGTTGACATCTGCCCCAAGTGCGCCGGCCGCTTTCAGATGACGTTCCGGACACGCGGGAGCCGTGAATCGGGCCACGGCCGGAGTGTGCAGAATGACGGAGATGCCATGCGGCACGATCGGATGGTCGACGTCGTATCCGTCCGGCATGAAGCCTTTCACCATGCCAGCCACCGGATAGGACATTCCATGCGGCAGATGCACGCCGGCATTACCGAAGCCGATCCCGGCGATGGCAGCGGCGAGCAACATGTTGGCTCGAGCTTCATCATCAGACGTGTCGCTGACTGTCCGTGGTAGAAACTCGGCCAGCAGTTCCAGTGCGTGGATCGCCCAGATGTCACTGACCGGATTCGAACCCTGATACGCCGGCCGGTGCAGCGGCGTTTCCGGTCTTGGTCGCTGATTGAAAGGCAGCGCGGTGTATGACTCAAGAGCATGACTCAGCACGTCAAGTCCAGTGGCCGCCGCCACAGCAGCGGGCATCGTGCGCGTGTTGTCGGAGTCGACGATGCCAAGGGTCGGTTTCAGATAGCGATGAGCGATGCCAGTCTTGGCCTTCCGTTCCAGCTCATCGAAGATTGCCACACCCGTCGTTTCGCTACCCGTTCCAGCTGTTGTTGGAATCGCGATCAGCGGCTTGAGCGGTCCGGGCACCGGCTGGCCGCGGCCGATTGGCGCGTTGACGTACTCATAGAAGTCGGCGGGATGTGTCGCGTACAGATTCGCCGCTTTGGCTGTGTCGATTGTGCTGCCACCGCCGACGGCCACAAACGAATCAAAGTCATCCTCGGTCGCGCAACGCGTTGCTTCCTGAAAGCTGCGATCCGTTGGCTCGACCGAGACACCGTCGAAGACGTCGAAGTCGATCCCATTTGACTTCAACGAATCAAGAACTGCTGTGCCGGTGGGCAATGAATTCAGCTTCGGATCGATGATGACCAGCGTGCGACGGACCTCCATCGCCCGCAGGTCGAGCCCGACTTCAGCCGTCGTCCCGGGGCCAAAGCGAATGTTGGACGCGGACATCTGAAACGCTGAGTCGGTTGGCATGGTGTTCTCACTTAACCTCAAGCCGAAGGCGCGTGGTTAAACGAGCATACCTCACCCGGCGAGGTCATGGTTTACCGCCGGGGAAGTGCAGTGTTCGCCATCGCCACTGGTTGTCCTGCAGGTGTTTCCAACCCAAAGCGTCGTAGAACTTGCGGTGTTTTTCCAGGTACCAGTAATTCGGAGCTGCGGATCGCGAGTATTGATTCAGCCATTTCAGTGCCTCACCATATTTGTCTTTGCGAGACGCGCGGCGTACGTGCAGCAGGAAGTACTTCGAGCCCGTCGGATCGACCCAGCGTGACAACTCCGTGTAGGTTTCCTCGAACGCCTTGTCGTGGGCTTCCCGGTCCTTGATCGGATTCTTCGCCAGGACTTCCGGCAGCTCCATGTAGCCGATTGCCCGACCTTTGCGGTACAGCGTGTCGATCAGCAGATCACGCTGATTCTCGGCGTGCTTACGCAACTTCGCTCCATTCTTGTCGTCACTGGGAATCCGTGTGCCGAACGATTCGGCCAACTTGTCCGCGTCGATTTGCTCCAGCACGGCGTCGGCGGCATCGACGACTTCCTGCAGACGCTCCTTGCGTTTCTTCACGTCATCCAGTTTGTGCAACCGAGTGACCAGCACGGGCAGGTGACCTTTATTCTCTTTCAGGATCTCGCTCGCCAGTTTGTCAAAGTCTCTGCGTTGCGAATCGATCGAGAGTGACTTGAGGAACTCAACTTTGGCGTCACGAATGGCCTGTTTGAGTTTGTCGTCCGTCTTCTTTGCGGGATTCGGATCCTTCCATGTCCAGCCACCAGCTCCGCCCGACGTTGCTGTTGCGGGAGCCGCCGTGGAAGCAACGACAGCACTCAGTGGGAATCCGCCGGGAACCTGGCCGGCTCCGTCGTGTGTACCTTTCTCTCCATACGTGATTGATCCGATGAGCACATCGCCAGCGAGGGCGCCGCTCGGCGCACTCTTTATGTTGCCCACGAACAGTCGCTGCTTTTCACCGGGCGCCAGCCACGTCGACCGAAATGCCGGACCACCATCGACCGCGTTGACGCGGGTCGCATAAATCGGGAGCGTGATTGGTGAACCCAGTGGACGCTCCAAAGCCAGCGGCATCGACTTGAGGCCTTCCAGTTTCGAACGCGTGTCATGCCTGACCCACAGCTTCAGCGTGTACTTGCCTTTGCCGAGCGAAACGGGGTCGGTCCAGATGTCGTCTGTCGCAACACGTCGGCCGCCGGCTTCGTAGATCGCCCAGATCGTGCCGCCGTATTCGGAGTCGTAGAGCAGGTCGTCCGTCTTCAGAAAATGTGGAGTGACCGAACCGCTCGAAGCCTGCTCGAAGTCGTATGACAGCTCAAGCAGATGGAAGCGACGGTTTTCGTCAAATCCATCGCGGTCTTCCGCGAGTTGTGTCAGAACTGCCGACTTCGGTTTCAGCAATCGTCGTGAAGACGTGAGTTTTGCAGACGGTGTCAGGTGTTCGAACTGAAGCGGAGTCGAGACTTCGACTCGAATGGCCAGGTCGCCTGGTTGCAGGCGAACTTCACGCTGGTCCGGCACTATGCCATGGAATGTCAGTTCGTAGTGCAGGTCACACGAACCAAGACTGCTCCAGTATTGAGCAATCGCCAGTTCCATCGTGCGTCCCGGCTGAACCGGGAAGCTGACGACCTTCGGGACGCCGGGTTCGAGAACCAGAAAGTTGTTCTTCTCCGCATCGCGATATGTCCAGCCAGGCACAACCTGATTGGCGTGGACCATAAACATGCGATGCCGCCCACCGTCGTCGCCAGTGTCCATGTGAAATCGCAGGTCGGCCCACGTGGCTCCGTCTGGAACGGCCATGAAACGCCGTTCGATCCGACCCGGATGCATGTCGTGCAGTTCCTCTTCGAGCCAGCCATCGACGAGGGCAACCTGATGTTCCTCTTCGACGTCTTCAGTCAGCTGGTCGGCCTGGTCTTCGATATCTGCGATGACGCGAATGACCCGTTTGAGGTCTTCAGCAGAACCTGGAGTGTGGAGCACTGTCCCTGTGTCGTACTTCTCAATCTTGAGCTCTTGGATGTTGCGAATCTCGACCTCTTCGATTTCACTGATTTCGATCTCGATTTCGTCATCATCCCACTCATTCTCGTGTGATCCACTGGGCAGCAATCGCAACACTGTCACAGGCACTCGGAACAACGGTCCACGATGCGGGTGATCGGGATCATGCCCGAGTATCTCGGCGAAGTGGGCGCCGGGTTCGAGTCCGGTGGGGTCGACGAGGACTGTCATCAGCTCACCCGCAGCGGCCAACGTGATCTGCTCACCCACGTGGACCCAGTCTTCGGTCGCTTCGAGACTCAGACGTAGATGAAAGGTGACTTTTTCCGTGCTGGTTGCCTTCGGATGGAACTTCGGTGAGACCATGATGCGGAACTCCTGCGGCTCGGCTTCGTCACCGCTTTCGAGTGGTTCACGCAGGTAAATGCCTCGCTTGCCTCCGACACTGACTTTGAAGGCCAGTCGTTCGGACGGCTTGTCCTGATCGCGAACGAGTGCCTCAAATGCGGCGGGAGTTTGAATCAGGCCGGCTCCCTGAGCCCACGGACTGGCGTCATCGATCCATGCGGCCGTGTTTTCGAATGCTCGCTGCACGCTGATCGGGCTGTACGGAATTTCTCGCGCCTTCAAACCGGACAAAACGAGCGCGAAGTTGCCACAGCAGTTGGGCGAGGCCATTGATGTCCCGTTCATCTGCATGACACGGTCGAGTGTCCATTGCGGAACAGGAGCGATTGCTCCGCCGGGTGCGAACAGATTGACTCCGATGTCGCCATCAGATGTCGGGCCGCGCGATGTCCATGTGTAAGGCCGGTCTGATTGACGCTCCCGCAGAGCGTATTGAGCCACCATCATCTCGGGGGAGACGTGGGCTCCGATGCCAATCAATGACGACGTTGTTCCGCCGGGTGCTCCAACCGTCGACAGAGCCGGGCCGGAGTTACCGGCACTCGCGCAGAAAATGACGCCGTGCTTGTCGACCAGCTCGCTGAAGTAGCGAATGATGAGTCCCTTGTCCGGCGTCTTGGTCGGCTCGCCGAAGCTCATGTTGATCAGATCGCACTTGTTCTGGAGCACTGTCTTCACGCCGCGAATCAGTGCCTGTCCAGTTTCCATGCCATCGAGATATGTGTCGCCGATTTTGACTGACACGATCTGAGCACCGGGAGCAACACCGTTGAGACTCGGGTTGTCTGGCCAGTGTGCGGCCACGATGCCGGCGACGTGTGTGCCGTGCGGATGCGAATCGGCCACGATCGACAGCACTTTGCCACCGTCGTAAATGTTGATGCCAAAGTTGACCAGCGAGACGTCGTCGAACGTGGCGTACTCACGCGCCGCACGGTAATGAGCCATGTCCTTTTCGTCTCGAAAGTCGCCGTCTTCGTCGGTGTCGACCGCAGCCCGCCAGGTTGTGCCGTTGTTGAAAACAATGCAGTCATAAATCGGACCGGGGTCTTTGTAGCTCTTGCCCGCGGCAGTCAGTGCGGCCAGTCGCTTTTCGAGTTCCGACTTCTCGACGCCGGCCTTCTCTTTGCCGTAGTTAGCGATCTGCTCGCGCAGCTCGGTTTCCAGACGCCTCTGTTCCAGCATGAATTGCTTGCGACGATGCGACTTCATGCGCGGGACCAGTTCCTGCGGGAACAGTTCGTAACCGGCTTTCATTCCGATCCGCACTTCGCCGCCAGGAATCTTCCACTTCGGATTCAGGGTCAGCGTACGCCCCGACAGGCCGGTGACTTTGCCGTCCTCCGGTTTGACGACCTTCGACATGTCGACGTCTCCAGATCCGGTGGCGTCCACGATGTCAATGATCTTCGGGCGTCCGTCCGGCGTCGTCTGCAGGCCTGCGACTCCCGGGTCAACGCCGGTGTCGAAGATCGCAACGGTCACACCGCGGCCATCGTATTCGGGGTGCTCCTTCAGGAACGACAGGGCTCCGGTTTCTTCTTTCGGCATCAGGCCGTAGACGTAACTGCCTTCTTCGTCCTGCTCATCGGCCGGAGAAGGTGCCACCAGAGTCAGAAGACTCAGGCTGATCGAAAGCCACAACCAGTAAATGAGTGCCGAGGACTTCCACATGATTCGTCGAGCTCCGAGGTGGTTTGCGCGTGCGAGGCCGGCAAATGCACATGCGTAACGAGGCAAGCTGCGCAGAAGTTGCCGATGGCGAATCATAGGTCGCGTTAAGACGACGGGGCAAACAGGCCGACGATCCACGACAGAACTGTTTGACAGCCGGATCAGGTGGCATGGGTTATGCCGTCAACACCTACCGCTCAGGATGACTCGGCGACGAGGAATCTCTGGACCACTTCTTCGTTCAGCGTCACGCCCAGACCCGGGCCGTCGGGAACCTGGGCGAATCCATCCACCGCCTGCACCCGCTCATGACACAGTTCGTTGCGGATGGGCGAGTCCTCGACGCAGTCTTCAAACAGGAACGCGTCCGCGCACGTGCTCAGCCAGTGCAGGCTGGCGGCGGCTGTGATCGGGGACGTGTAGAAGTGGTTGCAGGGGCGAGCCCCGATCTCTTCGATCCGCTGCCGCAGATAGGCAGCTTCCGTGAATCCGTTGCGTGACAGATCGATCTGGTAGACATCCAGAGCATGTCGATCGATCAGTTGCCGGAACGACGCGCGACCACATTCGCCTTCTCCGGAAGCGATGGGCACTGGCGAACGATCTCGCAGCCAGACGTAACCATCGACGTTGTCCTCGTTGAGTGGTTCTTCCAGCCATTCGATGCCAAAGTCGGCAAACGCATGTGCTCGACGCAGCGCCGTGCGCGTGTCCCACACACAGCCGGCGTCGATCAGCAGAGTGGCATCTCCGACGCCTTCCCGGGCACCACGCACCAGGTCAATGTCGATGGCCTCGTTCTCGCCCATCGGTTCCCAGCCGAATTTGACGGCCTGATAGCCGGCGTCCGTCCAGTGGCGACCAATGTCGGCGGTTTCGGCTCCGTCCTTACCGAACAGAATCGATGCATAGGCCTTGATGGAGTCGTGCTGTTTGCCCCCCAGAAGCCGGTGAATCGGTTCACCAAAGTGTTTGCCTTTGATGTCCCACAGCGCCAGGTCCACGGCCGCCATGGCGGCGATCGTGACGGACGTCCGCCCGAAGTACATCGTACGGCGGTGCATCTTCTGCCAGATTCGCTCTGTTTCGAGCGGATGCTCGCCGATCAGAATCTCACGCAGTCCGCACGCGATATTGTGACTGAATGGAGCGTCAATGATCGCCTGGACGACCTCAGGAGACGCATCCGCTTCGCCGATTCCTTCCAGACCGCTGTCCGTCCGAATCCGAACCAGGCACGCGTCCTGACTGCTGGCTGTCTTCGCCTCAACGGCAGGAACACGGATGATCTGACAGACGACTTCTGAGATTTTCATGGTGGCTCATTTGCAGTGCTTGAAGGAGCGGATGCTGCCAGACGGTCGAGAACGATTTTCTCGCTCAAGCAGGCGTGCGGTTGTGCCGATATTTCCGCCAGTGCTATCCGATTACAAGCCACTGGGCCCTGGTAGTCCGTTTAAAAAAGTGTAGGCCGGACCGAGGAGCGAAGCGACGATGTTCCGGCAGCTGTGATTTCCGGTAGATTCCGGACTGCCGGAGCGGCGCTTCGCTTGATCCGGCCTACTCACTGCTGGCCCACGACACGAGGGAGACAATCAATGTCCGAACAACAGATCGTCAGCGACGAGCAGATTGAAGAAGCTCTCGCCGAAGAAATCGATTCCCAGGAAGTCGAAAAGGTCACGCACGCGCTGAGTGACCTGATGAATCAGGTCGAAGACGAGACCATTTACGCTCTGCTGCAGGAAGCGTACGACTGCATCTCAGCGCTGGTCGACTGGGAAGAAGATGAGGAGGACACAGGCGAACAGGCAGCCGCAGCGTAGGTCCCGCTACGCGACCGGGTTACTCGGTGGACCCGAGATCGTCGTAGGTCTTCCCCGTGCGGTGTTTCATAAACGACTGCAGTCCAACTCGCTGGATGCCCTGGGCATCGATCAGTCCCGCATTCGAAAAGACATGCGGCGTCTGGTCAGTCAAGTGAGACCAGTAGATTCCGATCACGGCCTGCTTCGCCATCAACAACGGAACGTATCGGTCGATCCAGCTATTCTGTTCCTCGGCCGTCCACTCGGAGTCAGCCGCCTGCGAACGGACGGTCAGTTCTCCGGTCGCATTCGAGTTTCCGGCAGATGATCCCGCGACGGCAAGCGTCACATGCAGTGGCAACTCAAGCATGCTCCACTGATCGATGAGACGCGAGAGGTCAAGCAGATCACGGCCCGTTCCGGCACAACTTGAGTATCCAACCGGGATTTCCAGGTTGACTCCGGAAAGTCCAATGCCGCATCGGACCAGTGCGTCCACGAACTGGATCGGCGACAGCCGGTGCTGTCCGCCAGACTGATACGATCCCCACGGGTCTTCAACTCGGATGAACAACTGCGCCTCTTCATCACCCGTGCGCGCCACCTCGATCGTCTTGGCGACCAGCGTCAGTCGCTCTTCTTCCGTCAGGTTGAACGCCCCACCCGTGTTGACGCGCGTTGAAACTTCCCAGATGCGGATTTTGCCCGCGTACCGCGAAATCGCAGTCTCAACAAAATCACACAGAAAACTCTGCAGGTTGAAAAAGTCCTGACCCCACTGATGCAGCCAGGCAGGCAGGCCGTTTTCCGACAGGTCAAGCAGCGGACCGGCCCGCAACAGTAACTTCTGGTCGTGGCACCACTCGATCAGTTTGTCGCAGTCGTCCCACTCATGCTCGCCTTCCTGTTTCTCGATCTGCTTCCATTCGATCGGAATGGCCGCAGCGTTAAAGGACTCCTTAAAGGCATCTCCGAATTTCTCGACGGAGTCCGGAGCATTCAGGCCGCAACCAAACGAAACGGGAAGCTGTGGCGTCCGCTTGAAACGCACTCGAAGCCGTTGCTCGACGTACGACCTTGCCAGAATGTCCGCAGCTCGACAGGCCTTATCGACTGCCTGACTCGCCAGCTCGCTTGATGCCGCCACATCCGACTTGGTGGCCGTGGCTTTTGCAAACAGCCGGTGAGCCTCGCGGTGGATCGCCAGAAAGGTATCGGGAATGGCCATCCCCAGAGCCTGCCAGGCAGCCAGTTGATTGCGAACCTGACAGATTTTTCCACGTGCCAGTTCCAAGGCCAGAATGTAGGCGGTGTCGTGCTCTCTTAACGTCGCCGTGCTGACCATGCTGCGGCCGACACCCGGCACGTTCCATGGGACGTGCAGCTTGCCGCTTTCCGAGTTCATCCGTCGGAGTTCGATTGTCTGGCCGTCGCATTCGACGCGAGAGGGAAAAACACGGCCATCAAATCCACTCAAGTAGGCTTCGCTCAGATCACGATCTGAATCGAGTAGCCCCTCGGGGTGGACCGTAAACCGCATAACTCCCATCAGCTCTTCCCCAATATCACTCCGCCAGATGGCGGGTTGCCGCATGTTCTGGAGTGAAAATCCGGTTTGAGAACACGCGGTCGTCAGCCTGATTGCGTCAGCCAGTGTAGCCCTCGGCTCAGTGCTGTTCAACGCTCGGTGACAGGGGTAAACTCGCCTCGTATCGACGAAGATACGGACTCTGCAACAACTTACGAAGTGGGGTCCGGGCGGCAAACGACTCACGAGACTCCAGAAGGACACCGGATGTCATCGGCTCTCACAACCAGCGCAGTACCGGGGCTCGCGCCACGGCAGGGAAAAGTTCGGGACATCTACGACTTCGGTGAGCGTCTGCTGGTTGTTGCGTCGGACCGGATCAGCGCTTTTGACTGGGTACTGCCTCAGGGAATCCCTGACAAAGGCCGAGTGCTCACACAAGTCAGCCGGTTCTGGTTCGAGCGACTGGACGTCTCGAACCACGTACTCAGCCTCGATCCAACGGATGTCCCGCTTCCAGCTGGAACAGATGTCGAGGCTCTCGTCGGGCGCAGTATGGTCGTGCGAAAGACTGAAGTTGTCCCCATCGAATGTGTCGTCCGCGGCTACCTCGCCGGGTCCGGCTGGAAAGAGTACCAGGCAAGTCAGACGGTTTGCGGAATCCCTTTGACGGGGGAACTGCGTCAGGCGGATCAGTTACCCGAACCGATCTTTACTCCAGCAACCAAAGCCGAAACCGGTCACGACGAGAATATCTCGTTCGAAGTGGCGGCTGCTCAAGTTGGCTCTGATCTGGCGGAGCAGCTGCGGGATCTCAGTCTCTCGATCTATTCAACAGCAGCCGGGTACGCCCGCGAACGGGGAATCATTCTCGCGGATACGAAATTCGAGTTCGGTCTGATCGATGGCGAGATCATCCTCATCGACGAAGTTCTGACGCCGGACAGCTCACGGTACTGGCCGGCAGATCGTTACGAACCGGGCCAGAGTCCGTTTTCGTACGACAAGCAATTCGTCCGCGACTGGCTGGAGTCGACGACCTGGGATAAGGACAGTCCTCCACCTCAGATGCCCGCGGACATCGTATCCCGCACTCGTGAGAAATATGTCGAGGCATTTGAGGCACTCACGGGTGAGGCGTTTCCCTGGAAATGATGGCCGACTGACAGGTTTGGTTTTCGGATTCGGCTTGCATAAACTGTGGAAACCACGCTTCTTTTCGCGCTTTGCGGATCGCTCTCGCGTTCAACTTTGCGATTGAGCTCCGGACCCAGCAGGAACGTCATGGCCAGGGATTTTCTCAAAGGTGCTCAGGACGATTACGACGTTGTCGTCATTGGCAGCGGACTCGGTGGTCTGACGTCCGCCAACATTCTGGCACGCGCTGGACATTCTGTGCTTCTGCTTGAGCACCATTACCAGCTCGGCGGAATGGCCACGTGGTTCAAACGTCGCAACGGGCATATCTTTGACATCTCGCTGCACGGATTTCCGGTCGGAATGATCAAGTCGTGCCGCAAGTACTGGACGCAAGAGATCGCTGACTCGATCGTGCAGCTCAAGGGGATTCGCTTCGAGAACCCGCAGTTCTCGCTGAGGACCACGTTCGATCGCATCGACTTCACACGGATCATCACCGAGCAGTTCAACATCCCGCATGAGACGGTCGACGAGTTCTTCTCGCACGCTCGGAAGATGAATTTCTTCGACGATCAGTCGATGAGCGTGGGTGAGCTGTTCAATCGTTTTTTTCCCGGACGCGACGACGTCGTCCGCCTGCTCATGGAGCCAATTACCTATGCGAACGGCTCAACTCTGGAAGACCCGGCGATCACTTATGGCATCGTATTCTCGAATTTCATGAGCAAGGGAGTGTACACGTTTCAGGGCGGAACGGACGTGCTGATCGGGCAGATGAAAGATGAGATGACGAAGAACGGCGTGGATATCCGCATCCGCTGCAGCGTCGAGAAAATCGAGCTCAGTCCGGACCGCCGCGTGACCGGTGTGGTCGTTAATGGCAAGCGAATCGGATGCCGGGCGATCGTGTCCAACGCCAACCTCAAGCAGACAATCTTCGACCTCGTCGGTACCGAGCGTCTGGACAAGGACTTTGTGGAAGAAGCCGAGGCCGTGCGGCTCAACACATCAAGCTGCCAGGTCTACGTCGCCCTGAAGCCCGGTGAGGAGTTTGAAAACTGCGGCGACCTGCTGTTCCATTCCGAACACCGTGGCTTCGACATCGAAGCCATGCTGAACCGCGATGTCAGCAGCCGAACCTTCTCGTTTTATTACCCCTACACACGCCCGGGACACGATCGACACGTCATCGTGTCTTCAACAAACGCTCGCTGGGATGACTGGGCCAACCTGTCCGACGAAGAGTATGAGGCATCGAAACAGGAGCTGATTGAATCGACGCTTGCGTGTCTTGAGAAGTACGTCCCGAATATCCGCGAGCAGGCGGATCATCTGGAAGCTTCTACGCCACGGACCTTTCAGTACTACACAAAGCACTGGCGAGGTTCGTCGTTCGGAACGAAGTTCGAAGGTCTGGCCGTCAGCAAGAAGCTGCCCGAACAGGTGGGCGGCCTGTTCCATGCGGGCTCGGTCGGAATCATCATGTCCGGATGGCTGGGCGCCGTGAACTACGGCGTCATCGTCGCCAACGACGTCGACAAACACCTGACGTCTCCATCGGCCCGTGTCTGATGGGTCGTGACGGGCGACTGTAGCGCGTCGCGTCACTACGATGGCATGGAGGCGCAACTCCGTGCGGCAAGGCAGGCGGTAAGACAATACCTGTCGCTGACAGGTGCGCACTTACCAGACCAGTGACCGGATCCAGGGGCTCCAAGCCACATGCAGGACGTCACGCTTCCGGCGATGATCCTTCTGGGAACTCTAATCACCGCCAGCCTGTTGGTATGGGTATCAATCGGGACTCGGATCCTGCACGGTCGGTCCGTCATCGATGTTGCCACGATTGAATTGCCGCGCGTCCATTGGGTTTTGGCCGTGCTTGTACTGGCGTGGGTGACAATGCAGTGCGCTCCGTCGCCGGATCGTGGGAAGGTGCCAGACCTCGAAGGTGTC
>CAYSJO010000083.1:0-3518 GCA_964431285.1 uncultured Planctomycetaceae bacterium
CATTGGCTGGCTCAAGGAGTTCCGGCGTGTGTTTTCACGGTATGAAAAGACCGCATTGAACTTCGGTGGTATCGTTCGCCTGGCGTTCATTCAGCGGTACATGCGAGCCATTTTCTAATACGCGTCGTTTTCAAACAGAGACTAGCAAGATAGGCACGAACAGCGTCCCTTCACGCATCATGTTCCATAAACCACTCATGCCGTGGGGCTGGATGTCCGATCGTCAACGTCTTCGCGTAGTCTGAAAGATCGTCCCGGTCGTTCTTCAGCACTCTCGGCAACTACACCTGGTCCGGCGGAAACGGCTCGAACCAACGCGGTGGCGCGTACATCGGAACGTGAGGTCGCCAGAACCCAGCAACGAGAAGAAACGGCCGTTCGTGTGTCTGCGTCAACTTCTTGCTGACCCAATCGGCAATCTTCGTGTCGTGCATACGACTTTCGTCCTCTGGAAATGGTCCCCAATCCCAGAGTTTAAGACCTTCCAAGGCCGACAGTTTCTTGTCAGGCAGCGGCCCGAACCCGCCCATACTCCCGCCGTACTCCTGATAGTGTTTGCCATCATTCCCTCCGTAAACGAATTTGCCCGCTCCCATTGTGAGGTAGCCAGCGTCGGCAAAATGCTGAAGCAAGTGCGGATGCCTCGTCGCGATCTTGGACGCCTCCAGCTTCGGCTGGAGAAAGTACAGCCCGGTTGTCGACGGATAGAGGCCCGTGACAAGCGAGGCTCGCGAGGGCGTGCAGATCGGGGCCTGGCAATGAGCATTGCGGAAAAGTGTGCCGCGTTTGGCGAGACCGTCGATGTTCGGATTCTTGGCCTGCGGATGGCCTCCCAAACATCCCGTCCAGTCATTCAGGTCGTCGAGCGAGATGATTAGGATGTTGGGTCGCTCAGCGCGCGCTGACGAACAAGACAGCAGCACAACACTCACGCAAAGCACATGAACGAAAATCCGAATCATCGTTGTATTTCCGTTTTGCCCGATTTCGGTGTTGCTGACACTCGCCATCTGTCATCACTTTCTGATTTGTATTGCTGTGTATTATTCGTCACTGATTCAGCGTGCAGCAGGTTCTAGGCGGAAGCCGGTGACCAGGCTTCCGTCTTGATAATCGAAGTTCGCCGTCGAGATGTTCGATCGCACTTGTGTGATGCGACCCTTGGTGTCACGAGTCAATCGAACTGGCACGACTTTCAGGTCACCTCCTGGTCGCATGACGTAAAACTTGACTTTGTTTGTTCCTTCGCTCAGGTAGTCGGCGATTAGCAGAAACTGGTTGATATTTGAGCGATGTCCTGCGTCCCAGCGGACCTTGCAGAATTCGAGCATCAACTGGCTGTCGGCAAAGTATTGGTTGGCCAGCGTCGCAAAGGCTTCCTGCGGGGCGTTAAGGAAGAATTGCACATTGCCTCGTGTATAAGCCCGATCGAAATCTTTCTTTCCTTTGAAGTAAATCACCCACGCTTCATTCCAGCTCACGTCATCACCATTCCAGGCACCGAGTCTTTGGAAGTTCTTCTTGGTCGCCACAAAGTCGATACCGCGGGACTTGGGAGATCGGTAAACGACCTGCGGACCGGCCGCCTGGGCGAGCCCCTCAAACTTCCTCTCGTACAATTCTGGGCGAATCCTTCTGCCAACCGTGTCCAGCATGTTGTGAGCCAACTCATGTGCCAAACAGATCATGTAGACATCAGTGACGCCAGGTCTTGGGGCATCGCCGGCAAAGCTGTTCTCTGGGCGTCCAAGCGGTAGATCAAAGATGTTGATTCCCGATCGCGAGCGAATCTTTTGAGTCTTGAGCGCCGGTCCCAACCAGCCGGCCACCGTGAGCGTTTCGACGTCCCACACGGCACGCGGCATCGCCATCATCAACCGGTGCATCGCCGCCAGATGCTCGGGCGTGGCGGTATTATTGTCGACGAACAGAACGCCGAGATCGACGAGCAGCCTGCGGTACCCCGCTTGAAAGTCGAGGGCATCTGCAACACGCTTGCGATTCGAGATCGAATCGGGGAGCGACTCCAACAGCACCACCCAGTATTGAGCGGCCAGCAGCGGTAAATGCGGACCGGATTCCAAGTCAACTTTTGATCGCCCGAGCAAACCTGGATACTGCTTCGCCAACGGGGCGAGTTTCTGAAATAGCTGTTCCCGCGATAATCGGGGTATCAGTCCACCGGCTAGATCAGCTTGCAGCGATGCCAATGATCCGAAGACCTGCCGGCGAACAGCCGCATCGTCACGGAGAACCTTCCCGAGATTCTTTTCGTGTTGTGCCAACAGGCTTTGAAATGACTCCACTCGCGATGGAAAGCCAACACCCCGCATGAAGAACAGTCGCCCGTTTTTGCCTCCGCTGATCAAATCGAGAACGCCGTCGCCATCGAGGTCAGCCAGATCGGGTGTTGTGTCATCGCCATTCTCCTTCCGAATGTTGAGATTTGTACCGTCCGACCATTGCAGCAGTCTGCTCCTACGCAGAGACGGTTTTTTGGTGGCTGCATTGAGGTACAGCGAGACGGTGCCCCAATTCACTCCCAGCAACATGTCCAGCCGGCCGTCTTGGTTGAAATCCACAATGCGTGGGTGCGAGTTATATGCCAGGCTCATGTCGAAGAACGGTGTGCCTCGACCGAATCTCGGCGTGTCCACCTGCACTTCGTTGCGGTACCACACCAACTTGCCACCAAACGACCCGGTCACAAGATCAGCGAGCCCGTCCCCATCCCAATCAGCAGCATCAAAGCGCCCCTGGCAATTCTCTTGGACCTGAAAGGTCACACCCGTCTCCGTAAATTTGGGAGCCTGGGCTTTGCCTATATTCTGATGAATCGTCACCTCGCTGCCCGAGTGACAGACTGCTAAGTCAGGCAGCGAAGTCCCGATAAGGTTGGCGAACACGAGCCCTGTGTACGACTTTCCCCAGCGATCGCGCCCGCCGGCTGAGATTGGTTCCTTCGCCTGAAACCGGACCGTCTGCGAGGTCCCATCGTTGAGATAGAGCCATAAACGTCCGTCTCCTCCCCCGACGAGCACGTCGACGTCACCGTCTTGATCCCAGTCGTAGCACCGTGTCGCGGAATGATGCCCCAAATTGATCGCAGCACCGTTGGCCTTGATCGGTACGGGACGCGCGTACGACATCGTTGGGATCAATGGCGACTCGGTAGCCTCTGCAATGGCGGCACAACAACAAAGGCACAGCGCGATGGCGGTCCATCGAATTGAAGTTGTGCAATGGGCCAGGCTCACCTTCTGCACGATTATTTGGAACATACTATCACGGTCTGTGAATCGTGCTTCTTCGTCGGCTCTCACCATTAGTCATCACTTTCTGAGTTGTATTACGATGCCTACTTCACGTCGTCGTGCGCAAGTCTATTCAGGATTCCTGCTCCTTGTTCAGTTAGATGGACGCGCCCATATGCGGCGTCCAGCTACCTGTAGATTTCATGTCCTACTCTAATTGAAGGATGTATTTCTCAAGCGCAACCTATTAAAACGTGAGTTGGG
>CAYSJO010000084.1:0-3179 GCA_964431285.1 uncultured Planctomycetaceae bacterium
ACGGATTCCGCACACCAGAAACGCTGGAACTCGCTTTATACCACAACCTTGCAAAACTCCCCGAGCCGAACTTCACCCACACATTCTGGGGAGGAGGCTTCAGTATAAACCCCTCCGCGCGGGGAGAGGGGCTTCCGAGTCGGATGGCTACTGTAGACCAACTCTTGAAATGCTCTAACGCGGCATCACATGGATGCCGTCAATTCGCCCATACGCTGGGTCAGTTTGTTGTTCTCTTCGTAGTCGATCGGGATGACGATCAGACTTGGGCCATCTGCTTCGAACGACTCCCGCAGAGTGTCCTGCAGTTTGCTGCTGTCATCACAACGGAAGCCGTACCAGCCGAAACATTCGGCCAGCTTAACGAAGTCCGGATTGCCGAATGACAGAGACGTGTGCTTGCCGAAATGATTGAACTGCTTCCACGCGATCAGTCCGTACGCGTTGTCTTCCCAGACGAGCATCGTGATGTTTGAGTTGTATCGCCTGGCCGTTTCCATCTCCTGGACATTCATTAGGAAACCGGCATCGCCGCAGATACCAAGCACTTTTCGTTCGGGATCCACGATGTGGGCAGCAATGGCACCGGGCAACGAGAAGCCCATCGAACAGAATCCGTTGGGGATCAGGCATGTGTTCGGTTCATGGCACTGGAAATATCGCGCGATCCACATCTTGTGGGCACCGACGTCGGACAGCACGATGTCATTGGGGCCGTCCAGTACCTGACGTGCATCCCACAGAGCTTTCTGTGGCTTGATCTTTCCGACAGCTGTGTCGTCTTTATCCGCCTCGAATTCTTCGGTCATTTTCTCACGACAAACACGTGTGTGCTCGCGATTGAACTCGAGATTCTCCGGGCCGAATTCATTCAGACGTTCGTTGAGCATCCAGAGTGTGTGGGCCAGGTCGCCTATGACTTCGACTTCGATGCGGTAATTCTCGTCAATTTCTGACGGAATAAAGTCGGCATGGATGATGCGTTTCGTGCCATGCGGATTCCACAGTCGCGGGTGGTATTCCACCATGTCATAGCCCAGGGAGACGACCAGGTCTGCCTGTTCAATCGCGACGGCGGGAACGTCTTTGCCTCCCAGACCGATGGTGTAGCAGCACTGGTCGTCGTCCATATCCAGACAGCCCTTGGCCATCATCGTATTCAGCACGCCAATGCCGGTTTTCTTTGTGAATTCCCGGAGTTGTCCGGCAGCACGACGACGGACGCAGCCATTGCCGGCGAGAATGATGGGCCGTTTCGCTGACTTGATTGCGTCCCAGGCCCGATTGACGATCTTGTCGTCGGCAACAGGACGGCGTAACTGCAGCGGTTCAATCGGCGGGACAGTCGTTTCCAGTTTGGCAATGTCTTCGGGAAGCTCGATCAGACAGGCGCCAGGCTTTTCAGTCGTTGCGATACGAACGGCCTTGCGGACGATCTCCGGGATGTTATCCGCGTGGTACACCATCTGAGCCCACTTGGTGACCGGCTTGAACATCCCCACGACATCCATGACCTGATGCGACTCTTTGTGCAGTCGTTCCGAGCTGCCCTGTCCGGTCAGTACCAGCATGGGTGCCCGATCCATGTTCGAATCGGCGACTCCGGTGATCAGATTGGTGGCACCCGGGCCGAGTGTTCCCAGGCATCCCGCGGGCTTACCCGTCAGCCGGCCGTAGACCTCCGCCATGAACGCGGCACCCTGCTCATGCCGAGTCAGGATGAAATTCACGGTACCCGCTTCTTCCAGCGAGATCATGAAGTCGGCGTTTTCTTCACCGGGTACTCCGAATATGTACTCAATGCCCTCTCTTTCGAGACATTTGACGAACAGATCGGATGCTTTCATGGTCGTGATTCCTGGAAGTTAAGCGTGTGAGAGACATGGGCACGATCAGACGACACCGTAAGCCAGCATGGCGTCGGCAACCTTCACGAACCCGCCGATGTTGGCTCCATTGACGTAGTTGACATAGCCATCCGACTCGGTGCCGTATTCGACGCACTTGGCGTGAATGCCCTTCATCATTTCCTGCAGACGGCCGTCAACTTCCTCGGCACTCCAGGCGATACGGAGTGCATTCTGACTCTGTTCGAGACCAGACACGCCGACGCCTCCAGCATTGGAGGCTTTGCCCGGCGCGAATGCGATCTTTGCGTTGTGGAAGGCATGAATGGCATCCATCGTGGACGGCATGTTGGCACCTTCCGAAACGGCAATCACGCCATTATCGATCAACGCTTTCGCATCATCGATCTCGAGTTCGTTCTGTGTGGCACAGGGAAACGCCAGATCGCACTTGACGCTCCAGGGACGCTTGCCTTCCCGGTACTCGCAGCCGAACTTCTCGGCGTACTCTTTGATGCGACCGCGACGGTCTTCTTTGAGCTCGCGAATGAATTCCCATTTGTCCGGTGTGATGCCGTTCGGATCGTAGATCGTTCCGCCCGAATCAGAGGCTGTCACAACTTTGCCACCCAGGGCTTCGATCTTCTTCATGCAGTACAAAGCGACGTTCCCCGAACCGGAAACTGTTGCGACCTTGCCTTCGATGCTGTCCCCTCTGGTCGCCAGCATATTCTGCATGAAATACGTGGCCCCGAATCCGGTGGCTTCGGTACGGACCAGACTTCCTCCGAACGACAGACCTTTGCCAGTCAGCACGCCGACGAAGCGGTTCTCCAGTCGCTTGTACTGACCGAACATGAAGCTGATTTCGCGGGCTCCCACTCCGATGTCACCTGCCGGGACATCGGTGTCCTCACCAATATGCCGCGAGAGTTCGATCATCAGCGACTGACAGAAACGCATCACTTCGCGATCGCTTTTGCCTTTCGGATTGAAGTTCGAGCCACCCTTGCCGCCTCCCATCGGGAGACCAGTCAAAGCGTTCTTGAAGCACTGCTCGAACCCCAGAAACTTCAAAGTGCCCAGCGTGACGGACGGATGAAACCGCATGCCGCCCTTGTATGGCCCGATTGAGTTATTGAACTGAACTCGCCATGCCCGGTTGGTTCGCACGTTTCCGGCGTCGTCTGTCCAGCCAACGCGGAAGATGACCACGCGGTCCGGTTCGGTCATTCGCTCGAGGATGGCAGCTTCCTTGTACTCCGTGTGTTCCATCACGAACGGCATGAGCGACCCGACGACCTCATCAACAGCCTGATGAAACTCGGGCTC
>CAYSJO010000085.1:0-25716 GCA_964431285.1 uncultured Planctomycetaceae bacterium
AACGACTGAAGGCCGTCCTGCCGGTTGATGGCGTGCTGCTGGACCTGCACGGGGCGATGGTTACGGAGGAACATGAAGACGCGGAAGGCGAGTTCACAGCAGCTGTGCGTGAACTCGTCGGTCCCGACATGCCGATCGTTGTGACGCTCGACCTGCACGCGAATATCACGCAGCAACTGGCCGACTTGGCGGACGTGATCATCGGGTTCGACACCTACCCTCATGTCGACATGCACGGACGTGGCGATGAAGCCGTGCGGTTGCTGGCATCGATGATTCGCGGAGAAGTGCGACCCGTGCAGGAATATCGGCAGCTCCCACTCATGACGATGCCGCCCATGCAGTGCACGCTGCGTGAACCGATGCAGTCGCTGATGCGTCGCGTTCACGAGATGGAGTCGCAGGCAGGAGTGCTGACGGCAACCGTTTCCATGGGTTTCCCGTTTGCTGACATTCACGATGCGGGCGTGTCGGTTCTGGTTACGGTGGATGGTGACGCAGACCTGGCCAGCGCCAAGGCGGATGAACTCGCGAGCTGGTTGTGGGATTTGCGCGACGACCTGCAGCCGCAGCTAACGTCCATTCAAGACGTCATTCAATTCGCAAATGAACAGCCGGACGATGGCCTGATCATCTTCGCTGACGGGTCCGACAATCCCGGCGGCGGTGCTCCGTGCGATGGGACCGTTGCTTTGCGAGCGCTGATTGACGCGGAATTCGAAGGCGCCGTCGTTGGCGTAATCTGCGATCCGGAGATTGCCGCGCAGGCTCACACCGCCGGAGTCGGGGAGACGATTCGCGTGCGGCTGGGTGCGAAGACGGACAATCAACACGGAACGCCGATCGAGGGCGAGACGTACGTGCGGGCCCTGTGCGACGGGCAGTTCACCTACCGGGGCCCGATGATGCGCGGCATCGCCGACAATCTCGGACCGACAGCGGCTCTAATTGTCGGTGGCGTCGAGGTCGTTGTTTCGACGCATCGACGACAGCTATTGGACGCCGAATTGCTGCGAATTGCAGGTATTGATCCCACGTCCCGCCGTTTGCTGGTGGTGAAGAGTGCGGTCCATTTTCGAGCCGATCTGGGGCCTATGGCCGCTCACATCTTTGACGCGGACACGCCGGGAATTCACCGACCGGACTTTGCATGCTTCGATTACCGCAACGTCCGACGGCCGATCTACCCGCTGGATCCAGATTGCGGAGCATGATGCGCTGCCGGGAACGACCGTACGTCGCGTTGTCCTACCGGTTGTGCCGGTTGTGACGATTCCCCGGGCAGAATCGGGCTGTCAGGACACTCTCGGCTGTCACTATCGGAAGGACCGCAGTAATCGCCCCTGGCACTCCGATGCATAGAAGCAGTACAGACACGCTTTCTGTGTGGAGGGAAGTGGAGTGTAGTTTGTTGTTGACCTGAAGCTGTCTGCAGCGGGTCAACCGGACGATTCTCCCGCCGTCGCGCGACTGTGAGGGGGACGAACGCCGCATACAGCCACTGGTTTCTGTTTTCACACAGTGAATCGGGAAGGCGCGGTCAGTAGGTTGATCCTGAGCCAGGATACTTCGTCAGAAAGCTCTTCGGACCGCTTCTCGCGAAAGGAAGCTCCCGTATGAAGAGTTCTCTACTGCGCCCTTGTGGCACGCTTATCGGCCCCGCGATTCGGATTTTGCTGGCGATGCTCCGTGCTGCCGTTCTGTTTGCTCCGGTCACGGTGTGCGCCCAGTCACCCGATGCCGCGGGATTCGATGAATCCCAGGGCTCGGCTCCGGGCAGAGTTCGGATTGCATCGCTGCAGGATGACACACCGGAGGTGACTGAGACGCTCCCCGAAGTCACCGTGACCGCTCCGTTTCCGCGGCAGCCGCTGGACGACGACACCGTGTTGTCCGCAACGGCGACTCCTGTCAGCAGGCCACAGGTCGGAAGTTCCGTAACGGTCATCACTGAGGAAGAGATTCAGCGTCGAGGAGCACGCACGCTGAATGAAATCCTGCGGACTGTCCCGGCTCTGGATATCACTCCCCGAGGCGGACCGGGTCAGCCCACGGCTATCTTCACAAGAGGCACGAACAGTTCGCAGACCAAAGTTCTACTGGACGGCATTCCGCTGAACGACCCGTCCGGCCCCAGTCGTGCGTTCGATCCGTCGAATTTCCTGCTCGACAATGTGCAGCGGATCGAAGTGATTCGCGGGCCGCAAAGCACCCTGTATGGGTTCGATGCGATCGGCGGCGCCATCAACATCGTGACTCGAAGAGGCGAAGGGCCGGCACAGATTCGCACGACACACGAAGGCGGCAGTTTCGGAACCTACACGCAGAGCACAACGCTCAGCGGCGGGACAGAAAGTCTCTGGTATTCATTCTCCGGAGCCTGGTTCAAGAACGACGGCTTCTCAACATCGAGCTTCGGAACGGAAGACGACGGTTACGAGAATGGGACGCTGTCAGGCCGCATCGGCACATTGCTAACGGACGATCTGGACGTTGACGTTTCGTGGCGCTACATCGACGCGGACGCCGACTTCGACGGGTTTCTGGCGGATGCTCCGCGGAACATCGACACCGAGGCGTTCTTCCTCCGCACCCAGACGACGTACACGCAACTGGATGGAATGCTGGAGCATCGTGCCGGGTACAGCCTGGCCAGCTATAAGAAAGACGACCGGGCTGGATTCCAGACGTTCTTTGACGGCGAGTCGCATCAGTTCGATTACCAGGCCAGTCTTCAGACATACGACGACGCCAGTTTCAGTCATGCGCTGACAGGCGGCGTCGATCATCTGCGCGAAGACGTCGTACAGGACACATCGAGCATGTTCATCTCGTTCGATCCGACCGCCGCGCAGTTCGGTACGGGTGTATTCGTCGAGAACCAGTTCGAAGTGTCTGCTCGCTGGTTCACAACGGCCGGCTATCGGTACAACGACTTCAGTCGTGCCGGCCACGCCAGCACTTACCGCGTAACCAGTCGCCTGTTGATTCCAGAATCAGATACCGCACTGCATGGCGCCATCGGCACGAGTTTTCGGGCGCCGGCTCTGGCAGAGGTCGCGGCCGGATTCGGGTTCAATACGGCGCTCCAGCCGGAAGAGAGCTTCGGCTGGGAAGCGGGAGCCGAACAGCAACTGTTCGACGGTCGTGTCGTTCTCGATGCCACTTATTTCCGAAATGACCTGACGAACCTGATCGACTTCCCCTCACCAGACTTCACGGCCGTGAACATCGCCAGTGCTCTGACGGCAGGTGTGGAAGCTGCCGCTCAGGTGGAACTCGGGCCCGACACGTTTCTGCTGGCTTCGTACACCAACACCAAAACTCGAGACAACACGACTCGAAATCAATTGCTGCGTCGTCCACGTCACAAGGCGAACCTGACACTCAGCCAGTTCTTGAGAGACCGGCAGGCACAGGTCTCACTGAATCTCAGATACGTCGGCGACCGGGACGATTTCGGTGTGACCCTTGAAGATTACTTCCTGGTCAACGCATTATTCTGGTACCAGCTCTCGGACGATGTTCGGCTGTTTGGTCGTGTCGACAACATCACCGACGAACAGTACGAGGATGTCTTCGGGTTCTCGTCCGCTGACCTCTCGGCCTACGGCGGTGTTTCAATCACGCTGGGGGCAGATTGACGGTCGCGCGTCGCTTTGAAATGCTAATCTGACAAAGCTTTGACGGGCTGCTGACCACTCGACAGCTGAATTCTGATCCAATGCGTCTCGTACCAACCATCCCGGCAGCACGGAGTCTGCACCCCTTCATGAATTCGGAGACCTCTCATGAACACAATCAGAAAACGTCGATTGATGGCGGTTGGACTCATTGTATGCCTGACAGTGCCAGCGACTGTGCATGCCAGCCAGGGGGAGACGCTGCCCAGGCCGAGCTATCTTAAAACCGGTCAGGCCGCGATTGCTGCCGTTCAGAATCTGAACGCGAACGACATCGTCTCTGCTACAAAGCTGACTGACAAGAAATGGTCTGCGCCCGCATTGCTTCGATCGAGGCTGGCGGCCGCACGGCTCTGTTTGCCGGAGTCAGTAAGGGGGCTGCCGAACTGCGTAAGTTCCTGAACAGAGACCTTGTCAATCGCATCATTCTGTTGTCCGACGGCAAAGCAAACATTGGCCCGAGTTCCCCCAGCGAACTTGGGGCATTCGGCAAATCGCTCAGCAAAGAAGGTGTGACGGTTTCAACACTGGGCCTGGGCCTGGACTACAACGAAGATCTGATGGTCCAGCTCGCCAGTCAGAGTGGTAGCAATCACGTCTTTATCGAAGACGCCCGGAACATCGCGGCGATCTTCAAGGAAGAGTTCAGGACTGTACTGTCTGTCGTGGCTCAGGAAGTGTCAGTGAGTATCGACGTCGGAGCAGGCATTCGCCCCGTCCAGGTCCTGGGTAATCGAGCGGAGATTAACGGACAAAGAGTGCTGACGCAGATCGCTCAGATTTACAGCGAGCAGGAAAAGTTCATCGTGCTCGAAGTCGAAATTCCGGCATCGCCTGAGGGCAAACCTCGCAAGATTGCTGATGTGCAGATTTCGTATGGCAACATGCTGACCCAGACAACAGATCGACTGGCGGGCAGCGCCAGCGTCAACTTCAGTACGGATGCGAAGAAAGTCAATGAGAGCGTAAATCGCAAGGTCCTGGAAGCAGGGAACCTGCTGCTGGCCAATGAGAAGAACAAGCTCGCGACTCTGCTGCGGGACAACGGTGACGTGAAGGACGTCCGTCGAGTCTTACTCGATAATATCGAGTTTCTGCAGTACTACGCGAACTCGCTCAAATCTGACGAGCTGCAGTCACAAGGTGCTTTGAACGCGACGCAATCGCTGAATCTGGATCCTCGGATGTGGGCTCTGACGCGCAAGCAGATGCGCTACGAACAGTTCAAAGCGGAAACACGCCAGGGGCAGCAATTACCGCCTGCTAAGAAACCAGGCAAGTAGGCTGAGGTGGCGTGACGACGGTCGTTCAAATGACCGCGGTATGACAATTCACTGCAAGCGCCCGTGTGATCAACTGCATTTCACGACAGACCGGACTCACTTGAGTTCGGTGTCGTGTGCGACGATCCGGATGATCGCCGACCAGTCAGTCCGCACAACGCGAACAGTCGTAACGGTTGGCTTTGAGTCACATCCCTCCCGCGATAATGGCTCGGTCCTGCTGCGGTCATGTGCCAGGTTGAATTCAGGTAATGGACCTCCCTGATTCTGAAGTGTCACACCTGTCGACCCGGCTAAACCATCATGACGCAAATCAACAACCGTTCAGAAAGTCGTTTCCTGCCGGGCGTGGGATAGACACTTCCCGTGACCATTCTGAAGGACAACTGCCAGAAACCAGTGCGTGCAGATGTCCTGGACCTTCCACCTTCGGGAGCGAAACTGATGGTGTCGCTCCCATTTAAAACCGACGACGTTCTTACAGTGCGGTTGTCGATCCAGGATGCCGAGGTTGAGTTGCAGCGTGTTGGCCGTGTCTGCTGGGTCCGTCTGGCACGCGATTATCGCTGGTTCGCCGGTGTCAGGTTTGACGAGGCGATTAGTCTCGAACAGCTCAAGAAAATGGCAGTTGCCGGCTACATTGAACAACGGAGCTCACCTCGAACGGACGTGCAAATCCCCGGGACGGCTCGTCGTGAAACTTTGACCGATGACATGCCTGTCGCGATCACGAATCTGTCCGCAACGGGATTTCTCCTCTCGTCGCCGGAGCAGATGGAACCGGGCGAACGCGTACTTGTAGGCACGGAATCCATCGACGGTGATGTTGAGTTTCCGGCACATGTGCGCTGGAGTGATCCTCGGTAGGACAGGTTTGCAGTTGGGTGTGAGTTCATTGACAAGGACTCGTTCCGATACCTGAACCACTATCTGCCGGAGATACACTCTGATTCGTGGACTGAACCATTGCTTCCACGAACCGGCAGCTGCTTTCTGGGCGTCGCCATGACATTCGCACTCGCTGCCTGGCTGTGTCGCCGTGAATTGCCACACGTCATCGACCAGGCCCAAAGAGCGTGGCAATCGTGCAGCACCATGGTTCAGTCTTTGACTTGAGGGTGTTCTTACTCGGGCCCACGGGTATACAGGCTGTTCGACTCGCAGAGTTTGGGCATTGCCCAGACGTCCTCGCACAAGGTGACCAGCAGGCGTGGTCTGCCGGATGATTACGACGCGCCAGCGTCAGCCGGTACAACTCGGTCGTTGGGCGAGTGAATCCTGCATCGACTGAGTGGTATCTCCAATGGCGCACCCTTTGACCACAGACGCAATCGGCATCTGGACGTCCGCCGTGCAGGCGGTGGATTCAGAAACGCTGGTGCAACGGCACATCACACGGGAAGCGGACCGCCTTGCTGTTGCCGGACGTGAGTTTTCATTGAGTTCGCTCGGTCGGATTGTCGTGGTGGGAACCGGCAAAGCTGGAGCGGGAATGGCCGCCGGCGTCGAGACTGCGATCGGTGAAGACGCGATCGAGCGCCTCGAAGGCTGGGTCAATGTTCCGGGCGACTGCGTCCGGGAACTGCATCGGATTCATCTGCATGCCGCGCGCCCCGCCGGAGTGAACGAACCAACCACTGAAGGTGTCGCCGGTGCGCAACGAATCCTGCAGCTTGTTTCCGGGCTGCAGGACAACGACTTGTGTCTGGTGCTGATCTCCGGTGGCGGCAGTGCCCTGTTGCCGGCTCCCGTTGAGGGCGTGTCGCTCGAAGACAAGCAGGCCGTCACACGCCTGCTCATGCATGGCGGTGCGACCATCAACGAACTGAATTGTGTGCGCAAGCAGCTCTCGCAGATCAAAGGCGGTGGTCTCGCACGGGCGGCGGCAAAGGGGACGGTGATCTCGCTGATTATTTCGGATGTAATTGACGACCCGCTCGACGTGATCGCATCCGGACCCACCGTGGATGATTCGTCCGCACCTGCCCAGGCTCTGGCCATTCTGAAACGCGTGGGCAGCGATCAGTCGCGTATTCCGGGGGCGGTTCAGAACTACCTGCGACGGGCAGATCAGATGATCGAATCACACCCACCGATCGACACAGATCGCCTCGTCAATCGAGTGATCGGTAACAATGAAGTTGCGGTCGCGGCCGCTGAGGCACACGCACGCGAACTTGGTTATTCCATCATCAATGCCGGTAGCGGACACGCTGGAGTGGCGGCAGAACTCGGTCGTGAACTGGCTGAGAAATGTCTGAGCGTCCGCGAGCAGCAAACGGCGAATGCCGCGCCCGTGTGCATTCTCAGCGGGGGAGAGCCCATCGTGCATCTGGCGGAAACTGATCAGCCGCGGAAGGGCGGTAGGAATCAGGAACTCGTGCTGGCGGCCATCCAGCAACTGGCCACAGACAATGGCCACGACATAGCCATTGTGTCAGGGGGAACGGACGGCGAAGACGGTCCCACTGACGCGGCCGGTGCGTGGCTCGATGCTGACGTTCTGCACACGATGCGGGAGTCTCAGCTTAATCCCACGGAGTTTCTGGCCATCAACAATTCCTACACGTTTTTTGCGCAGGCGGGCGGTCTGCTGAAAACGGGACCAACTCACACCAACGTGATGGACGTTCGAGTTGCGTTAGTGGGCGGGTCGGCGTAACGCACGGAACCCTGAAGCGGCGGAGCCGCGATCAAGGGAACGGTAGGATTTGATTGATGACTGTCGATTGATGA
The DNA here is from genome assembly GCA_964431285.1 of uncultured Planctomycetaceae bacterium. Taxonomy (GTDB): domain Bacteria; phylum Planctomycetota; class Planctomycetia; order Planctomycetales; family Planctomycetaceae; genus CAUZFZ01. Next base: position 7,703 of record CAYSJO010000085.1, read on the forward strand.
TTTGTGATATGCGAAGTGTCAGAGTTTGGTCATTACCTGGAGCCTTCCCCCTCATCGCCTACACTTCGTCGAACTGCTGTATCGCCATCAACTCCGCATCGAAGGAGAAACCATGTCCCGACTGTTGCCCGGCATTGTCATCGTGATCACGACCGCTCAGGCCTTCGCGGCGGAGATTCCGGAACGTTACTGGCCGCGCTGGCGTGGTTCCGCAGACATCGGCAGTGTGGCGGTCGCAGATTGTCCTGTGAGCTGGAATAAAGACGAAGGACTGCTTTGGAAAGTCAAACTGCCGGGCATCGGCTGCTCGACACCCGTTGTGTGGGACAATCACATTCTGCTGACCAGTGCGGCTGACGGGCAGGACTCGGTCATCGCCTGTGACTGGAACGGACGGCGACTCTGGACAACGCCGATTGGCAAAGAAACACCGGGAAAACACCGCAACGGGTCCGGCAGCAATCCGTCGGTTGTGACAGATGGCGAGCGAGTGTTTGCCTATTTCAAGAGCGGCAATCTGGCCGGACTCGACTTCAACGGACGTGTGCTGTGGCAGACGAATCTGCAGGAACGGTTCGGCAAAGTGAAGCTGTACTGGGACCTCGGCACGTCTCCAACGCTGACTGCTGCGGATGTCGTCGTCGCAGTCATGCACGGTGGCGAATCATTTCTGGCCGCCTTCGATCAACGTTCAGGCGAGCTCACCTGGAAAGTCCCGCGGAATTACAAGGTGCCCGTCGAGTGTGATCACAGTTATGCGACCCCGGTTGTCGTCGAGCAGAATGGAAAAGAGGCGATTCTTGTCTGGGGTGCCGAGCATCTGACGGCACACGATGCGACCGACGGCAAAGAACTGTGGTCCTGCGCGGGATTCAATCCGGAAGAGAAACGCAACTGGGTGCAGGTGGCCTCGTTCGTCGTGGAGGGCGATATCGCCGTCATTCCGTACGGTCGTGGCAGTCGGCTGGCTGGGATCCGACTGGGCGGGAAAGGCGACGTGTCCGCGACCCACCGACTGTGGACGCGCGAGAATGTCGGTTCGTTTGTGCCGTCGCCCAGCGTGTCCGACGGCCGAGTATTCGTCGTTCGTGACGGAGGCGATGTTGTGTGCGTTGATGCGAAAACCGGTGAGACCGTCTGGCAGGACAAATTCCCCAAACACCGGGCAAAGTTCTATGCCTCACCCACGCTGGCAGGCGACCGGCTGTACGCGCCCCGTGAGGATGGAGTTGTCCTTGTGGCGAGTGTTCAGGACGGGTTCAAGATGCTCTCAGAAAATGACATGGGCGAACGTTTGATAGCCTCGCCCGTCCCGGTCGGAAACCGACTGCTGATCCGTGGTGAAGAGCATCTGTTCTGCATCGGCGAGTAAAGCAGTTGGTCAAGGCCCGCTGGGCACATCGGCTCATTCGACGGGGTCGACCAGGCCGAGGACTCCATCCACCTCGATTGCATTCGGTGGCGCGATCTCGCCGCCCAGCGACTGACCAAACTCGTCGAACAGTTCCTGGTTTGTCTTGCCGACGAACTCGGCCGGGACTATTCCGTCCTGTTCCGGGAACGGAATGAAGTCGGCGGCGTGCTCGCGAAAATACAGCCGCTGATTCGTGAACCCGCCGAAATTCAGCGTGATCACGCGTTCGACAGCCGGTGCAGATTCGAGTTCGAAATCGCCAATCGTCACGATGTCAAAGCTCGGACGATTGCCAAACACGCCATCGGGAAGCGTTTCGAACGTGATGTCACCAGTCAGAAGCAGCGAGCCTCCATGCTCGTTGTTGGCGATCAGAATGTTGAATCGGTTGTTGAAGAAACCACCGTTCACAACGTTCTGTCCTCTCAATGGAGCGCGAAAGCCATCCCGGTATCCCTCAACGGTCAGATTCTCAAACGTCAGGTTGCGAGTCACCTCGTTGCGGCGCACGCCGGCCCGCCCGGGATCGTCAAAGCTGTGCACAATACTCACATCGCGGATGATCGTCTGATTGGTGTACGGCACATGCAGCCCAGAGTCGTTGTTCCACAGAGTCAAACCATCAATCAGGCTGTGCTGGCCATGCGTGTGTCGTAACTGATGGAATCTCGTCTGAACTCCGATGCGTGACGCATACGCCACGTTGTTGCGGAAGTTCTCGATGGGCACTTCGCCAACGCGAATCAGGTTCTGGCCGTTCGCAATCGATGGGTCGGACAGGTTTTCCGCCGAGAACATGGTGCGGCCGAGGCCCTCCTGAATCAGCCCTCGCGTGAAGAAGACCAGGCCGTTTCCGGCATGACCGGAAGCGACATTGTTTTCGACCGTGACACCGCCGCCCTGGAACCAGAAGCCGTCCCCCTGATGGCCAAAGTCCTGCTGTTCGTCGCGGTCGTTGATGCCCTCACCGGAGCCGACCGAGTCGATCGCCAGGTTGCCGGAGAAGGTGCCGATCTCATCGCCCGCTTCCGTGACGAATGCAGCACCATCGACATCAACAGCGACATTGTCGGTGAATTCGATAAAGCTGCTGTGATTGACATAGCCCCAGCCCAGGCTGTCCGTAACGACTGAGCCATGTACTGTGGACGGATTCCCGTCATTTGCCGTGCCGTTGCGGTGGAAGTGCACGGCATATCGTCCCCGCTGATTCGTTCCCGTGCCGGCCATCAGGACTCCTTCTTCGACGACCGAATCATTGGCGACCTGCGTCTTGTCACTGCGACCCACACTCTGGAATGCTGCAAAGTTCACGTCGACGCCTCGGCTGTGCATGAACATCACGTGCCCGCGACGATCGGGATCGGGATTCTCGGATTCGATCACCACATTGCGCGTCACATTGGCCACGTGAATCGGCAGGCCGGCCTGCGGAAGTGTGTGATCAAAATCGAGCGGCGCGACGGTTACGGTGCTGCCGCTGATCGACAGGATTTGTCGCTCTTCATGTTCGCCGAATCTCGCTCCCGCAATTACCAGGCGATCACCGATGTTCCAGTTGGTGGGAATGGATGCAAGCTGTAGGTCGGTCGCTCCGGCCTGCGGCGCCACAGCCAATGCGGCCTGTGATGTCTTTGCGTCACCGTAAATCACCGCTCTTCCGTGACTGATGACACCTCGGCTGAATTCAAACGGGTCCCACACACGATCAATCTCGCCCCGGTCCGCGATCACAATCCGTGCCGTCACATCGGAGGCGATCGGATTTGTTTCGGTGCCAATCTCCAGCAGCCCGCCCACGTCCACGACCAGCGTGTCCACGCGCAATTCACTGTCACTGTCGGTCGAGAATCGCAGGGTGCCATCGACACGTACCGTGCGGAACGTGGACGCCACATTCGAGTCGACTGTGACGATCGCTCCAGCAGCAATCAATACGTTGGCGTCGTTGCCTGGTACGGCCCCGTTTTCCCAGATCGAAGAGTCCGTCCAGTTGCCTGACGCGATCGCTGTATGCGTCACGTCTTCGTGTGCCACGAGTGCGAACAGAGCAAAGTGCTCCGCCAGCTTCACCGGATTGTCGGCATGCGGAATGTTGGAATTAATCACCTCGTCCTGTTGGCGATCCACAAACTGGTCGATCGTGTCAAGGTGATCGCTCAGATCGCCATGGTCATGTTCGTGACCGTCTCCGTGACCATGCGACTCGCTCGGACCAATCGGCAGGAAGAACCAGTCACGCTGGCCTCGACCGATCAGGGTATCGATGGCCATGTCGTCATGAACGCTGTGGATAGAGTCCAGCACAAAGGCGAAGTCATCAGCTTCCAGAGCCGCGATGCGGGCCTCGTAATCCAGTGTTTCGGATGACCAGACGGCCTGGATCTCGCGCAAGGCGTCGTCGTCGCTGTCGTAGCTGGTCGTACCTCCGATGAGAATGTCTTCGTCACGGTCGCCGGCAACACTATCCCCGTCCGTGCCGCCAATGACGATGTCACGATTCGAATCGCCACGCAGCACGTCCGCACCCGCATCACCGATCAGGACATCGTCGCCGCGATCTCCATCCAGCACGTCGTCCCCGTCACCACCACGAATGATGTCGCTGCCACGACCGCCTGTGATTCGGTCATTGCCAGGTCCACCTTCGGCCGTGTCATCGCCCCCCTGGCCGCGCAGGCGATCGTTGCCACCCCCGCCATTCAAAATGTCGTTCCCAGTGGCGCCGTCCAGGAAGTCGTTGCCCTCGCCTCCAGTGAGCGCGTCGTCACCACGGTGACCCTGCAGACGGTCGTTGCCGTCACCGCCATCGAGTTGATCGTGCCCGGCGCCTCCACGCAGGTTGTCCGTGCCACCTCGTCCGTTGAGGACGTCGTCACCGCCACCGCCCAGAAGAGCATCGTTGCCACCACCTCCGGTCAAAACATCGTTGCCGCTACCACCCAGGGCTCTCGACGATACGTCCGTGTCATTGACAAATACGTCGTCACCGCCGCGTCCACGGAAGAGAATCCGATTGACCTCGCTGGCTGCATGCGACTCGCTGAACGTTGTCTCGCCGCTGATCAGGGTCGCGACAATCTGCTCGTCCTGACGGCTGACCGTGGCCGAATCGGCCCCGGCAGTTCCGGTGATTCGGATTGATCCTCCGCCGAACCGAATACTCGCTGCCAGCAGAACACGCTGCTCGAGCTGTTCGGGAGCGCGGGGACCAGATCGTTTGAGAACTCGTCGCCGTTTGCGAATACAGGGCTTCAGGATACGGAAGAAAATACGACCAGAGTGGGGGTGTCCCCCTGCAGGCAACGGCATTCGCAAAACCTTTCTGCGGCCCGCAGAAAGCAACCGAATAAGAAAAAACATGACAGCTGTCCGGGATGAGCCCGGACATGCTGTCGCTCGATCTGACGTGGCCTGGTCGCCGACGTCTGCGCGTGACATCTCAAAACCTGCGATCAGCCCTGGCAATTCCCGCAGGGAGCCCGATCACCTGGGTACGAGGATGTGGCCAGCGTCTTGCATGTATTTTTTGAAAAACGAGTCGTGCGTCAAAAACCGATCCGCCTGGCAAACGACGGACAACCGGGGGGACTGAGTAATGCGGATGGGTTGTTCCGCTCGGTCTGCAGCTTTGAACAGGATTTCGCCGATCCCGAAACCAGCCCTTGCATCCAGGACCTCACTGAGATGCTGTGCGGGAGATCGCCGGGACGGGCCATTTACTGGCGACAGGAGTCGACGGGCCATGCCATATATCCCCTCAAGGTCAGCGTGGGCATACTTCGCGACCAGTTGTGCGATCGCACTTCTGGTGACCGGATGCGCATTCGAACGTGAGTGGCAGGCGGCCCAAAGCTATGCGTATCCCGAACACGAGTTGGCCGGGTGCTGGGACGGAAGCTGGCAAAGCGACTCGAACAATCGTCAGGGCGATCTGCGAGCCATCATCACAAAACAAGGTGCCGGTGCCTATCACGCCCAGGTCAAGGCTACACATGCGACCGGGATTCCGTTTGAGTTCGACGTTCCGCTGCTGGTGACTGACGAAGGCAGTGTCTACACATTCGAGAGCGAGGCCGATCTCGGCTGGATTGCTGGTGGACTCTACAACTGCCAGGGGATGGCCAATGGCATTGATTTTGATGCCGACTTTCGAGTGTCCAACGGCAATCGCGGAAGATTCAGGATGCAGAAGCTGCCGTCCTGTGTGCAGAACTGCCGTCCCGTCGCGTCGGTGGGCGACCAGCCGCCTTCGAGTTGAATAGTGCCACATCAACGTTCGGGGCCGCTCACCGGTCACTCGACCGGCAGCGACAGGCCGGATTCCTCGGCGATACGACGCAGTTTTTCGAGTCCGGCATTGATGATCTGCCGCGAGCGTTCCTTGGAAACTCCCAACCGATCTCCAACCTGCTCGAGTGTCATTGGCTCGGGCTGACCCTGTAACGCGAATCGCAGGCTGATCGCTTCCTGCTCGCGCTCGTTGAGTTCCCCCAGAATGGACTCAATCGTGTACCGCTGCTGCATGGCGCGACGTTCGTCTTCACCGACGCTGCTGCGGTCGTCCATTGAGTCCGTCAACAGTTCGTCGGCACCCGTTCGGAAGCGATCCTGGTGCACTCCTTCGGCCGGGACTGATCGCGCATACGAACGCATCAACGCCCAACTGGCATACGTCGAGAACTTGTTGCCGCGAGAATAGTCAAACTTCTCGATTGCCCGAATGAGCGTCATGTTGCCATCACTGATCAGCTCGAAGAAACCGGAAGACGCACGTCGATGCCGCCTCGCGATCGAAACGACCAGCCGCAGGTTGCAACGGATCAACGTGTTCTTGACGCTCAGGCTTTCTTCGATCAACGCCTCAATCCGGTCCATGTCGGCCGTTCGATGCCGTGATTTTGCAAGATTGTCGCGGGCCTTGACGACGCAGTACTTCAGATAATTCATCCGACGAAACAGATATTGCTCCTGCTCACGCGTCAGAATTGGCGAACCATACAGGTCGCCCAGATAGGCGGGCAGTTCGCCGTCCGGATCAGCAGGTGAGTGTTCGGGTAACAGCAGTCCCTCGGGTGGTGTGAGGATCGTCTCATCTGCGTCCGGTTCGTCGAACTCCTCGCTGTAGATGTACTCAATGGGTTGCCGAGTCAGCGATGACACACGGTACTCCGAAGCAATCCGATGAATGCTGGAGCGGGTTCGACCAAATCTGGCAGCCAGTCGCGCGACTGGTGTCCCCTTTCGGAGTGACACAAATACTTCGTGCCGGTCGGCCTCCGTGAGCGGCCGCCGGGCCGTGGGAAACACGGCAGCTTCGGGATGCTCTTCATCAAAGGACTTGAGCGTATACCGAATCGTCTCGATAGCTCGACCTGTGCGCCGTGACAGTCGCTGTGTGACCTCGGTCAATGATGCGCCGAAACGCACCAGACGCCGAGCCCGACGAATGATCTGTTCTCGTTCGCTCTCATTGAGCTGCCTGAATTTCGCGCCACGATCAATCTGGTCCCGATGTGTCTCGACAAAACGATCGATGGCCGACTGTAGAAACCCAATCCTCTTGCGGCGTCCAAACCGATACCGACGGCTGGGCAGTCCTCGATTACGCCACCGGTCGACTGTCTTTGTCGACACGTTCAGTTGCCTGCTGACTTCATCCAGCGTCAGGACCGGCTCGGGTGATTTGTCGGCATCCAGGTCAGCGCTGTCGGAGAGGTCCTCGATAAAACAGCGCAGATCGTGTAGCGCGTCGTCGCCGAGAATCTCAAGATCGGGATACCGGTCCGGACGATACTTCGTGATCCGTTCACACAGATCCGGATAACGGAAGACATCCAGCGGCTGCACGGTCAGCAGCAATTCTTCCGTCCGCTCAATTTGTTCGATCCGCGTGTGGACCGGAGTGAACCGGACCTGTTGCTCGGCGAGCTGCTGCATCGCCGGATTACGGTATCGATGAGCGTCGGTACCAGGCACTCTTCAGCTTTCAAGTCTCACAGGAGTTTCGTCATCCTGGTTGAATTCGTTAATCATCCTTGCGGTAACAGATTGGCCGCTTCGATGTTCGTTCGTAAGCGTATTGATCAGCGAACTCTTCCACCGCTTTGCTGTTGCCCTTGCTCCAATGGCGCCGGTGCCAGTCCACGTGATGGCCGACTTCATGATACAGAAGTTGTTCCACGCAGAAGTTCTTAATCGCGGCAACATCCCATTTGAGATACCACCCGTCTGCGTTGTGTTCCAGCTCGGGATAATAGTTCGAGTAAGACTTAAGCTGGCGGTCCGTCGGCCTCTTTTTTCCGAGCGGCATTCGCAGGTGCAGCGGCCACGGGTAAAGGACGATCACTCGCACACCCGAGCCGCAAATGAATTCGGCCAGCGGCAATTCGCGAGCTTCGTAGTCCGTCTTCTTGAATCGACGCTGCCAGATGTGAGTGATTTGCGACCAGTCGCGCTTCGGGAGATGCGTCAGTTCGCGTCTGATCTCATCGGGTGACAGGGGAAAGAAGAAATCACGCGACGGATTATCAACGATGAACAAAGGCGTCTCATCGTGAGGTCCAGGCGGATGCAGCGAGTGCGCACGGCGAACGATTCTGTCCGGAATCTTGCGGCTCATTCGGCCACCGTAGACGTCACCGAACGTCCGACTTTTCTTCCATGCTGTCTGTTTTCGGTCCATCAGCAGGACGCCGTTTCAAGAGCCTGATGCCAGGAAGCGTCAAAGCACGGTCGCCGTAGGGGTGGCCGCAGCATTTTCCTGAATTCCACGGACTTTTACGAAGCCGGAAATGCTCACGATGATCGCCGCCAGCGTGACGATGATTGTCAGCCATTTCGCGCGGTTCTGCCGCATGCCTTCGAACGCCTTGGACTTTCCGACCAGCGCTTCGGCAATAAAGAACACACCAAAGGCCAGCAGAATTTTGGTGCCGACCAGGGCGTGATAAAGGCTGTCGCCTTTGTGCAACGGAGCCATTTTCGCAAAGTTGTAGAACCCGCTGATGATGAACAGCACGACTCCAATGTGCACGAACATTTTCCAGCGGCCGAGAACTCGCGCTCGAAGTTTGTCGTGTTCGTCATCGCTGATCGCAGTGGCCGAAGGCATCAGAACGAATGCCATGAAGACCGACCCACCCACCACCGTGATGGCCGTGCCAACGTGAACAATGCGGAAAACTGCGTCGAGAATCAGGGAAAGGTCCATGAATTATCCGTTGAATGTCAGTCAGATTATTTGATCAGCGATGCTTGTGTGCCACTGGCTCCGCCAGTGCCTTCATCCGGTCAACTCCGTAACACGATTCGCACTGGCGGAGCCAGTGGCACACTTTTTCAACACGATTCCTCACTCACGCAAGAGTTGAGATTCCAAGCCTGTCGCCACTCGAGTCGTCAGTGGTCATGCTTCATGAACAGCATGTGCTTCTTGTCGCCCTTCGCGAAGATGAAGGCCACCAGGTCCAGGATTTCCTCCTGAGTCAACTTGCTCAGCACGCCTTTCGGCATAATCGATAGCGGCGACTTAACTCGCGTGTCGACATCGGCAGTCTTGATCACAACAGGAGCTGCCTTCGCGAGCGGATCGACAAGAACGGAGACCTGGTCGGGCGTTTCCTTCACGACCATGCCGGTGATGATTTTGCCTGAGTCCAGCACAAACGTGTTGGACTGATACTTCTCGGCGATCTCTTTCGATGGCTCGAGCAGCGACCGCAGTATGTGCTCGGTCGTGTGTTTCTTCGGTTCGATCTTCGTCAGGTCGGGGCCAAGGTGCCGCCCCTGTTCGCCGATCTTGTGGCAGGCCACGCAGCTCGCCACCTTGAACAGGTTCTGGCCGACTTCGAACGACCGACCATGCGGCAGCGGCGAGACCGATGCGATCAGGTCATCGAATTTCCAATCCGTGTTGCGTCCAATGAACTTGAGCAGTTCGTCTTTGAGCGGAAGCGGATTCGCCGCAAGATATTCCGAGGGATTGGCCGTGTAAGCATCCAGGTCGGCCACGACATACAGCGCACCGTACATGCGTCGCCAGTGGCCCGGGTATGTGCAGACATAGGGGTAAACCCCGGGTTCGGTCGAGGCTTCAAATGTCAAAGCCTGGCGCTGACCGGGCTCCAGTGCCTTACTGGCCAGCAGGATTTTGTCTGACTTTGGGATGTAGTGTCGCGCCTGCGCGTCGAGGTCGCGCCCGGTGGCTTCGGCCAGTTCGCCAACTTCTGCCAGTGAACCCGGCAGGACGATCGCAAAGTTGTGTGGCATGTGGTCCGAGTTTGAGAAGCGGAATTCCACCGGCTTGCCCGCCTGGACTGCGATCTGCTCTTTGTCGTAGATCATCCGGGCGGGAACTGTCCCGATGGCGATGATCCGCACATCGAGGTTTTGCAGCCGGAGTTCAACGGCTGTCGCTTCTTCAGCCGACAGTCTCTTTGACAATGATCGCGTCAGAGCGACGGCCTCCATCGCCGGTCCGCCAGTGCGATATTCTGCCGGAATTGTGCTCAGGTAGCCCACCAGATTGTCCACCAGTGAGCTGATGCCCTTGTTGTCCCAGGCAGTGTCCGGAAGCGTGCGCAACACTTCGATAGCCGCCGTGCGGCTGCGTCCCGTTTTGACGAGCGTCGACAGATCGCGAAACTTCTCGGCTTCGTTTCCGGGAATCGATGCCAGAGACCGAATCGCGACATCATGCAGATTCTGGCCACCGCTGACGGCCAGTCGGTCGGCCGCGATCTTTTGCTTCTTCATTCCGGGCCCCGACCAGGTCACGTTGAGACCATCGCCACCGCCGTTGTCGAAATACGTGACAAGGATCGGGTGGGGGCCGGCAGCCAGTTCAATCGTTCCGTTCTTCTCGACCATGCCGTGCAGGCCATCGTTGTTTACGACCAGCTTCTTGCCGATATACAGCCGCGATCCGTCGTCCGAACTGGTAAAGAACGTGTACTTGCCGGACTTCGGGACAAGCACGTTGCCCGTGAACTGCAGCCCGAAGCCGTCGCTGGTGGTCTTCTGCGGGACATTCATGACGATCTCAGGAACGATCCCGCTGGCGGTCGGTTTCATCTTTGCGAACGTGGCCGCATCTGCGTTGCGAGGATTCTGCTTGAAAAAGTCGACCTGAATCCCGGCCTGGGAAAGACCACCACTGACGGGTTCCGGATCGAGTCCCGGTGGAAGCTCGAATATCAGAGCCCGAACGTCGGGATATAGCTCAGTACGAACATCAGCACTCTGAATCATCGGGACGGCGGCCAACATGTCCCGCAGCGTTTCTTTGCTCTTCGAAGCCGCGAAAAATGCGTTGGCTCCCGTTCCGTCCGCTGACACGAGACTGGCGTAGCCAAGCTGCCGGGTGTCGGCTGATTTCGCCTGCGTCGCGAGATCTTCGATCTGATTCCGGGCCGGCTTCAGTTCGCCTGCGGGGAACGAAGCGAGCAGTCGGCCGAGACCATCCAGGCCATCCGTCTGACCGCCTTTGTCACGCTCCGTGATTAGTCCAATCAACAGGTCGACCGGCGAAACCTTACGCATCAAAGCCAGGCCGGTCAGCGATGTGGCCAGGGTCTGTGGCGGAACAGACGGCCGACTGAGAATCGCGCTGTAAACAGCTTCGCTGGGCTCCATCTTCATGAGATCGCTGACGCTCGCGTTCAACAGCGCGTATGCCTGTGCAGCTTTCGAGAGCGTTTTACCCGACTTAAGAGCATCCTGTACGAGTGCGTCCGCGTTGATCTTCCCCTTCGCATAATTCAGCACAGTCAGAAGTTCCGGATCGGTCGGCCGTGTCGCCGTCTCAAAGACGACTTCGGCAGCAGTTACTCCTTCGAACGAGACCGCGGCCTTCACGGCTTCGGCCCGGACGAGTGCCGACTCATCGCGCGAAGCAGCGATCAGCGTTGGCTCCCAGTCATCGACCTTCTCACCCCAGTGACCGAGTGTCCGAATGGCTGCGGCTCGAACACGCGGCCCAGCGGCCTTGAACACGGTCCTCAGCAGTTCGGCGTTCGGAATGCGTTGCTCTTCGAATACCCACAGACACTCCAACAGCGCCTGAGCATCGTCCGCATCGGCAACGTCCAGCTTCGACGCGAAGGCTGTCACGTCTTTGCGAATTGCATCGGCCTTTCGCCCGGTGAGTTCCAATCGGGCTCGGTATCGCGTGCTGTCTTCATTCGCAAAGAAGTTCTGGCAGACTTCGGCGATCGGCTTGCCTTTCATCTTTGCCGGTTTGACAAGGTCACGGCCCTTGTACGTCACGCGATAAATCCGGCCGTGTTCGTGGTCGCGGTTTGGATCACGCATGTTGTGCTGCATGTGGCCGATCAGGACGTTGTGCCAGTCGGAGATATACAGCGCTCCGTCTCCGCCGACTTCGACATCGCTGGGACGGAAATTCGGGTCGGACGAGAAGACGATTGGCTCAACTTCTTCTGCCGTAATGTCGGCTCCGTTGTATTTGACCTCATGCTGCAGCACTCCCAGAAAACCGATGGCGTTGCAGATCAGGAAGTTGCCTTCGTGTTCTTCAGGAAAATGACTGCTGGACAGAATGCCGGTCGCTGGAACCGGACGAACTCGCTTGACGTACCACTTCTTGTTACCGACTCCCTTTCCAATGTTGACGTACGAGCCCGTGCCGCTGGTGCCGTCACTGGCGAACTGATAGCCCCACTGGTCGATTACATCGCCGTGCGGATTCGGCCCGATCGGGAAGCGGAACTCCGTTTCGAACGTCCGCGGATTGAACGTGTGCACGCCACTCGCGCCGGAGCGAAACGTTTGGGTGGGTGTTTCAAAGTTGGCGACATTGAAGATACCGCGTGACCAGCACAGCCAGCCGTCCGGTCCCATGACAACAGCATTGGCCGAGTGATGCGTGTCGGCACTGGAAACGCCCTGAAGCATGCGGATTTTGAAGTCGGCTTTGTCGTCGCCGTCGGTGTCCTTCAGGAACCAGATTTCCGGCGGAGCCGCGACCAACACGCCACCGCCCCAGAATTCGAAACCTGTCACGCTGTTGAGTTCGTCGGCGAAGACGACGCATCTGTCCGCCACACCGTCGTTGTCGTCATCAGGCAGAATGACCAGCGCATCGCGACGTGGCTGGGCCGGATTCCAATGCGGATAGGACGGCCAAACAGACGCCCACAGCCGGCTGTCGGTGTCGACCGCGATTTGCACAGGGTTGATCAGCCGAGGAAACCGCTCCTCCGAGGCGAAGAGATTCACTTTCATGCCTTCGTGGATCGTCATCTTCGTGATTGCATCTGTGCCACTGAGGTACGGGTGCTTCTGACCTGCGAGCTGACCGGGTTTGTTTGTTTTGACTTCCAGTTCATCCGGCAGGTTGTCGTCTTTGACGGTGTAGTCTTCGCCTCGGGCGACAGCCCAGACCAGCTTGTCGCGGTTGGCCGTCTTGACGTCGAAAATCTCCATCTCACGCATCATGACGTCGGCGTTCGACTGACCGAACCAGGCCAGTTTCGATCGCCCGCCGAACACGTTGTAGCCGTCGACCACTCGATACCGGCTGAACCAGTGGTAGTTCTTCTCGAGGACGGCCTCACGAAGCCGGACAATGGCCTTGTCCGTATGATCCATCCCCGGTGCAGCGAACAGGTCATACATGATGAACTCGGCCACGTGCCGGTTGCCGTGATCCAGCAGATGGATGCCGTTCATGGTCAGCGGCGTCTTTGCACTGGCGTACATGCTGAGCGTCGGAGTAAACAGATCAACAAACGTGACCTCTTTGGACCGGCACACGTCCTGCATCGCCTGGGTGTAGATGCGAAGCTTCCCGTTATTCTCAGTTCCGTCCGGCAGGTGCGGGCTCCTGCGGTTCTCGTGAGCGATGGGCGAGAACACGACCAGTTGCGGAGCTGCCTGGCCGTTGTACTTCTGGGCCCGCATGCCATCGATCATGGCGCCCAGGTCATTACGAAAACCGTCGACGGCACTCTCACCCCGCAGCGCCTCGTTGTAGCCGAAGAAGCAGAAGACGACGTCGGCCTGCACTTTGGTCAGCCACTGGTCCGGACTACCGAAATTGGCCGAACGACTGCGCGTCTTAACTTCGTCACCGGGGAATCCAAGATTCCGAAACGTCAGGTCGAGGTCCGGGTAGACGGAATGGATGTACGTCTCCAGCCAGGCATGGTGTTGCATCCGATCGGCTGTCGTGTTGCCGATCACGGCAATGTGATTGCCTTTTTTGAGTTCGATGCGGGGATCAGCGGCCCGCGACGATTCTGCCGACAAAAGTAGACTGGCTATCAGAAACAGGACGGCGGCTGTCAGTCGTTTCATGTCTGTTCTCTCGCAGACGATTGTGGATTCAAGAGTTCCACGAAAGCGCGTGGTTCGTCGCAGGGTAGAGTTCAATCGCAGTGGCTGCCAGGCAAGAGATCGGACAGCAGCACACTCAATTCAGCACCAGTCGATGGTGGGGAGAACACGAAATCTCAGACCGTCAAGAGGATTCCTGGCTGTAATCCGCAATTCACGACACTCGCCCTGACTGCCCTGTTTTTCCATTCGATGTCATGTCCTGCGGGATAGACTGCTCGAACTCCGGTTACCCGTCGTGAGGTGGCCGACTCTGGCGAAGGCCTGTTCCATCGGGCGAGGTCACATCTCCCTACCTTCTCCTGAGTGTTCCGTTCGGAATTGAGATCAGGAGCAGCATGCATGTGTGTGCTCCGCGGAAACTGGATTGTTGAGCCTGCCCCTCCTATGAGTGCGGCCCGCGGTCCTTGTGCGTTCAGTTGCGACGGCCGGACCAGTGCGTCCCCCAACCCGCGTGCCCGTTTTCCTGCAACCGATGCATTACTGCGCGCGGTTTAACACCAGGCTTGCGGGGGTGTGAGACATTCTGACATGGGAGCGTATTGACGGAGAATTTACAGAGCGTCGCGGTGGGCAACCTCGCGTCACGGAAGACCGATTCTGAAACCCGGAAACATGATTCGAGTGAATGGAGGCGGTCTATGATTACGCTGCAAGAACGGGATTCCCGAGCGATCCAATGTGCCACATCGAGCTGGTTGCTTGTCGGCGACATTCGCGAGATGTTGCAGGACCATCTGGATGAGGAAGCCATCGGGTGGCTTCAGCCCATTCTGGACGCGCTCATTGACGCGATGCGTGAGCAGGCCCGCCTGGAGGAATCGCCTGGCTACTTTGACGATGTGCTGGACTCTTGCCCGCACTGGTCACCCATGGTGGACCACATTCACGCCGAACAGTCGGCACTCTGCAATTCCCTGGCGTCGTTGCGGCACCGCTTTAACTGTGACCTGCCGTTCCAGAAGCTGGCGAACGCACTGGAGTCTGAGCTTGAAAGCTGGGTACGGCTTATGACCCAACATGTAGAACGGGAACGCGAGATGATGCAGGAAGTCTGGTACACCGAGATCGGAGGCGAAGGCTAAAGCAGTCGTTCGTCGCTCGTAGTAACCGGACTTGTCCGGTGCGTGACCACGCGTGTTCACGCTTAATAGAGGCGATTCCTATGCACGATGTTGAAGTCTTCGCTCGCGACATCATGACCACGCGACTGGTCACACTACTGCCGAACGAACACGTGCTGGACGGAATCGATCGACTGCTGCAGCATGAGATCTCGGGCGCACCGGTCGTCGATAATACGGGGACATACCTGGGCGTGTTTTCCGAAAAATCGTCGATGATGGCTTTCAGTTTTGTGGACGAAGAACGCAGTCAGCGTTGCGACAAGAGCTTCCATCACTATCGCGCACGCGATGTGATGCAGACCGAGCTGATCACGATCGGACCTGACACTGAGGTGTTTGAGGCAATTTCGCTTCTACTGCATCACCACGTCTCCGGCTTGCCGGTCATTGATGCAGCAGGTGCATTTCTCGGCGTTTTCTCTGAGCGATCAGCGATGCGCGTCCTGATCGATTTGACCTGGAATCAATTTTCCTCCGCGGCGGTCTCTGCCTGGATGGACCGCGACCGCGCTCGCACCGTGCCGGAACATACATCGCTCGAAGAGATCCGACGTCGATTCAGCGAAACGTTGTATCGGCGACTACCCGTATTGAACCGAGGACGCCTGGTCGGTCAGATCAGTCGTCGCGATGTCCTTCGAGCAGAACTCGATCGCATGGTCGAGAGTTATGGAAACAGCTCAGGGATCTTGAATGTGGATGAAATCTCCGGTTCACGCGCGCCACGGCCGGAGTGGGACGTCAGGAGTTTTATGGATTCATCAGCTCAAACGACGCGAGAAGATGTGGACGTGATGTCGATTGCGCAGGACTTCTTTGTGACATCCGCCCGGCGGTTTCCCGTGCTGCGCGAGGGACGCCTGGTGGGACAGGTCAGTCGACGCGATTTACTTGGAGCCGTCAGTCGACTGTTTCCCAATCGGCCGTCTGTGCAGCGACCGCTTTACCTCAGTTCAACGGCTGCCGATGTCACTTCAATTATCGGATAACCACTGCTCCTGGACCATTTAACAGAGGCGAACGAAAAACTCAGCGGACGTGTCACATGAAGTAGATGATGTTTACTGGACAGACTTTGAATGCGGTTCACCGACAGAAGAAGGAGACGTCATGCAGGTTCAGCTTCACGACAGTCTTTCAACTCAGAGTTCGGGACGTGAACGGTTTATTCTCGACCGACTGGGGGAACGCCTTGATCGATATGCCAATCGAGTTCAGCGGACAACTGTCAGCCTGAGCGAGACGGGAAAAGAACGCGGCCATTCGGAAACACGCTGTCGAATTTCAGCCAGCCTGGGTCCACTCGGAACGGTGGTCGTGACATCAGAGGATGACGGAGTGCATCAGGCATTTTCCGGTGCACTCAAGCAGGTGACTCGGGGGATCCAACGGCGTATTGAGCGTCGCGTTCAATTCCAGCGGCCTGTCGAGCCGCGGTGACTTTCGCCGTAGACAACGAAGTCGCCTGTCCGGCCCGGTATCTCAATGATGCCGGGCCTTTTTGTTGGCAAATGCGACCACACGACACTGAGTCAACAGGCCGCTACCTTGTCGACAACCTGACGCCTGACCGCGACACATGATCCAAGGAAATCGCAACACATGAGCGACTTGCCTCAAGCACTGGAAGAACGCCTGACGAACCTTGCCGGAGCACTGATCGATCAGGACCAGGGTCGCATCGTCGTCCCGCCGCAGCAGGCTTCATCGGGATTCTGGTTTGGTGGCGGCAATATGATCGAGGACGAAGACGGCACGCTGCATGTCGTCGGCAGGTATCGCAATCACGGAGATTCACGTACAGGACTCGCCGCGGGCGAACGCGGTCTCGAACTGGCAGTCTTCTCGTCTGGTAACGATGGCGAGACATGGGAGAAGACACTCAGTTTGTCGAAGTCCGATCTGAACCTGCCAGGCCGCCGCGTGCTTTCGATTGAGGGCACTGCGCTGCATCAGGGTAAAGCGGGTGTCGAGCTCTTTGTTTCAACGGAAAAGGACGGCATCGGTTATCCCACTGGATTCGAAGATCACCTGAAGCCCGGTACTGGTGTGTGGACGATCGAACGTGTGGTCGCGGATTCCGTCTCAGGTCTGAAAGACGCTCAACCCGTGACCGTCCTGCAATGCAACGACCCTCGCTGGCTGCACGTCAAAGACCCGTTTGTCTACGACCGCTCGAATGGCGACCTGGTCCTGCTGTTCTGCAGTCATCCATATTGCTGGTCGAGTTCCAACACGGGTTACGCCATCCAGTGTGGCGGCGAGTCGACTTTCAGCGAGCCGGTGTACGACTTCTTTCCGCGCGGCTTCACATGGGACGTCGCCATGACACGTGGGACCTGTCTGCTGGATGTACCAGCCATCGGTGAGTTTCAGGAAACAAGCGTCACTCTGATGTTCTATGACGGCGGTGAATCACTCAGAAACCTGGACGAGCATGCGACCGCCGTCACGCGACCGCGCGGTTATTCGTGCGAGGAAATCGGCGGATCAGCATACCTTCGCGACGGCGACCTCACCCGGCCTGAACGACTATCGAGACACCAGCCGATGTTTCTCAGCCCAATGGGCACGGGCTGCAGCCGGTATGTCGATGTTCTCCGGACACGTTCCGGGGGCCTGATCGCCACATGGCAGCAGTCGCAGCACGACGGTTCGCAGCCCCTGGTCATGCACCGCCTGAGCGCCAGCAGAGTAGCCTCACTCCTCGGCTGATAGTTTTGCATACATTGTCACGTGCCTGTGGTGAGGTCCACGTTCCACAACATCCCGCGTGTGGTTCAAAAGCAGGTGCGGTCGGCTGATGCAAGTGAGCTTCCGGGATCTGGGTCGCTTACGGCATAGCATCCCGCGTACGTTTAAACAGCACATGCGTCTGGTTGCCAATCAATTCAATTCCTGCAAGGCAGGCGAAGATCACCAGAAACAAAATGAACAGGTACTCGACGACCGCGTGCCCCGACTCGTCAAACAAAAGCCTCCTCACCAGAATGTGTGGGTGAAGTTCGGCTCGGGGAGTTTTGCAAGGTTGTGGTATAAAGCGAGTTCCAGCGTTTCTGGTGTGCGGAATCCGTAGGATTTTCTCATGGTCACTTTCGCCTTGTTGTTCAGAC
>CAYSJO010000086.1:0-3001 GCA_964431285.1 uncultured Planctomycetaceae bacterium
TTTCGCCGCTCGGAATTCATCCGTCGTCGGTTCGTTCCAGTTCCGGAAGGACTCGCGATAGCGCCCTGCCTTGCCGGACTGCTGGCGTTCGATGAACTCGAGCAGATTTCGGATTTCGTCGGGCAACTGGCCGTTCAGTTCTTCCTCGAAAGATGCCCGCACCGCGGCGATTTTCTCGCGTCTGCGAAACAGCATTCGATGTGCCCGCTTCATAAGCTGAATCGATTCCTCGGATGCTCCGGACCGCCGCATCCCCACATCATTGATTTTCACGATTCGGAATCCGTCGTTGCCACCGTCTCCGAACATGCAGGGGGGAACATCCTGTCGCACTGTGCTTTGGCCACCAACGAAAGCCATCGTGCCAATTGAACAGAACTGATGCACGGCCGTGCCGCCGGACACGATAGCGTGGTCATGTACGTGAACATGTCCCCCGAGCAATACGTCGTTGACCAGCGTCGTGTGGTCGTAAACACAACAGTTATGCCCGACGTGTGCATGCACCATCAACAGGTTGTGACTGCCGATTCGAGTCGTGTGGTCTTCCTTCTCGGCTCCACGATGAATGGTCACACCTTCGCGGCAGTAATTGTCATCACCAATAATCAGCCGTGTGGGCGCACCGGAGTAGCCCGCATCCTGGGGCTCGCCACCGATCACGCAACCATGACCAAACCGGTTACCACTGCCAATCGCCGTATGTCCCAGAATACTGCAGTGACTTTCCAGCCACGTGTTGTCGCCAATCACGACGTCGGGTCCCACGACGCAGAACGGTCCAATTGTCACACCCTGGCCAATAACGGCAGACGGATGGACCTCAGAAAGTGTTGAAATCTCGGTGGGCATGTTTATGTTCCTGTCAGGCGGCGCGATCACGGGTAGTCTGCTGATGCAGCGTGGTCGCCAGGTGCCGAATCATGTCATGATTCATGCTGTGCCCCGTGCGTGTGGCAACAATACGCCCCTGAATGTCGCAACCGCACAGTGCAAAGTCGCCAACACAGTCGAGTAGTTTGTGTCGGGCACACTCGTTGTCGGCCCGTACTTTGTTATCAATGACGCCATCGGCTCCAAATACGAGCAGGTCTCGTGCTGTCGTTCGTTTGCCATAACCTTGTGCCTTTAGAGCCTCCACTTCACTTTCGAGCACAAACGTCCGGGCAAACGCGATGCGTGCAGCAAACGTGTGCGGTGTGATGTCAAATGTTGCCGACTGAGCCGGTATCGGCGACGTCGGTCCGTAGTCGACCTCGTAAGTGATCGACAAACCATCTACTGCAGGCATGGCATGAATCGAGCTGCCATCACCAGTGGTCATGATAACGTCGTGTTTTACGACGAGTTGGGGCTTTGCGGCGTGTTGCACTTCAAAATCCGCTTCCAACAGACAGTCGACAACCAGTCTGCATGAGCCGTCAAATCCCGGAGCTTCCGGTCCGTCCAGCTGAACCAGACAATTATCGACCTGCATCCCGGCCAGTGCTGCCATTACATGTTCGACAAGTTCGATTGCTGTCCCGTTGGCAGCGATACCCGTTCGTCGTTGACGTGGCACGATGTGATCGAGCGTCGCGGCCACGCGTGGTTGATCGGCGAGATCGACTCGCTGAAACACGATTCCGTGATCGGAAGGTGCTGGCAGAAAACGCAGTCTGACGTCAGCTCCGGTCAGGAAGCCAACACCACTCGTCGAGACTTCACGGCGGATGGTCCGCTGCATGCGAAGGCTGCTGTCTGACATGCTGACTCCGGTCCGAGGGCCGCACGTTTCCGGCAGGGTTTGCAGAACACACCGGATCAGGTTCCCCATTCGAATTCGGGAACCAGCGACGACAGGCACACCAGAAGCCCGGCCTATGAAAACAAGGCCAGGCTTCGAAGTGATGGCATCTAACAACCGCTGCAATCAGTTATTGCGCGCGGGCACGGTTCCACCGGTCTGCTGTGTGGCCGGACTCGGCTCCGGTTTGTACTGACGATTCAGGTAATCAGACACCGCGTTAGTAATATCGTCCTGCGGCCGGCTGTATACGACCAGCTTGTTGAGCCCACTGGCCAGCGCCTGCGGATTGGCACCATTCAACGGTTCGCTGTTGAAGCGAATGATCATCGTGTAGCCGAAGTGTTTGGCATACAGCCCGACCACTTTAATCGCGTCAACGTAGACCGCTTCAAAAACCTCCGCTTCGCGGCGGCGGTAGTGGACCTGGACCAGCTTGCCTTTGGATTCGAATTCACTGGACAGCCGCACGAGTTCCGCTTCCCGCTGAATGTAGTCCGGAGTCCCGGCTTTCAGCAGCTTGAGTTCCTCCTTCAACTTGTTGGCCTGCTTGGCGATTGCCTGGCCCTCAGCCTGCTTCACCTGCATTTCCGCTTGCAGGCCTTCACGCAGGTCCGTGAACTTCTTGTACTCCTTGAAAACTTTGGCCATATCTACAAGACCGATAATGGCCGGTTGCAGTTGCGGCTTTGCAGCCGCGGCGGCTTGTCCCAGAGCGGGAACAGCCAGGGAACTCAGACATGCCAGTGTGACTAGAGATGCGACGGCTTTCTTCACGGCGTTAGCACTCCTTTGCTGGGCCGGTGCGCAAGCGGTCGGCGTCATCGGACCACGTGCTGCGCGAGAGGGATTCCAATTCACAATACTCGGGACTGTCGCACAGTTTCCGGAAATGCGTCAATACCCAATAACTCGCGTCAGAATTGCCTGTCACTCGGCCGTTTGCCGCCGATCGAACAGTACCACCGAAGTGTCCTCGTGTCGGCCGGCACCCTGTGTGTATTCGCTGGACGCGTCGAACAGCCGTTGCAAAGCGTCCTCCAGCGGTAGTTCTGTCGTTTCTTTAAATGTCCGAATGATGCCATCGACCCCAAACTGATCATGTGCATCCGCATTATCGAGAAACGACTCTTCGATGCAGTCAGTGACCAGCATAACGCGGGCGTACGGTGGAACTGGCGTCGTGAAGCCCACGTACTCGGCCTCATCCATAAT
>CAYSJO010000087.1:0-7269 GCA_964431285.1 uncultured Planctomycetaceae bacterium
GATTGCAGGGCATCAGGACTCGTAGCCTCGTCCACTACGACTGGAGGTTAATCGGTACGCAGTTTCAGTACGTAGCCAGGACGCTTCTTCATCATCAATGCCGCGTGGCTGTAGAACGGATAAACGCTCCATTCGACGCACGCGACGAGGTCCGGTTTGCCGTCGCCGTCGAAGTCGCCGGGCCAGGGGTGCGGGCCGTGATTGGTGATGCGGATCGGCTCACCGAAGCAGCGCATGGTGACGGGGGCAGCGAACTCGGGGTCAGTCTTCGTGCCCACGTTTCGCAGCAGATAGATGCTTCCGCCGTCTTTCGTTCCGTTGTGCGAGCCGGCCACGCTGTAAATCAAATCCTGCAGGCCATCCGAATCCCAGTCGATCGCGCGGAAGGATTCCGTCCAATGCGAGCGGCGTGAGACGATCGCGTCGTTGATCTCGCGGCCGTCGGCCAGTTGCAGCGCGTGACCCTTGCGTAATCGCAGTGTTCCTTCTTCGCCGCGGTATTGAACAAACAGCGTTGCGACCGGTCGGTGGCCGTCGTGGCTGATGAGGTCCGCAAGGCCATCGCCGTTGAAGTCGGCCACCGCCGCACCGGTTCGCCACAAGAAGGGACGTTCTTCTTCGTAGGGATACACACCGTTGTTCGATTTCGGATCGAGTGCCCGCGTCGCCGATCGCTTTCGAAGCTCCTTCGAGTCCGGAAAGCCGTCGCACATGATCTGCCGGCGCGGACCGAATTTCGGCTCATTGGACGTCCCGACGTTGCGATACCAGAAGATGCGGTTCGTCTCATTCGGGCAAACCAGGTCCTGCCGGCCGTCCCCGTCCCAGTCGACGAAGTTCGGGTAGGGATAGCCCATGTCGTGCCAGTTGTCGGGCGGGCCGAGTATCTTGTTGCGAACGAACCGGATCGGTTTCCCTTCCGAGAGAATCCGATTCGGCTCGCGGAATGCGGGACGCCGTTTATTCCCCTCATTGATGACGATTCGCGGCCATCCGTACCCGCCGCCAACCAGCAGATCCACGTCTCCATCGTTGTCCCAGTCGCACAGGCACGGCCAGGCCTGATCGCTCAGCGACATCACGGCCGACATCGATTCAGCGCGTCCCACACGCCGCACCCCGCCAGCCTGAAGTTCAAACAACGACAGCTCTTGAAACACGCCATGCTGGACAATCAATCCGGACCGATTGTCGTTGGACCAGGCAGCGACCTGCGAAACGTCCGGCACGTCGACTCCGGTCAAAAGCTGCTCGTCACCAAATCGAGGCGGCGTCTCGCCGAGATTGGCTCGCCAGGCCACCCGGTAGAAATCGGGCTGCACGGACCGGCCGCCCCGAAGGCAAACCGCGTCCAGACGCCCATCGCCGTTCACGTCGAGGAAACATGGCTTTCGTCCCGCATTCAGTTTCACCGCTGGAGCCGCGA
This sequence comes from uncultured Planctomycetaceae bacterium, assembly GCA_964431285.1. Taxonomy (GTDB): domain Bacteria; phylum Planctomycetota; class Planctomycetia; order Planctomycetales; family Planctomycetaceae; genus CAUZFZ01. The sequence goes on from CAYSJO010000087.1 coordinate 1,427, forward strand.
GAAACGGCCAGCCATCCGGGTTCTTGTTTCGTAGATACCGACCATCGACCACCAGGTCGGTTGCTCCGTCATCATCAAGATCGATCGCACGGCAAGCGCTCCAGCCAGAAACACGTGCCGTTCCCGCGGGCTCAAACCTCGGTATCCCGCCGGCGTCCCGCTGATCCGATTGCAGATAGAACTCGGCCGCGTTCGCACCTTTCCGCGTAACCACCAGGTCGAGTTTGCCGTCGCGATTCAAGTCAGCGAAATCAGACGCCATGTATGTGTGGCTGAGGAACTGCGGCTTGTCGGACTCGGCGGGTACGTGCCGCAAGCGCATGAGGTCACCAAACTGAAAACCACCGGCAGATGTGCGCGGGTAACAGATGACTCCGTCCCATGGCCATCCCGGACGATACGCGTAGTTCCATGTCCCCGTCAGATCGAGTCGTCCGTCTCCGTTCAAATCATAGAGCCCCGCCAGGAACGGCACGGCGATCGGTCGTGGTTGCGAGGCGTTGTAGCGCAACAGATCACCGATGCCGATCTGCGGGGTGAACCTTCGCGGTTCCAGAGGCGGTCTCTGCAGGACCGATCGGAACTGGATTTCAAACTCTGCATATCGAGGATCGGCGACAACAAACTCGATGCGGCCAACATCGCCGTACGCAAAGTCCTCAGACAGGGTATGCGGCACAACCTCGCCCGTTGCAACATCCCGTACCTCGATCGAATTGGGATCCAGAACACCCTCGACACCTGCCTTTCGCAGGTATCCCGGGAAGTCGATCCGCGGGTCGAGCGGAGTGTTGGCGTACTCAAGCGGAGCTGTGACTGACAGCCGCAGTCGCACAGTTGACGGTTCAGATGCCGCCGCATTCGTCGTCGCCAGAACGGTGACGGCAGTTACCGCGAAGTGCCACCACGGGTCGATTGTTTTTGTCGGCGACGAAACCGCCTTCGACATCGACAACCAGGTCATCAGGTGGATCATTCTCTGCTGAATCATTCGTCAGTTCTTTCACTGGCAGACGCAGGGATATACGTTAACCGGAACGGAGTTCACCTCGTCATAACTCGGTCGAGTTCTGCTGCGCGCCCAGCGAAAGAGCCATTCAACATGAGCCGCACATTCACCGCTGTCTTGATTGTGTCGTCGGGAGTACAAGTCGGGATCTGCGGAGACGGGCCGGCAAGATCGCTTCCCGTCGACACGATCCGCACGTGGTCGATCATCGTCAGCGGTGACGTAGCGCCTTGCCAGAAATACGCCGCAGAAGAGTTTCAGTATTTCTATCGGGAGGCAACGCAGGCAACACTTGCCGTGAAGGCATCCGCCACAAAGCAGAGTGGCCACATTTTTATCGGCCCTGGTGCAGCGTTGAAGACAAGTCCACTCGGCCATCTCATGGACCGGGCTTACGACGAGGAAGAGCTGCGAATCGTTGTTACTGAAGACAACATCGCCATCACGGGCGGATCGCGCGGAACGCTCTACGGTGTCTATACGTTTCTGGAAGACTATCTCGGTGTGCGGTTTCTAACGGCCGATGTCGCACATGTGCCAAAGACTGCCGTGACGCAGACGATTCCGCTGATCGATCGAACCTATAAGCCCCCTTTTGCGTATCGGTTCTATCTGAAAACTGAAGTGATGAAGGATCCGATCTTCGCAGTGCGGCGTCGGCAGAATGCGGCCAGTCAGTATGGGCCGAAGGAGCAGCGAATCCCTGAGCGACTCGGTAGTGAAGCAACGGGCGGTGTCTTCCTGCATAACAATTTCATGCTTTCCACTTCGTTCACAGAACATCCAGAGTACTTCTCGCTTCGCGATGGCAAACGCGCCCCGTTGCAACCTTGTCTGACGCATCCGGAAGTCCGGCGTACCGTCACCAGGCGGATACTTGGCAGTCTCGACGGTTATGCACCGGGATCCACCATTCCTCTGGCGCAGAACGACAATGGCAGCCCCTGTCTGTGTCAACGTTGCGCTGCGGCGCAGCGGGAAGGCGATGCGCCTGGCTCTTTTCGAATGCCCGACAAACCACTGGGCGTTTCGGTCGAGAATACTCGACACGGCCCGCCGTCGGCTGTGGTCATCGACTTTGTCAATCATGTTGCCGAAGCGGTGGCCGATGAGAGACTGGATCTGTGGGTCGGCACAGAAGCCTATGCATACACCATGATGCCGCCGCGGAAAACCAGGACGCGGTCCAACGTCAAGGTGCAGGTCGCGACATACCATTGCAGCGTGGTGTATTCGCTTGACGACCCTCGCAGTTCGATCAACCGGCAGTTCAACGAGTACCTGGCCGGGTGGCGAAACGTATGCGACCATCTTTTGATCTGGTCGTACGACATGAATCCGCGTGAGTACTTGCTGCCGTTTCCCAACATGCGATCGCAGCCGGTCAACCTGCGTGCGTTCGTCCGTAACAACGGTCGTGGAGTTTTTATGCAGGGCACTGCAGAAAACACGGAATTCAGCGACCTGCGTGCTTACGTGACGACCTCGCTGCTCTGGAACCCATCCCAGGACGCCGACAGACTGACCGATGAATTCCTGTCCCTTTTCTACGGCCGCTCAGCCCGACCAGTTCGTGAGTGGATTGACCTGTTCCACGATCAGGCGGAAGCGTCTGGCAGCGAATCGAACATCAATGCGACCGCGAAACATTATGGGCTTGATGCTGCGCTGGGGAAACGAGGTCTGGAGCTGTTTGAAGAAGCGATCCAGCTTGCTGAGAGCGAGACGATTCGAGACCGCGTGGAAAAGATTTCGGTGACGGCACTGCGGCTGGCACTCGAGCCCATCTGGTGGAACGCCATCGAAGCTCCGCGTCGAGCACGCATCCTGAAGACAACTGTTGAACAGGAACGCATCGCGGTCGATGCCAGCGTTCTGCCGCGGTTTCGTGAGATGGCAACTAAACTGTTTGTGCTTGCCGAAAAGCACGGTATGCACGCATACAAAGAAGGCGGACAGCGAGCGGCAGCTCGGAATCTGGTGTTTTCCTATTTGAAACTGCCGCAGGAAACGCAGGAAGGCACGAAGAAATGAGCCATTGTCATTCAGTGTGTTCGTCCAGTTCGTTTAACAGCAAACTGAAGGTACCTGTGTTTCTGGACGAACACAGTCTCTTTCGGCTTGCCGCTCAATCACTACTGGTTCTCTTTGTGTCTTCCTGCGTTCTTTGTCGCAATTCCCTGGCAGAGAATCTCCTGCCGGATCCCGGTTTCACCAACGTCAGCGAGCTCGCGGATCGACCTGAAACCAACGGCTGGAACTGGCAACGCATTGAAGAGCCGTGCGAGGTCCGCATCGATCAGAACAAGGCGAGGCTGCAGGGCGGCCGAGTATTCCTGCACTCGGCCGAATTGCCCGTGGACGCAGGTATGATCTACAACGCGCAGCTCGAAGCGTCGGGCGATGCAGAAGTTGCCGTGGAGGTCCTGTGGTGGAAAGAGGACGGTTTACCAACACACGTGCACAGATCGATCCTGGTCGAGTCGACCCGACTTACTGCAACCACCACGAAACTCACGGGACGCATCCGGTCGCCCAGCGATGCAGCGACCGCTTACGTTCGCGTCGCGGTTCACGAAGGCCAGGCTGTTCTTGAGTCACCCGCTCTGCTCGCCGCTGCTGGTGAACTGTTGCTGAAGCTTGATGCAGCGGCGCCCGGTCCAGAACCAGATGCGAAATGGAGAGACCTGACTGGACGCAACAAAGACTTCGTTCTGCAATCCGTCGGTCACTCAGCAGAAAGCAGCAGTTACCGGTTTAACACACCCGGCGCGTCGTGCATTGGTGATCTCAGGGATGCAACGCGATTCCACTTCGAAACGGACCAGTCGGCGGGCGCCGGTCGCGGATCGCCGTTCACCGTCGTCCTGTACGCGAAGCTTACCGGCAGGTCCGGCGGTGGCATCGTCAACAAGATCGACGATCCAACAAAGGGCGGCTGGTCGATCGGCCTGGCGTGGGACGAGTTCGGGCTCGATCGGATTTCGACACTCCAGCAATCCGACACCAGTCAGAACCGGACCATCAACGGCTTTCCGGGCCTCGCCGGTCAAGGTCGCGATGTCAAGCTCGGCGCGACGGACGGCGGCTTTCACCTGTACGTCATCCATCTCACTGGAAGCGGCGGGCGCGACGGTTCGGTCTACTTTGATGGCAATGAAAAACCACTGCCGCTTGGACCGTGGCCGTTTGGCGTACTTTCGTCTGGTTCTGTTCGCAACGATGCACCACTCCGCATCGGATCATTCAACGTGGCCGGTTTCCGCGGCGAGGTCGGCTTCGTCGAAATCTGGTCCGGCAGTCGACTGCGGGACGGCATGACGCCCGCCGAATACTCGACGCGCCGCTACAACAACGGTTCGCCGCGGCGCGCGAAATAAACTGTAATGCTATATCTCATCCGATGACCGGGGAGTTATTCGAATGAAGCTCATTCCTCAAGTGTTCATCACAATGCTTGTCGTCACGGGAACTGCGTTGCACGCCGATGAGCGGAAGCCGCGGGTGGTCTTCAATGATGACGCTCAGATGCTGATGGAGGCCCCGGCTGAAGGCACGTCGAACTTCGTCAGGGCATGGCTCGACAAAGAAGTGGCGGCCGTGCCGTTTTCGACTTACGTGTTTCTCACAGCCATGCCCGACATCTGCACCTACGATTCGAAGGCGGGAGAGACTTACGGTGATCGATTCGGCGAAGGTTTCTCCAGAAGCTGGACGCCAGGCATCCGCGGATTACGGGCGGAAGGGACGGACGTGCTGAAGGTCGTCACTGAGCACATGCATGGCAAAGGCAAGGAAGTGCTGGCGGCGATCCGCATGAGCGACACGCATCATGTCCACATTGGCCACACGCATCCGCTTTGCCCGCAGTTCACAATCGACAACAGACAATTCGTGATCCGGCAGCCGGACGATCGCACGAATGAAACAGCACTCGACTATTCCTACCCGGAAGTACGCCAGCATCGGCTGAACATCATGCGGGAGATTGCCGAGGACTATGACGTTGATGGCCTGGAGCTGAATTTTGTCCGTTGGGCGAAACATTTCCCGCGCGATCAGGGTCGCGAGAAAGCACCGATCCTGACGGCCTACATGGGCGAGATTCATGCCATGCTCGCCACAGCTGCAAAGAAACGACAACGAGACCATCTGACCCTTGGCGTTCGCGTGCCGGAGTCGATTGCCGCCTGCTGGCTGGCCGGATGCGATGTCGCGACGTGGGTCAAACGGGGCTGGATCGACTATGTCGTCGTCTCGACCTGGAACAACACGGATCCCCAAATTCGCGTTGATGAGTTTGCGCGGTTCACGATACCTGCAGGCGTGGACACGATCGTCGTGATGGGCAACATGATTGGATCCCTTTCCAACTCGCCGCCGACGATTCTCGATCGCTCTGTCGCGATGTCGGCGAAACATCGAACGGACAGCTATCTGGCGATGTTGATTACGGAATCCGAAGCCCGTGGAGCGGCGGCGAACTATTACACCTGGGGAGCTGACAGCATTTCATTCTGGAACGTCGGTATTCACTTTGGGGGCGAAGTGACAGCCGCCCCGGAACAGCAGAATCGGATGAAGCGCTGGACTCACGCCGTCCGCACGAAAGAGAGTGTCTTCGCCGGACCGCGAAGTTACCGCTACCTTCCGATGGGTAAAGGCATCTCGAGCCGCAAACCACCGGTTCGCAATTATCCGTGGTACGACGAAGGCCGGAGTCCGCTGGGACACGTCACCAGTCCAGTCCTCACATTCGACGACGACTCCGTCGGCACCCGAAAGATCTTTCCTTTCCGCATGGCCGACGGCCGCAAAGGAGAAGAGCTGGACG
>CAYSJO010000088.1:0-8168 GCA_964431285.1 uncultured Planctomycetaceae bacterium
GGAAGGACGCCGCGTCTGGCTCAAAGATTATGGCTGGACGCCCGTCGGATCCTTCAAGTTGCTGGGGGCCCTGAATTGGACGGAACGCAATCTGGATCGCGTGGGCGATCGACCGATCGCGGCACATTCGTCGGGAAACTTCGCATCTGGAATCTCGTTCGCCGGAATGCGGTATGGAAAACGCGTCATGATTGTGATGCCCGAGTCGGCGCCGCAGATCAAATTCGGTCTGACTCGATCTTTCGGTGCTGAGATTCGCACGTACGACATCTCAACCGACCACGAAACAGGCGAACGTGACCGACTGACTCGCGAGATCGCAGAAGTCGAAGGAGCCGTTCAGGCGTCGCCCTATGACGATCCACACGTCATCGCGGGCAATGGCGTCGGGGGACTCGAGATCGTGGATGAACTGCAGCGGCAGGATCGAGGCGTCTCGCAGTTTGTCTGTCAGGTCAGCGGTGGTGGTCTGATGGCCGGTCATGCTTTGGCAATCGCGGATGGCTTTCCGCAGGCGCAGATCATCGGCGTCGAGCCAGACACGGCGGACGATTTTCGTCAATCACTGGAGGCTGGCGAGCGAGTCCGCATCGACCACCCGACCGGAATCTGTGACGGGTTGCTGTCGTACGATGTGGGTGAGCACAACTGGCCGATCCTGAAACAGCACGTTCGAGCCTCGGTTGTCGTTCCCGATGCGGAAACCTGCGAGGCCATGAAGTGGCTTTATCAGAAACACGGGCTACGAACAGAACCGTCCGGCGCGGTTGCAACAGCTGCTGTGCTTCAGCAGAAAATCAACCTGGATGGAAGTGGCGATCTTGTCATCGTCATCAGTGGGCGGAATCTGGACGAATCTCAGTTCCAGAACTGGATCGCCTGATGTGAAACAAGCCCGAAGCGCGAGCGAGTGAATCTGCTGGACCGGATTCACTCGCTGGCGCTTCGGGCTTCTATGATCACGGATGTTGTTCTTCTCACCGGTCGCGTTCATGCCCACGGATCGAATCCTCGAACTCAGCATCCTGGCTGTCTATCTGGTTGCACTGATGTGGATCGGGATTCGCTCGGGGAAGCGCGTCCGAACGTCAGTTGACTACACGCTGGCCGGACGCAGCGTTCCGTGGGTTGTTGTTCTCGCTACAACTGCGGCCACGATGATTGGCGGTGGCGCCTCGGTGGGAATGGTCTCGCGGGTCACTGAAGTGGGCATCGCGGCGGCCGTCGTTACGTGTGCCTGGCACCTGCAGTTAATCTTCACGGGCCTGTTCGTCGCTCCGAAGCTGCGAGGTCTGAGCCTGGTCACGGTGGGCGACTACTTCTCGCTGAAGTTCGGGCCGCTGGCTCGGGAACTGGCCGTGATCAACTGCACGATCTTCCTGATCGGCGCGCTGGCGGCGCAGATGGCGGCAATCGGGACGGTGACCAACACCATTCTCGGTGTGGATTACACAACGGCGCTGCTGATCGGAGCCGTCGTCACTGTCTTCTATTCGACGGTGGGCGGGATTCAGGCCGTCGTCAAAACTGATGTGATGCAGTTCGTCATCCTCGTGATCGGCATCGGACTGGCTTCTGCCATTCTCCTCAACCGGCATGGTGGATTCGCACAGATGCAGGCGGTGGCTCAGGCGGGACAGTTTGACGTCACCGGGCACTGGCCATCAGCTCGCGTCATCAGCCTGTTTGTCGCTTTCCTGCTGGGCGAGACCTTCGTTCCGCCGTACGCTGTGCGATGTTTCATCGCGAAGGATTCTCAACAGGCACGCTGGGGCGTTGCGGGAGCCGGTGTGTTTCTACTCGTCTTCCTGCCGATCGCCACCTTCACTTTGGGAACGGCCGCTCAGATTAGCCCGGAGGTCCAGCAATCTCTGGCCGCGGAACAGCAGCGGATTCTTGAGAACGACACCGCGGCCGGAGGCAACATGACCCAGGCCGACGCCGCGGCCCAGGCCCGGCAGATCGCTTTCCCCACACTGATTCGGACGACGTTTCCCCCATTGCTGACCGGACTGATCATCGCCGCAATTATTGCCGCCGTCATGTCGTCGGCCGACAGCTGCCTGTCGTGTCTGTCGACCGTCGTGATGGAAGACGTTTACCGACGGCACCTCAATCCCACCGCGACAGATCCACAACTGTTACGAGTGGCGCAAATGACGACGCTTCTAAGTGGTGTCGGCGCTGCCGTGTGTGCCTGGTTCGTTCACGACATCGCGACGATCCTGGAATTCGTTTACGACTTCTGGGCTCCGACAATGATCGTTCCGTTTCTGGTCGCCGTGTTCTGGTATCGCGAATCACGGATTCGCGCGACGGTCTTCTCAATGATCGTCGGCATCATCACCGTCATCCTCTGGCGATTCGTACTGGAGTCGCCATGGAACATCGGGCCGGCCCTGGCCGGCATCGCAGTCGCCGCAGTTGCGTTTCTCGTCTCATGGCCTCTGACACACCACGCGCCACTCGGCAGTCTGTTCCAGCCTGGCCATAAGCCACATTCGGAGACCGACCAGTGATTCCTTTGTGGATACTGACGATCCTGCACTACGCCTCACTGACGGCAGCTGTTCTGATCCTGTTGCTGCTGGCTCGCCAGGCAGCGTCCAGTCGAATGAGGGAGTCGGCCAACGCGCAGCACTCGGAGAGCCAAAACGACGTAGGCTGAGCGCTGGAAACCACGTGGCATCGCGTACTGCTGAGTTCCGGCGAACACGGCTGTATGTCGCTTGTATGAATGCTCCAGACCCAGCATCAGACCACCTGGCGTCGTTCCGGCATAGTGGTCTGTCTCGCATTCGATGAGTTTCATCGCGCACACGGTGAGTCTCACCCGGCCAAAAGTGCTCATCCGATCAATTGATCCGCATCGTGAGTTCACCAAGGTCAACCTGCGACGTCGAGTGCAGCGGCACTTCAAATCGCCTTACGGCGAATCCCTTTTTCAGCCGAATCTGCACGACATACCGGGCTGCTGGCAGACCGCGAATCTCGAATCGACCGTCCCTGCTGAAGCTCACGCGGTCTGGTGCGTCCGCCACTGTGATGTCGTCGAGGTGATAGTGCTTGCCTTCTTCTGACGCCTTGAATTTCGTCAAGCCGGGATAGGAGACGGCCGGTCCGCCAATGTTCCATTTCCACGAGTTGTCGTGCAGGAAGACTCGAAAACGAGTCGCTGAAAGATCGGCACCTTTGAGTTCCGTCGGCACAACAACCTTGCCGACCACTGGTTGCTCAACCTGGCCCGGAGTCAGTTCAAGAACCTGCCCTGGTTTCAAATCGAAGCGTGCCGTCAGGCCAATCGGTGAGAACGAACCGTTGCCCTCCGAATTCTCGAACGCGTGTTGAAGACTGCCGCCGCCCGGTGCCACGCGATCAACTGAGAACCGACCGTCCTTGTCTGTGACTCGGGTGACCGTATGACGAACGTGTCCCGGATCATCGCGACCGGGCCATCCGCCTCCGATCCACAGAGTCCTCCCTTCGACAGGCTTCTTCCCGATACCGACGAGTTGTCTGGTCACCTTGCCTCATGGTTGGAGCTGCAGCCTCAGACTTCGAGGATCGACGGCATCCCGTTTCGTGGCGTCAGCGCCGCCCTCTTCGTCAGCCTCTGGACGGATCGGCTGCTGTGTGAATCCCGATGCGTGCGCGACGACCACTGTCAGAGGGTCGGTTTCCGCTGGAAGAGTGAACCGACCTGCGGAATCAGTCTCAACGATCTCTCGGCCGAATTTCTTCGCGTCCCGTACGTACTGGAGTCGACCATCCTCAACGTTGAGTTCCAGCGTCCACGTGGACATCGCCACCTGAGCGTTTGCCGCAAGTTTTCCGTCCGGCGTCAGCACGACTCCCTGGATTCCGTCGTGTTTCAGCCTGAAGTCCTGCTTGAGTGGTTTCCCTTTCTCGATGATCGGCGTGACGAATGGTCGATACCCGTCAGCATCAATCCGCACGACCGTCTGCTGGTAACCCCGCTCCAATCGATAATCGATCGATCCATTCTCGAACGATTTGAGCAGATGCATCTGCCAGGTCACGTGACCGCGCTTCAGGTTGTCGCCGCGCACCGAGGTCGCCACGACTCGCACGTGTGGAATTGGCTTTCTGGTCTCTGCGTCAATGACTCGTCCGGCGACCTGAATGGCGTCCGCAGCAACGACGACCTCCGACGAAGTGATTCCAGTCGCTCCAGCAAAGCGACGCCTGCAACTCGGATGAAATGCAACATGAGATACCTCGGCTGTCATGTGATGTAACTAACTACCGAAAATACGCGAACCGCGTTACAGGTAGAAAATCGATGAGTCTCAAGTCGCAGTCGACCTGCTGGAGACGACGGTCGTGGCAGGCAGCCTGATCGCGGACAAGGAGGAATTCTCAGATCCCGGGAGTGAAAGAAAACGCCCCTGACCTGAAAGCACAGAACAGAGGCGTCTGGTTACAGCAGATTGACGACGCGGTCGGCCAGTCCCTTTTCGCCGAGTACTACGTTCAGGTTGCCGGTCGTCGCGATCTTCTCCAGGACTTCCAGTTCCCGGAGCCGCATCAAAGTCGGGTTGTCGGCCAGTACCTTTGCCGTATTCGCCTGACTCCGCATGGCAGCCGTCTCTTCGCGACGCGAGATGAGGTTGGCCTCGGCGGCCTTCTTCGCTTCCGTGACCTTGTTCATCAGGTCCTTCATATCGCCGGGCAGAATCACATCCCGGATTCCGACCGAAGCCAGTTCCAGACCTAGCTCGATCGACCGTCGCCGCACGAGCTCCTCAATCTCACTCGCAACCGCATCCTTGTCGGTCAGGAATGAGTCGAGTTCCCGTGCTCCGATAACGGCCCGTAGAGCCAGCTGCACCTCGCGGTACAGCGACTGCCGAACATCGTCGGTTGCCGTGATAGCCTTGCGCGGATCAACGATGCGGTAAGTCACAACAGCGTTCATCCGTAGCGAGACCTTATCCAGCGTCATGATCTCCTGACCGCTGACGTCGGCCATTGTCTCGCGCAGGTCGATCTCGACGACCTTCGCGTCGCCGGTTCCTTTCCAGAACGCGTACAGCCCCGGGTCGAGCTGGTCGGCGTACCGACCGTCGATGAATAGAACTCCGACGTTCTGTCGGTTAACCGTGCAGACGTCGAGAACCTGTCCCACCGTCGGCGACCGCGTGATGGCCCGCAGAGCGGTGTGCTCGAAACGAACGTTCCGCGCATCGATGACCTCAACATTCACGTCCTTCAGACCGGTCCAGTACGCGTACAGACCCGGCGGCAGCACGTGACTGAATCGACCCTCGATCGAGACCAGGCCACGCTCGTGGTCCTTCAGGTCCACAACGACTACATGGTCCTTCAGCGCACCGGACTTCACGATGACGTCCAGCTTCTCGTGCTGCAGCCACGGATCACGTCGCGACACGACGTCAACTTGCGTCTTCGACCGTGGGTCAAACAATGCGTGCGTACCTTCAGCGAGCAGTCCGCGGAAGTCTCCGTCGTGGAAGCGCAGGCCCATCTCGTAGCTGCGGATTCGAATTGTCTTCATGGGAAACATGTGCCACCTCCTTTCTTCGGGTGACGGACTCTGAAACGCAGACTCATGTCTGCGAGGAACTGTGCTATTCATCTCGTCGTGGTTTTCAAAAAAGAACCGTTGGGAGACGAGTCGTCTGCCGATCACACTTCGACGTGCGGAGCATGCTTGAGCAATCGTGCATCGGTGATGAGTTGCGGGTGTCATCGGTCAGTCAGCTCCAGCATACGGCGCCAGAGCTGGACGTCACGAATCCACCTGTTTCCGTCACAGGTCACGAACGCGGTATCCACACACTGCAAGGCACGGCTTTCGTGCTGCCGCCGAGTGTCGTCACCTGCAACCCATCGGTCACGACTTTCGTCACAACGTCAGACTGCAAGATGCCGGCATCGGCAGCGGATCACTCAGTCGCTCCTCTCCCGCGGGCTTCTGGTGGACGCTCTCGCGCCCGGTCACCATCTGGTTATTAGCCAGACGTGGAGCCGTGGACGGGACTCGAACCCGTAACAGCCAGGTTAAAAACCTGGTGCCCTACCAATTGGGCGACCACATCGACACCGTCATGTTCAGAACCCGTACACGGAATACGTCAGGCTGACTCATGAGCCCAAAGCACCGCCGGCAATGACAGCATCAAGGCAAGCATTAAAGAGACACCGGTGAGAATCGAACTCACTAATAACTGGGTTGCAGCCAGCTGCCCGGCCATCGAGCATCGGTGTCGTGTACGTGGTGGTGTGAGGGGAAAAAGGCTCAAGTCCCTTGCCCTTTAGCCCACACAAGTGTCCTCACCAGGAGTCGAACCTGATCTTCGACCTTCGCAGGGTCGCGTGCGAATCCGCCACACTCCAGGGACGGGGCAGTTGTCAATTGTCATTTGCCAATGTGGCTGCCTGTCCGATGACAGCGGTTGCGTCCATGTCGCTGGGTTCGGCCAGTGTGGTCAGGTCGCAAGCTTCGTCCGTTCGCGGCGTTTCGACAGATGCGTCGTCGGTGTCACGGATTTCGGCATCAACATCGCGATCTTCAACTAACTGAGGAGCCGCACAGTCCTCGAAGGTTGCGGCATTCAATTCGACAATACCGTCTGCCAGAGCAGCTGAGGCTTCGGGGAACTTCTCGTTCAGAGTTTCGTACAGACTCCGCAGATCACTGGCCTCGGCCTGCACGGCTTTACGCTGATAATCAAGTTACTCCAGCTGTCGTGCCAGTTCCTGACGCTGATGTTCCACGTCCGACCGCGCATCGTTCAGGTCCTGTCGCTCCCACTCCAATTCAGCCTGTCGTTCGCTGATTTCGCATGACTGTGCATCGAGTACTGCAGCATGAGTCTCCAGCGAATCCGTGTGCGCTTGCAGTTGCCGTGACTTCGCGTCGAATTCGATCGCCAGCCGTTCACGTTCAGTCTCGATGGCCTTACTGCTGACCAATGTGTCGCCTTCGCACGATATTTCGTGAGGCTGACGATCGATCCGGACAGTTGGATCAGCGGTAAATTCATCGGATGAATGCGCGATCTCAGAGTCGACATGTGACGACTGAATCGTCTGCTGGAGCTGGTCGATCATCTGGTCCAGCTTGGCCGATGACTCTTCACGTCCATGCAGCTCATCACTCAACGCATCGAGAGTTGCGGTCAACTCGTCTATGCGTGAAAGTTGTTCATGCACGCGCCCCGTGGGAAGATCGCCTTCGCTCTGATCACCATTGCCGGCGACGGACGAATCGGCGACACACGGAAGTTGCGAGATCAGCTCGTTTGATTCCGGTGAACACACAGAAAAGCGCGAGTCGCCAATCTTCAGTTCATCACTGGGTCTAAGTTCCGCGTCCGAAATCGGCTGGTCATTCAGCCAGGTTTCCGTATCCCACGACTTGATGATGGTTCCGTAAAGGAGTTGCGATGATCAGGCAATGACGTGCTCCCACACCATCCGCGATGATCTGCAAACGGTTTCCTTCAGCCGTGCCCACTGACCAGCGACCACTTGTAAGCAGCACGGGTTCCGCATTCGTGTCCAGTCGCCGGAGGACAAACAGAGTTTCGCTCAGACTCGATTGCTGCGCGGCATTCGTTGGTCCGGTTGCGGATCGAACGCGTGATGCCGATCGAGTCATCGAATTGACCGTCGATCCTGGCGGCTGATTGACGGGCGACGCGAGCATCGCAGACTCCTGTGTACTGTCACCAGGTGGATGCCGTCCCGCGAATCGGCCTCGCTGAAGGAGGATGACGACGCAATTCCTGCTATGGTCCATCAGGGCTATAGCTCACAGAACAATCGGGTCAATCAGTGTCTGAACACGCCGCGACAGAGTGGCACAGCTGTGTGAGCCGTCGTTCTCAACTCGCGGGTTATGCCGGCGCCGCATCCGTAATCAGCAGACGTCGCACGACCCGTTTAACTGCAGGGACACGAAGGACCGTGTTTCGGTTTCGGTCTCGCGTTAATGTTCAGATGAGATGTAATTCGACATAGTGTGTGTTATTCGACCGAAAACCTAGGGGTGCCGTGGACGGCGATTTCAGGAAACGGCTGAGATTTCGATGAATCGGGCTAAGATTTGCCCGCTGTGGCGAATACTCCCTCAGTTGCCTGATCTGTCTCCTGCAGGAGGCGTTGAGTGAGACGAATTG
>CAYSJO010000089.1:0-8294 GCA_964431285.1 uncultured Planctomycetaceae bacterium
GTGATCAAGGAGCGTAAAACTTCTCTGCCCGTGTCAAATTCCGTAGAGCGCAGACGCACCGCGACCCGGAAAAGCTCCCTGGAACTCCGGGTTTCCTCAGCATCGTCCCTGGATGCTCAATCGAACCAGCCGCGCCCGGAACGCGCGGTTTGTGCAGACTTTGCCGACAAGAGCGATTTCATGGGTCGCAATGACTCTCCGGCGCGCGATCCCGTGTTCTATGAGCTGTCGAGGGATTCCTCTGAATTCGTCCGAATGCGCTGCGGACACGGCCTCCGCGTACAAGCTCGAATCTGACACGCTCCTGGTGGCTCAATCCAGTATAGTGGACCGCCCGCACCGGGAGTCACGAAGCTGCGACCGCAACATCACTCGATGACCGAGGACGAGACATGTCCACTGCCGTTCCGCTGGAATCCGCACCAGACGTGCAGAAGATTCCTGACGACATTCTGTGGGAAGAAATCAACGGCCAGATCATGGAGAAGTACGTGGGCGCTAAAGAGATCGAACTTGCCAATGACTTGATGTTTGCAATCAGTGCCGTCGCCAAACCCGGCAAACTGGGTCGGACACTTGTGGAAATGGTGTTCGACTGGATCGCAATTAACGGCCACAAGCGTCGCCCGGACGTGGCGTTCGTCTCATTCGACCGCTGGGCACAGGACACGGACCTGCCCGAGGGAACCGACTGGGAAGTCGTCCCCAACCTGGCCGTCGAAGTCGTCAGACCGTCCAACTTATTCGGCGATGTCATTGACAAGAAGAACGAGTACTTCGGCGTCGGCGTGGACCAGGTCTGGATCGTGGTCCCGTCCGCGCGTGAGATTCACGTCTACGAATCTGCGACGGACATGCGCGTGGTCAGCGGCTCAGACACGCTCACCGCCGAAGCTCTGCTCCCCGGCTTTGAGCTTTCGCTCACCGAACTCTTCGGAACCAGCGCAGCCAACAGTTGACCCTGGCTTTGCCATCATATCTTCCGGGAAAATCGTGATGAGTGCGCAGTATGTGACCCGTCGGCGTGTCGAGTTCTCTGACACCGACATGGCGGGCATCATCCATTTCGCCAGCTATTACCGGTACATGGAAGAGGCCGAACACGCCTGGTTCCGGTCGCTGGGACTGAGTGTCATGCAGCCACGGGATGACGGGTCTGTCATTGGCTGGCCGCGCGTTTCCGTGGGCTGTACCTTCGAGGCCCCGGCCCGGTTTGAAGACGTCCTGGAGATCCGGCTGAATGTGGAGCGCAAAGGAGTCAAATCGGTGACTGTCCGATACGAATTCTTTCGCGACGAGACCCGGGTTGCTCACGGACGCATGAAAGTAGCCTGCTGCATCTGTCGGCATAATGCTCCACTGGAGTCGATTCCGCTGCCGCCCGAGTACAACAACGTGATTCACGAGGCCGACGTAACACCATGACCGACACCCAGACGAGTGCGGATGTGATCCTACAGGACCTGACGAAGGAGTTTGACGGGCCAGGAGCAGGCCGTTCTCTGCAGATTCTGAAGGGAGCGAATCTGTCGCTGAAGCGCGGCGACGCGCTGGCAGTGACCGGCCCATCCGGATCGGGCAAGAGCACACTGCTTTACATCGTGGGCACGCTCGACCAGCAAACTGCCGGCAGTGTGGAGATTCTGGGAGTCGCTCCAACACAGATGAGTGAGTCGAAACTGGCACCATTCCGCAACGAGCACATAGGTTTCATCTTTCAGGAGCACCACCTGCTCCCGCAATGCACCGTGCTCGAAAACGTTCTGGTGCCGATGCTGGCCGGCTCGGGAGTCGGGAACGCTGAAGAGCAGCGGGCTCGAGAATTACTTGATCGCGTCGGCCTCGCCGAGCGAATGACGCATCACCCCGCCCAGCTTTCAGGCGGCGAACGCCAGCGAGTCGCGGTTTGCCGTGCCCTCATCAATCAGCCGGAACTCCTTCTGGCCGACGACCCAACCGGCACCCTTGACCGGGCGACGGCCGAATCGATCGGGACGCTCCTGCTGGAGGTCAGCCAGGAGCAGAACGTGCTCCTGATCTGCGTCACGCACAGCACTGACCTGGCCGGACGTTTTCCACTGCATCAGAAGCTGCAGGACGGCCAGCTCGTCGATGCGGGATAGTTGCGAGTCCTGCTGCTCACGTGGCCCGGATTCCGCGTCTTCGGTCACGTGGCCCGGATTCCGCGTCGTTGACTCATGTCCGATTCTGCTTGAGGATGGGTGTTTCGCCTTCCTCGCCGGAGAACTCACGTACCGATCTCAGTCTCTTTCCGCTGGTCCGGTTCGTACGCTCTTTAGCTGGCGGAATCCACGGCACAGCCGCGATTGAATCCATGCACGCTGAATCCGTGGGTCTGTGAAAACCTGTATGTCATATCGGAACGCCTGCCAAATGAGTCGATCCAGCACTTTCTGCAAGATGATGGGGGAACCCGGCCGGTCATTCCGATCTCTCAGTCGTAATGCACATCGTTGAAGGCACTGGCCGATGACTTCTCAGGCCCTTGACATTGTGCCCGGGAATCGAGCATCCCGACGACCATCGACAAGATTCCTCTTTCATTAACGTTTATCCCATCATGTTCCTGACTTCGCTGATGCCATTTCGATGCCCGCAAGACCGGTCAGGCCTGCGATCAGCCCGGCGCGCGCGGCGATGTGCCGTGGCAGCAGAACAGCTCGAGGCGAGGACTCTCCTTTCAGCCACCACCCTTCGCAACGACCTGACCGATGAAGACGCGGCCGTTTCTGCGAACAGCATCGAGGAAGCGATAAACACTGAGCTATTGCCAACAACCGCCTTGGCCGATCAGCCTATTCATCAGGTTGGCAACATCGAAGGTTGGCAACATCGACTTTGCGGAAGACTGCGACGTTTATCGTGTTGTGGCATCGGCCGACGGTTTTCTACAGGTTGATCTGGAAGACCTGAACAGCGGAGTGACCACGGAACTGAGCGTATTCACCGACGAAGGTGACCTGCTCTTCCAGGGACCATTCGACGGTGAATTGCCAGAACCAGGGCCCAATCTTCTGTCGCTTCCGTCGTACGTCCAACCGGTAGCAATGGGAGACGTCGTGTTCGCCCAGGCGGCCGCCGTCACCGACGATCCGACGGGGCAATACATACTCTCACTGGAAGTCGTGACCGACAACGAAGGTGCTCGACGTGTGGAAAATGGCAGGACCACCATTGATGGCGACATCGACTTCAATGGAGATGTCGACTTCTTCGATTTCACTGTTCCCGACAACGCGAATGTCGAAAACAGCAACGAAACAGGTTTCCTCGAAATCCTGCTGAATCCCAGAGACGAGAGTCTTCTGGATGCCAGGTTTGCGGTCCACGAGCGGTCTGGTGAAATTACCGGCGAGAGTATTGTCGACAGTGTGGACTTCGAGAACAGCGCATTTCGGACGCTTGAGATTGGTCAGCAGGTCAGCCCGGGCGACCAGTTGCGTGTTTTTGTCAGCGGAGCCGATGACTCGCGTGGTGAGTATCGACTGGAATCCAGGCGGGTCTCTGAAGACGTTACGCCGGACCCGTTGCCCGAGCCTGAAGACCTTCTGTTCGACCAGACGGTAACGTCCCGCATCGACTTTGCTGGCGACCGAGACTCATTCGAGCTCACGATTCCTCGCGTCTCGTTTGGTGTGTTCGTAGACCTCAATGGCAATGGGCAGATCGACGACGGCGAGCCTCGCGCGTTTTCCGATGACCCGAATCGTCTCGAGCAGCCGACGCTGGCGTACATCGATGACAACAACAACGAACAGGTCGACCCGGGGGAGCAACTGATCTTCTCGGGAGACACCAGTAGTTCTTTCGCCAGAGAAATCGACCAGCCATTCACACAATTCCTTGATCTGAATGGTGATGGCCAACTCAATGAGGATGAACCATTCACGGAGTCCGACAGCGACGGTCAGATTGAAGAGGATGAGCAACTGGACCCGGACGTGCTGGCCGTGTTGCTGGTCGAGAGAATCGACTCGGCCGACACGCCTGTAGATTCGTCCGATGTCGTGCTGAATGTCGTGCCCGCGCCCGGCAGCACTGATCCCGACCTGGAAAACCTGTCGGAGTTCCCGGACGAGTTTGTGTTTTTCGCCAGGCCAGGCCAGACATATTCAGCCACTGTCGGTTTTGAGGGGCTCGTGTCCGGTGGGTTTAACGTGATTGTGGATGTGAGCGAACTGGGGGAGATCGACGACGGAAGCACAGTCGTCTTCGACTCAGAGGGGGACACGATACCTAGCGAATTGAGAAATCCAGGCGACAACGACATTCATTCGTTTACACCGACATTAAGCGGGTTGCTTGATGTGCAGCTGGTTCTGAGAGGACGCCAGGGAGAGGACATCACGTCCTCGGACCAGTTTAACCTGGGCATCACGGCGAACGATTCGTCCCTGTCGTTCGATGGCACTGTCACGTCCCGAAGGCAGGATGGGGGCGGACCTGATGGACGCATTCTTGAGGCGGCCTTCGAAGTCGTGGGGGGAGTGACTTACTTCTTCGACGTCAACTCAACATCCAATAGCATGGCCAACTACACGCTTGAACTGGACCTGTTTGCCGACGAGGACAATGAGACCGGCGACATCGACATCAGCGACGATGGACTCAACATCGACATTTCCGGAACGGTTTCTCGTTCGGGAACAGTGGTGTCCCGACTGATCCCGGCGGCTGAAGGCGTCAGTGGGCAGCTGACAATCGATCTTTTTGCCGACGATGGATTGATCCCGGAGATCAACGTTTTCAATGCCGATGAAAACGGGAACCGCACCGGTAGTGCGATTGCCACAAAGCAGGGATTACGTCGCAACGACTTTCTGGATGTGCAGGTTCCCCTGTCCCCGCAACAGGATCTTGTTGTGACGGTCGGCGCCGCGCGGCCGTCTGACGGAGATTTTGAGCTGCGATTCCAACTGGATCCGGCGTCGAGCGATGACGCCCCCGATGACGCGTCTCAGACGGCACGTGACGACGACGACATCGACCTCGAAGACGACGATGGAAATCTGCAGGACGTCACTCTGGAGCGTCGCATCAATTTCGACGCGGACCTCGACATTTTCGAGTTCGTTGCTCCGTCGACCGGTCGTGTCGGCGTTTCGATGACCGCAACTGGTCCACGCAACCGGCTGGACCCGGAACTCGCGGTGATCGAAGTGATTGAATCTGAAGGAGCCAGCCGCGAGGACTTTGAGCTCGACTTCGACCGCTTCCTGCAGTTTGATGACAATTCGGGAACCGGGCTCAACAGCGTCCTCGATTTTCGCGTGGTGAAGGGCCGCACCTACTTCGTAGAAGTAGGCGCCGCGAATGCTGAGGCGGGCAACTATTCCATCACGTTCAGTCCTTTCGCCGGTGACGATTTTGGCGACTCACTCAGCTCCGCCGATCCACTGGTCTTGAACGCCAGCGGCGTCATCTCGCGCGACCGCAATTCCGACGGAGATGTGGATGACGTCAGTGAATCGAACAGGTCCCTGTTTGGGTTTCTCACCGGTGACGACACCGATGTGTTTCGATTCAAGTCAACAGTCACCCGGCAACTGTCGATTTCGGCACCCGGCGTCCGTGTAAACCGGCCGCCTAGTGAGGGGCAGGATCGGCTGACGACCGAGCTGTTCGTCTATGAGGACATGGACGGAGTCCGGCGGCTCATCCGTAACGGTACGAGTGACGTGATCATCGATGCTGTCGAAGGTCGCGAGTACCTGCTGCAGCTGGACAGTCAGGGGATGAGCAGCGGACTTTATGAGCTCGACATTGTTCCGATCGATGTCACGCGCCGCCTCCGTTTGGATACTCAGGACGACACCATCCGAGGGACGGACACTCGCGAAGGCACGATCAATCGGCCCGGGCGGGCGGAGTTCTTCGAGTTCGCTGTTCCGTTTGCCGGTCGCGTTGTGGTCAATCTGTCGAAGACCTCTGGTGATCTGAATCCGATTGTCAGTGTTCAGAATTCCGACCGCGTCGAATTCGCTGTAAATGACAATCGGTCGGCCGACGAACAGGACAGTCGGCTGGAATTCAACGTCAACACGCGCGAGTCGTTCGTGTTGCGAGTCGCTGGAGTCGGGAACACCACCGGCAATTACAGATTCGACGTAGTTGTATTTCAGGACTCCGAAATCGGCGATGATCCGGGCGAATTCATCCGGGACAGCCTTGGGCTGACATTTAATTCGGATCCCATTCGGGTTGCTACACAGGTGATTGAACTGACGCCGGTCACGACACCGGGCGGGACAGACACTGATGTCTTCTCCTTCGTGGCCCAATCAAGCGGTCGCGTTCGCGTGGATGTCTCGCAGATTGAGTCAGCGGCCGCGTTGGCGGGCAGTGAATTCGAAATCGTCGAGCTCAGCGCGTTGACGGAAGATTCGTCGGGAACCGATGTACTGCTTGCAACCGCGTCTTCCGGCGTGTTGACGTTCGAAGTGATTCGAGGTGAGACCTATGCCATTCGTGTAACCGGGCGCGGCACTTTCACGCTGCGAGCGGCGTTGACTCCAGTGACAAACAACTCAACTCGCCCCATCCTGAACAATTCAGTTGGTAATGCCACGACGGAGTTGCTCGGCCAGATCTTCACACAACTCGTCTCGTCGGGGCAGGATTTCTCAGCTGACGAACTGTCCCAGGCTGTGGTTGCCGAATTTATCGCTGCATCAGGTGGGCAGGACAATCTGCAGGAGCGATTCCTGTTGTTGTACGTCGATCCGGTCGACTTTGTTCTGGAAAGCAGCACTGGCGATCAAGCCGGATTCACTGCAGATCGCGGGCAACTTGATCAATATGGCAACACGTTTTATTCCGGTGACGCGGTGACGGAACTGCTCGTCATCCCACAGGCTGAAGCTGGACGATACTCGCTGCAACTCGAAGGCCTGGGCCAGGACGTTCGTGGTGGCGCGTCTCTTGTCAGTAATGCCGGCGTCGTCTCAAGAACGTTTGAGTTTCAGAAACTAACGGGACGCAGATCGCTGCTTTTGGATTTTCCGGAGAACCCCGCCCCGACTGTCGGCGTTGCCGAAGTTGAGGGTGTGCCAGAATTCCCGGTCTCGGTCATCCTGACGGCACTGCTGGGTATTGGCGAACCAGAAGTCGTACCTCAACGTCCCGGCACCAGTTTTCGGGACCTGCTGGTGAATTATCTTCCGACGCAAGTTTTGATCGAGGTCGCGCAAAAGCTGTCTCCGATTCTGGTCGACCTGACCAGCGACCTGCGAGTGCTCGTTCCAGTGGACATTCCCGACTGGGACTTCGGGTTGCCCCTCGATCCGACAGACGCTGAACCAGACTGGCTGTTGCCCACGGTAGCTCCTGGAATGTCGGGACTCGCGGAGGCCATGGGTCAATTCGGCGAACTGTTCGGCGAAATGCTGCTGCCGATCATCACGGCAGCCGATGACGAGGCCAGGGAAGAGCCGGCTGACGAACCCCCAGACGATGCTGATCCGGAAGCTGTTGCCTCGGAACGCAGTCCAGATTCGCCAGTTCCTGTCGAACTCGAAGAGGCTGGGCCGGAGTCTTCGGAACAGGAGCCATCGGAGCCCACGGAGAAGACCAGTCAGACCGGGACGACACGCACTCATCAGGCCGCAACCGTGGCCGAAAACACATCCAGAGAATTCGTCTGGCCCGGTGTTCCGCGTGAACGGAAGCGCGTGGCAGACGTCTGGCTGTAGCCACAGTCGTGAGACCTCTGGCCTGAGTTCATAAGCCATAAGCCCGGCCCTCGCAGATTGAGAGCCGGGCTTCATGATTTCGGACGTTGCGTGTCGACGTCTGGAAGTGGCCGACTATTTGACCCGCACCAGCTTCATGAGACGTCCGGACACGTTCCAGTCCTGGACATACAGGTTGCCGTCTGCGTCCCAATACGAGCCGTGGGTCCCGCTGAACGCTCCTTCGACCCATTGCGCCTGAGGGATGTTGAAACTTCTCCCCTTCCCGGCATCTGGATTCTTACCCAGAACGGCGATGACTTTGTTGCTCTTGTCCAGAACGGTCAGACTTCCGAGCAAATCGGGTACGGCAACGTAATCTCCCTGGACGGCAACGGAGGTGGGCATTCCCAGACCTGTCACAACCTCCCCGATGAACTCTCCGTCGAGGCTGTAATGCAGCAGACGCCCCTTGGGTTAGTGGATGCGGTCGCAGCTCAGCAGGCGAGGCGGGACATAACGTGAATCGCGCGACATCCCGTGCGCCGTGTTGAATTGCTAGAGTTCGTTGCAAATAGTCCCGAAGTGCATCAGGTACTTGCC
>CAYSJO010000090.1:0-11827 GCA_964431285.1 uncultured Planctomycetaceae bacterium
CGTTCCACAGTTTGCCATCCATGGCTTCTTTCCTCGAAAGGGAAGTTCTGTCACAACCATGGATTGCAAACTGTTTCTTTATTTACAGATAGAGCGACTCCCCCCTCTACACGCCCATGAATAAAGTTCCCACGGGGGAGAGGGGTTTATCGAAGACCAATTCTGAAAATGCTCTAATCGGGCGATACGATCACGTGAGTGACGACATTTTTCTGAAGAAAGCAGCTAACCCAATGCAATACGTCAGCGCCACCATTGTTGTCCTGCTGATTTCTACCCATGCATGCTCAGCCGACTTCCTTTATCCACTCGGTGCTGTCCGCACAGAAGACGGCACACTGCTTGTCGTCGACCGGAAGTTGCCTGGTGTCTGGCAGAAAAAGGCGGACGCACTCGGCCATCTGTTCAAAGGCTCGAAGCGGTTTCGCACACCGCTCAACGCAGCTCGGTGCATCGCCCTGGACAAGGACGGAAATGTTCTGGCCGGTGACACGTCCACGCGCGAGGTGTATCGATTCCCTCTTGGCGGAGACGGCAAGCCGGAACCGCTGACGAATGGTGGCATCGGGATGCCCATGGCGATCGCTGTCGATCCGGACGGCGTGATCTTTGTCGCTGACCTGGAACTGCACCGCATCTTCAAGGTCCCGCACGCTGGAGGGAAAGCCGAGATAATCACTCAGGTTTCCGCTCCGCGCGGCTTGGCTTTCAACTCCAAAGATGAACTGATCGTTGTCTCAACGACAAAGGATCAACTGCTGAAAATGTCACCGGAAGGCGAAGTCTCAACAATCGTTCCCGGCCGACCGTTTTCCTTTCCACACAACGTGGCCGTTGGCCCAGATGACGTCATGTACGTAACTGACGGATACGGCAAGTGCGTCTGGAAGGTGACACCCAGCGGCGAGGTGTCGAAGTTCGTCGAAGACGCCGCCTTCTCGAATCCTGTCGGCATCTGGCTGGCCGGAGAGACGCTGCTACTGACCGACCCGCGAGCCAACGGCGTGTTTGAAATCACGCTCGACGGAGCAGTCTCGCGACTCGGTTCCAGCGACTGAACGTCGCCTCACGTCCCGTCAGGCGGATTCTTGAGTTAAGACGGGTAGAGACGCGAAGTTTTTCCGAAATTCTCGGACCGATGCCCTGCAGATCGATTAGTCGGCACGGTCTGACTGGATTCCCCAGGGCGGCGCGACGATGTTCGAAGTGTCGAGACATGGACGTCGAAAATGCGCCTTCCGTTTCTTATGCCCGGATTGTTCTGCGCCCTCACTGTGTGCGGCTGCGCGCACTCGCCGCAGCACCGAGAGCAGTTTGAAGAGGGTGGAGTACTGGCCGTTCAGCCCACGCGGGACGGCCCGCCGCAAAGTGCAATCGACGTCGTGCCCGTGCACCTGGTTTTCGCCAACGAGTCCGCATCCGGCTGGCGTCCGACGTCGTTACCGAGTTTGAACAGCGCCGGCACTTCCGCGGTACTCGCGGGGTCTCAGACAGACAGCCCGTCCGCCATTCCCTCTCCGCCCACTTTGGAATCTCTCGAAGCGCTCGCAATCGAGTCCAACCCGACGCTGGTTGAACTACAGGCACGTGTGGATGCCGCAGTTGGTCGTCAGATACAGGTGGGCTTGCGGCCGAATCCGCGAGTCGGGTTTTCCGTGCAGGAACTCGGCAACGAAGGCGCGGTCGGACAGATCGGTCCATTCGCGAGTCAGGAATTTGTCCGCGGCGGCAAGCTTGAGTTGAATCGCAGTGCTGCCGACTGGGCAATCGCCCGAACAGAACAGGAACTGGCCGCTCAACGGCTGCGCGTGCTGACCGAGGTGCGGAGCGCTTTCTATTCGGGACTCGTCACACAGGAACGAATACGTGTCGCGAAAGAGCTGCGTTCCATCGCTCTGCAGGCCGTGGAGAAGGCGCGTGATCTGATCAAGGTTGAGGAGCCTGATTCCGTTCTTGGCCAGGCTGAGATTGAAGCAGAGCTTGCGTCGATGCTTGTTGAGAATTCGCAGACCCGCCGCATCGCCCAGTGGCGAAGACTGTCCGCGGCGATTGGTCGGCCGGACCTGCCGATTCAGAATCTGGACGGTGATCTGATCAGCGAGGCTCCGCAGATTGCCTGGGGATCGGCGCTGGATCGACTTCGCCGTGAAAGTCCGGAGCTGATGGCCGCGGCGGCCAACGTCGAACGGTCTCGCAAGGTACTTGACCGAGCGAGCGTGCAGGCGGTTTCCAACGTGACTGTGCAGGCCGGATTGTTCTACGACGATGCTTCAAACGATCCGTTCGCCTCGCTGCAGATGTCGATGCCTCTGCCGGTTTACGACCGGAATCAGGGGGGGATCAACGAAGCACAGGCCAATGTCGTCGCAGCCGAACAGGCCGTCCAGCGGGCTGAGCTGAGTCTGCAGGAACGGCTGGCCAGCATTTTTCAGCAGTATCAGCAGGCCAGGCTGCAGGCGACGCGTTACAACGCAGCCATACTGCCAAAAGCACGCAGGAACCTCGAACTCAGTCGGCTGAGTTATGAAAGCGGAGACGCGTCGTATCTCGACGTTCTGACGACGCAGCGCACGTACTTCCAGGCACAGCTCGCACGGCTCAACGCGGTCGAACAACTGTGGCTGGCGATCGTGCAGATTGATGGATTGCTGCTTAAGGGCAGCCTGTAGAGCTGCAGGATAACCGGGCACAGGATGTGTTCATGAGTCGCGCGCTGGTGCAAACACTTGTCACGTTAGTGTGCCTTGCACACGGCTGCGCACATGTGGATGACAATCACGCCCGAGTTCCGACTCACGCCGAGCAATCTGTCACGACAGAAATACCAGTAGGCGGAGAGAACTCATCAACCACTGAATTCGCTGGAATTCAGGTAGGCTTTCAGGAACTGAGTTCCTCCTACCTTAAGCAGAGTAACTCCGCGTCGGCTCCTAGCACTCCGCTTTCGACACTGGAATCGTTCGAACGTCTCGCCCTGAGTCGACACCCGGAACTCGGTGTTTCCGCCGCGAGGATTGACGCCTTGCGAGGGACGCATCGTCAGGCCGGGCTTTATCCGAATCCAAATGCGGGATACCACGCAACGGAAATCGGCAACCTTGGTTCGGCCGGTCAGCAGGGCGGGTTCGTGGGCCAACGATTCATCACCGGCGGTAAGATGGAACTCGACCAGGCGGTCGCCGCGCGACAGATTGAACAGTCCAGCCGCGAACTCGACACGGCTGCGCAACGCCTGCTCAATGAAGTCCGAATCAGATTTCACGAAGTGTTGATTGCACAGCGGCGAATTGAACTCATGACAGAGCTGGTCCGCATTGTCAGCGAGTCGGTCGAAGCCCACCGCCGCCTGCTCGACAGCCAACTCGTGGGGCGCAACGACCTGTTGCAGGCACAGATTCGGGAAGATTCCAGTGAGGTCCAACTTGCCGCGGCACACAACAACCATGTTGCCGCATGGAGACGCCTGGCCGCTGCGGTCGGAGATCCGGAACTGCAGCCGACCAGCTTGGATGGCAGCCTGGAAGCGGACCTGCACGAGTACGAATTCGATGATCGATTGGCAACGGTTCGCTCAACGAGCCCGGAATTGATCGCGGCCGAAGCGCAGATTCGTGTGGCCGAGTCAAAGCTGTCGCGGGCCTCGCGCGAGTGGATTCCCGACATCGATGTATGGGCCAGCGTTCGGTATCACGACATCACGCAGTCGGACGTCGTCAATATTCAGGCGGGTATGCCCATCCCGATTTTCGATCGTAACGAAGGCAATGTTGACCGAGCCCAGGCAGATGTCGTTGCAGCTCGCCGTGATGTCGAGCGAGTCAGGCTGCAACTGATGGATCGCGTTGCCAGTGAGTTTCGTCGATACGCCGACGCTCGCGTGGCGTACCATCGCTACCGCGACCGGATCGTGCCACAGGCGACCGAGTCGCTGAAACTGACACAGCAGTCTTATTCCGCGAAGCAGGTTGGAGATCTGGAATTGCTGGAGTCACACGAGATGTATATTCGCATGCATCTTGCCCAACTCAATGCTCTTCGCGATATGCGAATCAGTCAGGTCACGCTGGAAGGCTTCGTCGTGCGGCAGAAATGAACTTCTACTCTCGCCTTGCCCCGAGTGGCCCGTCATTGCACAATCGAATGCATGACTCGTCTGGTCGGACATCTTGCTCTGGTCGCAATGCTGCTCGGTTGCCCCGTGTTGTGTGGCACCGGTATCTCCGCATGCTGCGATGTCGACCAGTCGCAGTGTCACTCAGGTAACGACACCCGCGAGTCACGGCACTGTTGTCACGATGTGGCCCAGTCAACTTCGTCGTGTCACGGAGTCGGAAATTCAACGGACCCGGTGGAGCCGTGCGGTCAGAACGAGGAGCGTCCCGACGACTGCCTGTGCGATGGTGCGGTCGCAGCCAGTGAGGACACTGCCCGCGCGAAGGCAATCTCCGGATGCTCGCCGATCGCCGCGTTGCCATCCGTTCATCGAGACGTTGTCGGCCAGTCGATCTGGTCCCTACGTCCATGGGTAAGGCCCCGGTCCGGCCAGGTAATACGTATCGAACAGATGTCATTTCTGCTTTAGGGACAAGAGCCCAGAGGCGCGAGATCAAAGCCTGTTCCGCTTGAGATCTCTCCCGGCAAGCCTCTGCCAGTCGTGCTGTCCCACCATCTTCCGCTTCCCGGACTCATCCTGTGACGTTCCTTCCCTGGGAATACGGCGTTCGAAACCTGCTGCGGCGACCGTTGCGCAGTGGCCTCACGCTGCTGGGCCTGACGACGGTCGTGTTGCTGGTATTGGTCGTTGTGGGTTTTATTCGCGGCCTCGAACGTTCGCTGTCGGTCAGTGGTGACCCAAACACAGTCATCGTGTTTTCGCTGTCCATGGGAGAAAACCTTGAATACTCATCCGTGCCCATGCGTACGTCCGATCTGATCGCGGCCAGTATCGATGGCATCCAGGAACGCTATGGAAGCAGATGTGCATCCCCCGAGCTGTATCTGGGCACACAAGTACGCACAACGAAAGAAGGACCGGCTGGCATGGGGCTGGTGCGAGGTGTGACAACGGCGGCTTTGTTGGTTCACTCACGCGTTGAGATCATTGCCGGTGACTGGCCTGGTCCGGACGAGATCATGCTCGGGCGACTGGCCGCCACGAAGTTCGGTGCGACACAGGACGACGTCGGTATTAGTAAGTCATTGTGGC
Organism: uncultured Planctomycetaceae bacterium; assembly: GCA_964431285.1. Lineage (GTDB taxonomy): Bacteria > Planctomycetota > Planctomycetia > Planctomycetales > Planctomycetaceae > CAUZFZ01. Next base: position 5,207 of record CAYSJO010000090.1, read on the forward strand.
TGGAAGGTCGCGCATGGCGAATCAGTGGAGTCTTCACAGCGGCGGGTTCCGTATTTGAATCTGAACTCTGGTGCCGACTGGACGATCTGCAGCAAGCGATGAAGCGGCAGGACTTGAGCCTGGTGGCCATCACACTGGACGCCGATACCGAGTTCGCGGACGTCGATGTGTTCTTCCAGGAGCGTCTCGACCTGGAACTGCAGGCCATTCGCCAGGTCGAGTATTTCGATTCGCTGAGTGAGGACTACGAGCCAGTGCGGATGCTGGCCTGGCTGGTCGTCCTGTTGATTGCAGGTGCTGGCGTCTTCGCGGGGCTCAACACCATGTACGGCGCTGTGGTCGGACGTGTGCGGGAACTGGCGACGCTGCAGGCGATCGGCTTTCCGCGATGGGCGGCCGTGGTGAGTCTGGTCCAGGAAGGAACGCTGCTGGCGGTCACAGCATCGTTGCTGGCGTCAATTGTGGCAGTCGTGTTCGTCAACGGAGCAGCGGTCCGTTTCACCATGGGGGCATTCGAGCTGCGGATTGATGGCGTCTCATTATTGATTGGATATGGAACGGGGCTGGCACTGGGAATGGTTGGTTCACTGCCACCAGCCATTCGAGTCCTGCGTCTTCCCGTTGTGGAAGGTCTGAAGGCGGTATGACAAAATCTAAGTGGTAATCCGGTTACCAGGAACACTTTGGAAGTGTTTCTCACATTGACGGTTTCACTCATTGAATCAGAAACGGAGTGACTTATGAGATTTCACCTGACACTAATGCTGGGCGCGGCACTGGCCGCATCCGGCTGTACTCAAAATGGTGCGCAGCTCGATGACACCGCAGGACAATCATCGACGCCATCCATCGACGGTTCGGCCTATGTACTGTCCACCGAACCAGACGGCGCGGAACCGGTCCGAGCCGTCCGTGAGCAATCACAGGATGGTGACGACGTTGTTCTCGTGGGAAGAATCGGTGGTCGTGCCAATCCGTGGATTGAGGGGCGGGCGGCATTTTCGATCGTCGATCCGTCCCTGAAGGCGTGCAGCGACATTCTAGGTGACGCCTGCCCGAAGCCATGGGACTATTGCTGCGAAATGGACCGGCTGCCGTCGTCCACGGCCTTAATCAAATTCGTCGACGACGAAGGCGGTCTGTTGAGGGCCGACGCTCGGAAGCTGCTCAACCTCTCTGCGCTTCAGACTGTCGTCGTTAGTGGCAAAGCGAAGCGCGACGAATCGGGCAACCTGACCGTGCTCGCCGCGGGGATCTTTGTGCGAGCGGATCCGACACCGTAGAACACGGACGGCCCGACCTGATGCTGTCTCAGTCACATACAAGCCCGAAACGCGAGCGAGTGAATCCAGTACGATCCTCGAAGTTCACTCGCTTGCGCTTCGGGCTTGTATGACGGAATTGATTCGGTGTCGTCCAAACCCAATTGTCACATCCGCCGGACCCACTCCGATGCCAATCGATTTAAAGCAACTTGCAGTACAGCGTGAAGAACGGGGCGGCCGGTCTGTCGAGCCCTCGCGACATATCACGTCCCGTTACGTCCTGCCAGGCGTTCTGATCGTGGGCTTCATTCTGATGCTGGCATGGGCGGCACGTGATGCGTTCCTGCCCCGAACACCAGTGACGGTCGTGCCCGTGCTCGTCAGTCTCGCGGAACTTCAGGAAGCAGGCACGCCGCTGTTTAAGGCCGCTGGATGGGTCGAACCTCGCCCGACACCGATCCGCGTAGCTGCACTGGCCGATGGAGTCATTGACCGGCTGCTGGTGGTCGAAGATCAGCTCCTCAAGAAAGGTGAGCCGATCGCTTATCTCGTCGATGACGATGCGCGTCTGAGTCTGGAATTGGCACACGCGGCTGTGAGTCTGCGTGATGCCGAGTTCGAGCAATGCCAGGCCGCACTGACGGCTGCTCGCCAGAATTACGACGAGCCGACTCATCTGCAGACATCCGCTGCTGCGGCCCAGGCGGAACTGGCGAAAGTCCAGACAGCGCTGTCCGATTTGCCGTTTCAGACTCAGGCTGCAGACGCTCGACTCAAGCTGGCCGAGGCAGACCTCAAAGGTAGTATTGAGGCGGGCGACGCTGTTTCGGGGATTGAACTTGTCGCCGCCCGCAGCACTCATGATGCCGCGAAAGCCGAACTTCAGGAGATGACGAAACGGCGGTCGTCTCTGGAATCTGAGCGTGCGGCGCTGGTGGGCAAACGCGATGCCGCGCGACGACGCCTTGAATTGAAGACCGACGAAAAGTGTACTCTGGACGAATCCAAAGCCTTGCTTAACGTGGCGCTGGCGCGACATGAACAGGCACGTGTTGCTGTCGCGGAGGCACAGCTTCGCTTCGATCGTATGATCATCCGAGCGCCGGTCGAGGCCCGCGTACTGCACCTGCTGACCAGCCCGGGAACTCATCTCGCCGGCGGGCAGGGACGGATGGGTGAGCATGATGGTGGTGTCGTCGTGACGCTCTATCAGCCGGAACAATTACAGGTCCGCGTCGACGTGCGGTTCGAAGACCTGCCGCGTACAGGACGCGAACAGCCGGTACTCGTCGAGAGTCCGGCTGTGTCCGAACCGATGCCCGGCCGAGTGTTGTTTTCCACCGGGTTTGCCGACATCCAGAAGAACACCCTGTCGGTCAAAGTTCTGATTGATAGCCCGCCTGAAGTTCTTAAGCCCGACATGCTGGTTGATGTGACGTTTCTGAGTTCGGGTGTGGACGAAGAGCGGGAGACTGGCGATGGAAGCGATGACTTGCGTGTCTTTGTGCCCCGTGAGCTGATCAGGAAGGACGGAGCAGACGCATACGTCTGGCTGGCCGATCTGGCTGCGGGGGTGGCCCGACGACAAAAAGTCGTTGTCACGGACAACGCCGCCGGTCGCTTTGTGGAAGTGACGTCAGGACTAACAGTCGCCAGCCGGCTGATTTCTTCCGGTGCCGACAGTCTCAGCGACGGCGACCGAATCGCTGCCCGTGAGGGTCAGGAACCGGCCGCCTCTTCGAGTTCTTCGCCCGTTAACAAGCCAGACGCAGGTTGATTTACGCGTGTGAAACTGATTGGTGATTGTCGAGTGGTGATTTTCGATTTGCGAATTGAAACGAACGACGACGAATCTCGAATCTCAAGATCTGGACGCGACCATGTCTTTGATTGAAATCCGCAATCTGACGAAACAATTCCGCAAAGGCGACGACGTCATCACGCCGCTCCGCGATGTCAATCTCGACATTGCTGAACGCGATTTCGTTTCGTTAATGGGCCCCAGTGGCACCGGAAAATCGACTCTGTTGAATCAGATCGCAGGTATCGACCGACCGACCGAGGGAACGATCACCATCAATGGTGTGGAGATTACGCAACTCTCGCGCAGGCGGTTGGCGAAGTGGCGTGCGGAAAACGTCGGTTACATTTTTCAGACACATAACTTGATCCCGGTCCTGACGGCCTATGAGAACGTCGAGATGCCGCTGCTGCTGTTGCCCTTCACGCGCGTGGAACGTCGTCGACGCGTGCACGTCGCGATGGAAGCCGTCGATCTGCTGGACCGGGCCGGACACTACCCACGTCAACTCTCGGGCGGGCAGGAACAGCGCGTCGGGATTGCTCGGGCCATAGTGGCGGACCCAACGGTTGTCGTGGCGGACGAACCGACCGGCGATCTCGATCCGGTCACTTCAGCCCATATACTCTATCTGCTGCTGCAACTTATGTCCGTGTTTAACACGACTCTGTTGATGGTAACCCACGACATTGATGCAGCGGGCATCGCCGAAAGACAGTTGCGTCTCGACAACGGACGGCTTGTTGAGGGCGTGGTCCACCCCGCCGGGCAGGGAGAACCAGTGTGCTGAAATTTGCGCCCTACCTGCTAAAAACACTGTGGCGACACCGCGTCCGGACGGGGCTGACCATCAGCGGTTCGACCGTCGCCCTGTTCGTGTTCTGTTTTGTTGCTTCTGTGCAGGAAGGTCTGCATCGCATCACAACACAAAATGATTCCACTCTGGTTGTCTTCCAGGCCAATAAATTCTGTCCCGCCACCAGCCACCTGCCTCAGGACTACGATCAGATTATAAAGACAATGGACGGTGTGCGTGACGTCGTGCCCATTCAGGTGTTTACCAATAACTGTCGAGCCAGCCTGGACGTGGTCGTGTTCTACGGAGTCCCCCCCAAAAAGGTGCAAGAGGTCCTCGACGTTGATCTGATCACAGGGAGCTGGGGCGAGTTCGAGAACAATCAGGACGCCGGCGTCGCTGGCAGGTCAGTCGCTGATCGACGCAAGTTGAAGATCGGAGACCGCTTTTCGATCGGCGATGTCACGGTGACTGTTGCCGGAATCTTCGCGAGTGAGAGTCGGTCCGAAGAGAATTACGTTTACACGCACCTCGATTTTCTCCAGCGAACGCGAGGCCTGGACCTTGTTGGAACAGTCACGCAGCATGAAGTGTTTGTCGACTCTGCGTTCGATCCGCTGGAAGTGGCCAGTCAGATTGATGATCGATTTCGGGCGGGGCCGATCGAGACGGATACGCGCAGCAAAGGAGCCTTTCAGGCATCCAGCCTTGCCGACCTGGTAGAACTTATCGAGCTGGCGCACTACCTCGGTTATGCCTGCATCGGTCTCATGATTGTGCTGGTCGCGACAACAACGTTCATGGCCGTCCAGGACCGTATCAAAGAGCATGCTGTGCTGCAGACGCTGGGGTATACCGGTCTCAGCGTTTTCTCGCTGGTGCTTACGGAAAGCACGCTGATGAGCGTGCTCGGTGGGTTGGCTGGTGTCAGCCTGGCGCTGCTGACTCTGGCCTGGGCGGGTTTGTCCGTTGGAGCGGAAGCGGTCAGCATCGCGTTTGCGCCGTCGGTCGGCCTTGCGGTCAGTGGAATCGTGAGTTCTCTTGTCATTGGTGTTGCAGCCGGAATACTGCCGGCTGTTCAGGCAGCCCGAACCGAGATCGTGCTGGCGCTCCGGGACTGATTCGGGACCATCGGAAGGAACCTCTCATCGCTACGGAAGACCACTTTGACCGGTTGTCCGCCTGGCTGGACATGGAATCCGAAGGCGAATCGCAGCGTCTGGCCCAGCGTCGGAAGTGCGGGACGAAAGCCGATGCCGAGAAATCCGGCGAAACGCTGCTCGATCTCGTGATCACCGGTCACGAACCGGGCCTCGGCGGACGCACGCTGCTGACTCTCGTGAAGCGCAACCGGTCGCTGCGGTTGCCGTGGAACCGGTTACGCGTGGGTTCGCCGGTTGTGCTGACATCGGCGAATGGTGATGGCGACACGATGAACGGAGTGGTCAGTTCCAGACGCAACGATTCGATTGAAGTCTCCGTTGATGGATGGCCGGACGGTGACCGCTTTCGTGTCGATCTTTCGCCTGACGAGATCACCCGCAAACGTCAACAGGGCGCATTGCGTGCCGCCCGGGCTGCGCGAGGCCGGACGGCGGCGATTCGTCAGATTCTTCTGGGCGAGGCGGAACCAGAGTTTGGGCCGACCGTGGACTGTGAGTTCACCGCCGGTCTGAATGCTTCGCAGGAGCAGGCGGTCCGTCTGGCTCTGGCCGCGAAGGATCTCGCCATCATTCACGGCCCGCCTGGAACCGGCAAGACCACGACCGTTGTGGAATTGATTTGCCAGGCCATCGTGCGCGGTGACAAAGTGCTGGCCTGTGCTCCCAGCAACACGGCGGTGGACAACCTGCTGGAAAAACTGGTCGCTTGCCGACAGAAAGTCGTCCGTATCGGACATCCGGCGCGCGTGGACGAGCGCCTGCGTGATTTCAGTCTGGATATTCAGGTGACGGACCACGAAGTCATGCGCCTGGTGCGAGAGATGCAACGTGACGTCGACAATCTGTTCCGTAAGGCCGGGCGCTTCACGCGATCTAAGCCGGAATACGGAGCGAAGCAGGAGATGCGGCGCGAGGCACGGCAGCTGAAAGCCGACATCAGAATGCTGGAGCAGCAGGCTGTCGAATCAGTGCTCGATCGGTCGGATGTCATCTGCGCGACGACGACCTTTAACGAAGACCTTCTGGGCGATCGCCGCTTCGGACTGGTCGTGATCGATGAGGCCTGCCAGAGCACCGAGCCCGGCTGCTGGATCCCGGCGCTGCGTGCCGAGCGAATCGTGCTGGCCGGTGATCACTATCAGTTACCGCCGACCGTTCTGTCGCAAAAGGCCGCTCGCGAGGGACTGGAAATCAGCCTGCTGGAACGGCTCGTCGAGCGTTTCGGTGACAGCGTGACCTGTCGACTCGATGTACAATACCGCATGCACACCGACATTATGCAGTTTTCGTCGGAACAGTTTTACGACGGGACACTGGAAGCTCATGAGTCAGTCGCAGTGCATCTGCTGCGCGCCCTGCGGGCCCTCGAGCCCGGTCCGTTTATCGACGAACCTGTCACGTTCATCGATACCGCTGGTTCCGGCTGGGATGAGGAGAGTGAACCCGACGGTGAGAGCAAACGGAATCCCGAGGAGGGCGCCCGGGTGCTGCGCAAAGTTCAGCAACTGCAGCAGGCTGGTTTGGGTTCACGTGACATCGCCGTCATCGCTCCCTACGCCGCCCAGGTCCGTTGGCTGCGTGACGAGTGGGACATGG
>CAYSJO010000091.1:0-17552 GCA_964431285.1 uncultured Planctomycetaceae bacterium
AAAGCACTCGTGAACGGCTGGCGCAAGTTGTTCAATCCGGACCTGGCCTTCTACTGGGTGCAGCTCGCCAACTTCAAAGCTCCGACCGACGACCCGGCCGGTGGAGACGGTTGGGCACGCATTCGCGACGCCCAGACCAAAGCGCTGGACATCAAGCACACGGGAATGGCCGTCATTATCGACATCGGTGCGGCCAACGACATCCATCCGAAGAACAAGCAGGATGTCGGCGCACGGTTGGCTCAGTGGGCTCTGCATCAGACCTACGGCAAGAAAGATTTCGTTCCGAGCGGACCGTTGTTCAAGAGCCAGCAGATCAAAGACGGTCGGATTCGCATTTCGTTCAAGCACGTCGGCGCTGGCCTGATCGTCGGCCTGAAGAAGGGGCTGGAGCCAACACAGGCAGTCAAAGACGGTAAACTCGCCCGCTTCGCCATTGCTGGTGAAGACAAGAAGTGGCACTGGGCCGACGCGACGATCGACGACGACGATGTCATCGTCAGCTCACCGGAAGTGGCTAAGCCGGTGGCTGTGCGCTACGCCTGGTCCATGAATCCGGAAGGCGCGAACCTCTACAACCTCGACGGTTTTCCGGCCGGTCCATTCCGTACGGACGACTGGTAAGTCACGTTAAAACCGAAAAGGGGCGGTCTCTCGGCCGCCCCTTTTTTATGATTCTTCGCTGATTACCGGGATGTGATTGCGGAGGAAGTGGCCGGGTGTGGCGTCAGGCGGCTGACGTTGCATGACATGTCGGAACGCTGGATTCGGGATCTGTCCGTGCTCGATGTCCCGACTGTGGGCCGAAGCTGCGATCGGACAAGGCGGCGAGAAAAGTGATCAAGGGCTCACGCTGGCTGTTGTTGCGCAACCGGCCCAACGTGTCACCGTGGATCGCGTGCGGCTGGATGAACTTCTGCAGGCCAACCGGAGGCTGCTGAAGGTCTATGTTCTGAAGGACGACCTGAAACACCTGTGGGATTACCGTTACGCGGGAGCCGCCCAGCGCTTCTGGAACGAGTGGTATCGTTGGGCAATGTACAGCAAGATCGAACCACTGAAGAAATTCGCCCGCAACCTCAAGGACTATATCTCAGGTATCCTGTCCTACTACCGGTGGCCACTGCACACCAGTGTTCTGGAAGCATCAACAACAAGATCAAAGTCATCAAGCGAATGGCCTACGGCTTCTGCGACGATGAATACTTCTTCCTCAAAGTCAGACAGGCCTTCCCCGGTGAACTAAAAAAGCCCGGACATGATCCGGGCTTGAGTCGGCAGGGATGGGCCAGCGATGCCTAAACGGCGGTAGCTTCACGATCCCGTCGCTTCATTTCTTGCAGCACAACCGGGTGCCATGTTCCGCTCCGCTGCTCGGGAGCCGTGTAGTTCAACCGGGCCCACGTTCGCAGTCGGATCTCTTCGACGAGATCCAGCAGGCCTTTTGTTTCGATCAACTCATCGACACACGCATTCTCAGCACCCACTGGCCGGTCTCCTCTTTGTCAAAGAAATCAGTCGTTCGGCGTTGTGCCGACAGGTTCAATCAGGTTCCGAGCCTACCGCACTTCCCTGAAATAACTCAAGGTCAGGGCGGCGCAATCCGGGCGCTGGTGAACTCTCACACCGTGTAATCGGCATAATCGGACCGGTACTTCAGTCGAAAACCTGGAATTCGCCATTTCTGGCGCGTTTTTCCGTTGGGAATCAGGTCATTGCGTCGGCGCCGGCAGGAAGGCCATCGACGACTGGACAGCGTAGTTGCACGTGCATCCAGAACTTGCTTCCGGAATCAACAGCAGACCGCCGGCCGGAATCATGTTGATCCAGCAGCCTGGCCGGCTGCTCGTTGTGACCTTCGCGTACTCGTTACCGGCCAGATCAAACATCGTCGGGTGCGAGTGTCGAAAGAAGAATGTCGAGGCCGACGCTGAGATCGTGCCACAACCGCGACGCCGTCCGGCATGCCACTTCCAGTTGTCCAGCGGTTGCCCCGTTTGCAGGTTGTACGCAAATGGCTCGCAATAAAGTTTGTTACCCACGATGACCGGATGCAGGTCCTGCTCGCCGTGCGCACCGCCGGCTTCGGCGCCATTGTTCTGGGTCTTTGCCCAAAGCCGCTTTCCAGTCTCTGCATCGAAGACGGACACATCGACGTGGACTCGCGGCTTACCTGCGGCAGACTTGTTGTACGAACCGGTGATGACCACACGATCCCGGACGGAGCTCAGATAGACCGTGTGCGCAATGTGCTGCAGATCAACGGTCGTCTGCCACAGCAGACTGCCCGTGCGCATGTCGAGAGCGGTGAGTCGGGCTGACGAGCGAAACAAATCCGCAGCCCGATGACGCCCGATGCTGGAATCCATCAGCGATGAGTCTGCGCTTTCCAGAAAGTACACACGGCCATCAGCGACCGCGATGGTCGAGTTGACGATCGGTCCGGCCTTCGGTTCGTAGTTCCAGAACACTTCACCCGTCTGCCGTTCCAGAGCGAAGAATGCGTCGCTGCAAACAAGCGGGCGCGCGTCGTAGTACGTGCCTTCTTCGATTTGGGCAAGGCTGTGGTCGCGTCGCGTCGATCCTTTTTTCTGGCGAGTGCCGAACAGCAGGTCGTCGACAGTCGCGAGATAGCCCCACTCGACCGGCTGCCCGTCGGATTCAGGGACTTTGAACAGATGCCGCTGCTCGCCAGTCTGAGCGTCGAAATGGCGACACATTTCGGCGGCCGACACATAGAGCGAATCACCTGTGGCGGTCAGATAGCTGCAGTCTCGATACACACCAGCGCGGCGCGATTCCGGCACATCGGCGTTCCAGAGCACTGTCCCGTTGTACGCATCGACGGCGACAACACGATTGTCTCCCGGCACGAACAACCGGCCCTGTGCCACGAGCGGTGCAGCCGTGCGGTGATGTCGATCCATCAGCCCGCGCGGGCCCGGAGCACCGAACCACTGCAGCCACATCGCGCCTCGTACAAGAGTGTCATCACTGCAAACGGTGTTGCCGGCGTCGGCGTACTGATGCGTCCACTCACCGATGCCCGACAGCGCCCCACGGTGAAACACGTCCTCAGTCTGCAGGCCCAGAATCGCGACCCCACCCTGAGGCCGTGTGACACGTCGGGCTTCCTGCCGAACAATGTGGCTGCCCTGGCCGTCAATTGCCTCGGCATCGATCACGAGATTGAAGAGATAGTCGCTGTAGGGCAGTGGCCCTTCAGGATTCATCGCGTGCACCACGACTCGACCGGAAAGTCCCATCGCATCCAGAAGATTGCGTGTCAGAGCGACCGCTGCCGGATCGTCTTCGACACACACGATCCTGAACTCGCTGCGATTCGCGATGGCAGCGGCCAAAGCTCCTTCGCGTGAGTTCAACACGAGCGTCCAGCCGCGCGTCGTACCGGCGGCGGCGATGGCGTCCGCGGCATGTTTTTCGAATTGGGTGCGTTCGACGTCGGACGCCCACGGGTAATCGCGTGCCTCCGCCGTTTTGAGTTGCGATCCTGAACCGCTCATTTCCGAGAAACAGTAGATGGCACCTTGTGACGTACTCACCAGCAGATTTGAACCGGCGATCGCCATCGAATACGCATCGCCAGCGACGGTTGACTTCCAGACCATGTCTCCCGTCTGAGCATCGAATGCAGCTACTTCGTCGTGCCCGCCGCCGAAACGAGATTGCGAGTCTCCGACGAACGCGTACGGATAGCGTGCAGGAATAGAACGGACCTCTTTGCCGATTGGTTTTCCACGACGACTCAACGTGGCCACAAACGCGCCCGCCGGATCACGTCCGGTCGCGATATGCAGCCGAGACCCCTTCCTCTGCAGATAACCCTGCGCAGACACGCCGATCGTGTTGCGACCAAGCAGATCGCCTGTAGCAACGTCAACTGCCGCCTGATAAGCGCCCTGCTCGGGGAACAGTCCGGCACAGAAGAACGCCTTGCCATCGTCGACAAGCACACCCGACCTGACAGGCCAGACACTCATGACGCGACCATTCCCCACAATCTGTCGGTCGCTCTGTACGAGCCGATTTTTCCACATCAACGAACCATCACCAGCACTCACGCAGTAAACGCAACCATCATCGGAGCCGAACAGAATTCGCCCGTGATAGTACGTCGGAGCGAGACGGACTGGAGCTTCAGCAAAAACACGCCAACGGACCTCACCGGTCGTGCGATCCAGGCAGACAACCTGATCTTCAGTTGATGACGAATAGTAGACCGCATCGCCGACAGCAATCAGTGGGTGAGCCCGGTCAAGCGTGACGCGTGGCTTGAGGCCATGCTTCTTATGCCAGAAATCCTGCCGGGCCGGAGGGGGCCATGCCGGTGCCGGCGTGTGCCGACTTCGATGCACCCATCGCAAGTGCAGCGGAAAGTTCAGAGCGACTTCCTTCGCGACACCTGTGCGCTGGTTGTCACGCAGATGTGTCGGCCAGTCGATCACTTCCGGATGCACGGCCTCGATGCCGGGAAACCGAGCCTTTCTGGAATCGAACTGCTTCGCCACCTCGTCGGCTTTAAAGGCACGCTGCCAGATGCTGACCTGTTCGACCTGTCCCGTCAGCGGGTGGTATTCGGTGTCGTCCCAGAATCCTCCGACTCCGAAGTGCGCGTCGAGCGGATACGCGATCGCTCCCGACTGAGCTCGAGACGCCGTTGCCAGTTCGCCGTCAACGAACAGTGACTGTGTCGTTCCGTCCCAGACTCCCACGACGTGATACCACTGCCCGGGTACGAACTCCTTTGGACTCGTCAGGTACGTAACCCGGTGGGTTTTTTCCGACACGAGAGCAAAGAAAAACTGCGACTTGCGATAACCCAGCAGCCAACCGCGTTCGTGATCCCCGTTGTCCTGAATCGCGCCGAAGATGCCACCCCATTCGAGCGGCTGATCAACACGCACCCACGCTTCAGCCGTCAACGCTTTGCGTGGCAGGTTCAAACTTCTGAATCCGTCCCTCGTCTCCAGAAACTGCTTCGTCTGATCAGACCGTGCAAAAACCGCCGCTCCGGGCGCGGCCACGTCAAATGCCAGCGACTCCTTGCCCACCAGCGCGACAGAGCCGATTACGGGAGTCGCCGTGTTGCCGCGAAGATGTTCACGGTCAAACCGCCAGCGGTGGACCGGTCCGTCACCGGCGAGCAACGGCGGTTGGACGAAGACCACTTCGACCATGACAAGCAAAGACAGCAGTTTGATCACATTCATGCCGGCATCATAAACAACAGATGCGATGTCGTGACGCATCATCGGTGACTGGCCGCAACACGGTGGGTTCTCCACCGAACGCTCAGACCCACCGAGTGCCGCGCCTGACGTGACTAATCCGCATCAATCCTACCGGCCCCAGCTACGGCACCACGTTTGCTTGGGCTGCCGCTAGCCGAATCCGTTTGCGAATCACGGGCGGAATCCGCGCTGCAAGCGACCCACAGTTCTGACAACAGCCATTGTTCATCACGACCTGCCGCCGGAGCCAACATGTCCGTCTCACTCAGACAGATAGCTGAGACTGCAGCATTCGCATCAGCCCGATCAATGTTGCTCATCGAAAGTTCAACGCCGGTTTCCGACGAGCACCTGCACAATTACTGGAAATGCTGCCGCGGGCGATTGATCGACTGGCTGCGGAACATTGATGACCTGTCGAGCCAGGCGGCCGATCGCAATAACGGCGACCATCTGGACCTGTGGCAGTCAGCCGTGCCGATTCTGAACGAAATCTTTGTCTCTGAAATCCTCACGCGAGTCTGGGCGGCAACTCTGACTGCGATGGACATGACGCGCGGTTCAAAACAAGCCAGTCCCATCGCTGGTCACACGCTGGCGGGACACAATGAAGCTCGGAATCGGGCACTGACCCTGATGGTCAAAGGGATGGACGTGCCGCTGGGAAGTCTGTCGCAGGTGGATCGCCTGCGGCGAAAAGCGGAGCGCTGGTCCGATCTCCTGTGCGGCCATCTGATTCTGAATTTCCAGCTCGAAGAATTCGCATTCGAACCCGATCGGGCGGTCGAGTTCGGGCAAAGTCAGATGCGGGAAATCCTGCGGGCCGCCGACGAACCTGTGTGGGAATTCGTGCTCACAGGTATTCGCCTGGCCTTCAAGGCGATGCCCGACGAAGCACTACCGTCCGATGCCTGGAATCGCGGGATCATTCGAAACGTGCTGGGCAGCTTTCCCCCCGACTGCTTTGACGACTTCGGCCAGTTCAAGGGACTGCGCCGATCTCGAATCGAACGCAGTTCCGAACGCTCGGACCGACTCGCAGACGCGTTACGGCAGACAGCTTCCCAGGATTCGGACGAACGCCAACCGAGCCGTCTGAGCTTTTCCACACTGAATCTGCGGTCGAAGGACCAGTGAACGAGCTAACGTTTCAGACTCATACGACTCGGCATCTGCCGAAAATCGTGTCTGTCCAAAGTTCGCGATCGACGCTACTCAGGCACCGACTCTGCTTCTTTCGCACGTTGTGTTGCCAGTCGTTCCAGAATCGATGAGACGGCCGAGTCGACGGGAACTTTCTCGGCGTCCGCATCGCTGCGGCACTTGATCTCGACTTCACCTTCTTTCAGTCCGCGTCCACCGATCACGAGTCGCAGCGGAATGCCGATCAGGTCGGCGTCCTTGAACTTGAAGCCGGGCCGCGCTTTGCGGTCGTCGAACAGCACATCGACACCAGCCGCCTGCAGCTCCTCATAGCAGCGATTCGCTACGCCCATAACCTCTTCGTCGCCGATGTTCAGCGGGATGATCAGCAGCTCGTAGGGGGCGATCGACAGCGGCCACATCAGACCACCGTCGTCGTTCCGTGTTTCACACAGCGAGGCGATGATCCGGTTCACTCCGATTCCGTAGCAGCCCATGATGACCGGGTGCCTTTTTTCGTTCTCATCAACGAACAGTGCTTCGAGCGACGTTGAATACTTTGTTCCAAGCTTGAAGACGTGTCCGACTTCGATGCCGTGCACCATTTCGAGCGTGCCGTCACAACGCGGGCACGGGTCGCCGTCAGCGGCGTCACGCAGATCGGCCGTACCTGAATGGCTGTAATCCCGGCCGACGTTGACGCCGGTCAAATGCTGGTCGTTGGAGTTGGCACCGGTGATGGCATCAACGATCCCGGCCACATCGTGATCGGCGATCACATCGCACTTGATGCCAACCGGACCTGCAAAACCGGTCGGTGCGCCGGTCACTTCTTTAACCGTGGCGTCGTCGGCGAGTTCAACTGAGGCTGCACCCAGAGCCCGACGGATTTTTCCTTCGTTCGCGTCGTGGTCACCACGAATCAAAACGGCGACCGGCCGATCGTCCGCCTGGTAGATCAACGTTTTGATTATCTGGGTCAGTTCGCAACCCAGCATTCGGCTGACCTGCTCAATGCTCGTCGCCCCGGGTGTGTCGACGGTTTGGAGTTCGGCGGAGTTCTCGGGCTGAGCCGTTCCGGGCGACTGGCGTCCCGTGTCTGCACGTTCCAGATTGGCGGCGTAGCTACAGCCAGGACACCGCACAATCTGATCCTCGCCATTGCCCGACGGGACCATGAACTCGTGCGATGCGTCTCCGCCGATCGGCCCGCTTTCCGCTTCAACCGGAAAATACTCCAGCCCGCAGCGGGCGAAGATACGGCAGTAGGCTGCGTACATCGCGTCGTAGGCCTCGTTCAGCTGCTCGACGCTGCTGCCGAAGCTGTACGCGTCCTTCATCAGAAACTCACTGGTTCGCAGCACGCCGAACCGGGGACGTTCCTCGTTCCTGAACTTGGTTTGAATCTGGTACATCGTCAGTGGCAGTTGCCGGTAACTGTTAATGACCTTTGAGACCAGATCGGTCACGACCTCTTCATGAGTCGGACCGAGCGCCAGATGCACCCGCCGATCGCCGCGTTTGACTTCGAAGTTGATCAGCACGTTGCCGAATGCGTCTTTCCGGCCCGTGCGTTCAAACAACTCGATCGGCTGAATTGCTGGCATGTGGATCTCAAGCGCACCAGCACGCTCCATTTCCTCACGCACAATCGCTTCGGCTTTGCGCAAGGCCCGATATCCCAGTGGAAGATACGTATACGCCCCGGCCATCAGTTGCCGCACAAGTCCGGCACGCAGCATCAGTTGATGCGACGGGATCTCGGCGTCGGCGGGGATTTCTTTCATCGTCGGGATAAAGGTCTTCGTCCAGCGCACGGTCTGATTCCTGTTTCCTGGTCACGTAAAACGAGCCTCTTGACCCGTTCATGTCGAAGAGCAATTACCGCTTCGACAACAGTCGGCGAGCTTTTACCGGATGAGAGACCCCGAGGCCAACGCGAGTGTTCACGTCGGGTTTGCTGACTCGGGTCAGAACGGATCTGCAGCAGACAGATTCAACTCAGCGAGTGCTGAGCGATTCGCCCTTTTTCGGCATCTGCGGTCCGTCCTCCATCGTGACCGCGTGGATCAGTGGGCTGGCATCCGGATTGCCAGCGACGATGTGCTCCAACTCATGCAGTGTCTCCGGGGTCGACAGCGACAACCCTCTTTCGGACTGGCCGGTCTTATGACATTGCAGGCAACGTCGCTCAAAAATCGGAGCAATATCCTGCAGGAAGTCCGCTCCGTCGCTCGCGGTTGCAGGAGCAACAGCGGCCAGGGCAGACATGAAAAGGAGTGAAGTTCGCATGGGTAGTTCTTATTCACCCCAGCCCGGCAAAAGTCAGCGCAGGTGGCAGGGCTGAACCTCACCTGATGGCGGTCGAGACTTCTCGACGGTAGCTTCTGCCGTCAAAGCCCTACGGCTCACGGAGAAGCGATTCCGAAAACGCTCTAAGGATCAGACTGTGACTGAGACAGAGTTCGATAAGTTCAAACTGCTCAAGCCGATCAAGAAGGCGATCGCGGCCGAGCAGTATCGGACTCCGACTCCGATTCAGGCCGAGGCGATTCCGAAGATCATGGTGGGGCGCGATGTTGTGGGCGTGGCTCAAACTGGTACTGGCAAAACCGCCGCCTATGCGCTTCCGATTCTGCACAGCCTTGGCAAGAAGCGAAAAAAACAGCTCCCCAGCACACCGCGCGTACTGGTGCTGGCGCCGACCCGGGAACTGGCGGCGCAAATTTCAGAACAAATTCTGACTTTCGGCAAACACATGAATATCCGGCTGACCACCGTCTACGGTGGTGTCAGCCAGCAACCTCAGGTTCGAGCGCTCAAGAAGGGCGTTCAAGTCCTGGTTGCAACGCCAGGCCGCCTGATCGATCTGCTGGATCAGGACCAGGTCGTGCTGGATCGGCTGGACGTGTTCGTGCTTGACGAGGCCGATCGCATGCTGGACCTCGGCTTTCTGCCGGACCTGCAAAAGATCATCCCACACTTGCCCGATCGCCGTCAGTCGCTGTTCTTCTCGGCCACAATGCCGGACGAAATTCAGGAACTCGTCGAAAGTCTGTTACACAAACCCGTGCGGATAGACGTGACGCCGGTCGAGTCGACCTCATCCACGATTGAGACGATTGACCAGCGCGTGATGTTCGTCGAGTTCCGCAAGAAACTGGCTCTCGTCACGCATGTTCTGAAGCGGCGCGAGACCGGCAGCGTGCTGGTGTTCACGCGAACGAAGCACGGGGCCCGGCGACTGTCCAAAGAATTGAAGGAGCGAGACATCGACGCAGATGCACTTCACGGCGACCGCACTCAGAACGCACGCACGCGGATCCTCAAGGATTTTCGCAAGGGGAAAATCACAGTCCTTGTGGCAACGGATGTGGCGGCACGAGGCATCGACGTGCACCGCATTTCACACGTGATTAACTACGACCTGCCGAAAGACCCCGACGTGTATGTCCATCGCATCGGCCGTACGGGTCGTGCCGGGGCCGAAGGCATCGCTCTGTCGTTCTGCCAGCACGAGGATCTGGATAGTCTGCGCGCCATCGAGCAGGTGACTCAGCAGAAGCTCGATGTCGATGCAAATCACCCGTACCACATCCCGGGCCTGGAAATCCGTTACGAATCGACCGACGCAACCGTTGAAGATCTCCCCGTTTAGCTGGACCATCATCATGACAGAACGTGAATCTTTGAAGCGGCAAGTATGCGATGCAATCGATGCTCGTCGCGACGACATTGTGGGCGTCGGCGAGTCGATCATGGACGCGCCGGAACTTGGCTTTAAGGAGCATCGGACCGCCAGCCGTGTTCAACAGCAATTCGATGATCTCGGGTTGCCTCACGATGACGGACTGGCCATCACGGGCGTGAAGGCAGTGCTACGAGGGGCTCGACCGGGACCGACCCTCGCCCTGATGGGTGAACTCGATGCCCTGCAGGTGCCGGACCACCCTCGAGCCGATCCCACAACCGGGGCCGCGCACGCGTGCGGGCACAATGCTCAGATTGCCGGCCTGATGGGCGCGGCGATGGGACTTTCCGCCAGTGGCGTTGCCGAGAATCTCGCCGGTAACGTCGTGTTCTTCGCCGTCCCGGCTGAGGAGTATGTCGAAATCGATTATCGACTGGGCCTTGTCCACGAAGGCAAGACTTCCTTCCTGACCGGTAAGCAGGAACTCATCAAGCTCGGACATTTCGACGACATCGACATGGCCGTCATGATTCACTCGACCAGCCCGGAAGTCAGTGAAGGCGAGATGGGGGTCGGTGCCTCTTCAAACGGGTTCGTGGCCAAGAACATTCGCTTCCTGGGCAAAGCATCGCATGCCGGAGGATTTCCCGAACGTGGCATCAACGCATTGAACGCGGCGCAGCTGGCACTCAGTGCGATCAATGCTCAACGCGAGACGTTCAAAGACGAAGACTGCGTGCGTGTGCATCCGATCATTACGAAGGGCGGCGATCTGGTGAACATCGTCCCGGCCGAGGTCACCATGGAGACTTACGTACGAGGAAAAACAGCGGACGCGATTCTGGATGCCTCCGCCAAGGTTGACCGGGCACTGCGCGGGGCCGCCGTTGCGATGGGTTGCAGCGTGGAAATCGAAACCGTTCCGGGCAACCTGCCACTTCGTAACGATGCTCGACTGACTGAGTTGTTCAAGGACGCTGCGGGACAGGTGCTTGGCGCAGATGGATACCGCGACTATCCGCATGGAGGTGGATCAACCGATGCTGGTGATCTCAGCCAGATCATGCCCGTGCTGCATCCCATGATGACGGGAGCGGCGGGGGCACATCACCAGGTCAACTGGTGCATCGCCGATCACGATGCGGGCTATGTCGCTCCGGCCAAAACGTTGGCCATGATGGCCGTCGACCTTCTCTCCGATGATGCGTCAGAAGCCAAAGCCGTGCTGGAACAGCACTCGGCCGCCATGTCCAAAGACGAGTACCTGGAACGACAGCGATCTGTATTCGGCACGGAGAGTTTCGATGGCGGCTCATTCGGCAACGGCGTTGGTGATTAAGAAGGTCACGGCGAACCGCCGAGCATCGATAGCGACAGCGAGGTCCGTCGGGCGGTCAAACGCCGTCACGTGTGTCCGAAATTCCTGCGTCAGACATTCCACGAATTCGCGGATCACTCCCGGAAATGGAGCCCATGGGCAAAAGCGTGGCCTGAGGATCGCCGCTCGCGTGGCATGAAGCACAACGCGGCGGTGCGGGCTCTGGCATTCAAATGGATCCGCATCCTGTTCCGACTGTGGAAGACTCGGGAACGGCATTCGGAATCCCGCTACACTGCTGCACCCACAAAAGCCGGAAGCCCACTCATTGCAATTCTCAAAATGTCCTGAAAAACTCCCACAACACCATTGAAAAAACTCAGATGTCTACGTGGCCGCGTCCGACGGTCGTCTTGAAATCAACATATGAACGAACCAGCTTCTGAATCCTCAGGAGGCCGACTGTCTCTGGAACCGATGGACCCGCAGGTCCGAGACATCCAGCCTGGTGGCGGCATCATCATTCATCTGGAACAGGCCTGGGGACGCAGCCGCCGCTCGTGGCTGAAGACGTTTCGCAAGGGTTTCGTCGAACGGATGCAGGCCTGTCGCAAAGGTGAGCCCACAGGAGTTCCGCACGAAGTACTCGATTCGCGTGATCTCAAGTTCCACCGCAACCAGACCGACTGTCACTGGGAAGAGTCCGACGATCCATTTACCTGGCGAGACCGCCTGCCATTCGCTCGCGTCGGGTTAGCCGAATTGTTTGTGTTTCTGACACTGTTCTGGACACCAGCCACGGGGCTACTGGGCGTACTGCTGACACGTGACATCACACCCGCCTGGCTGACTTACATACTCTGGACGGCGGATGTGGCCTTGTGGTTGCTGGGCGTCGAGATGCTGTGGTTCTTCCGTGATCCGCACCGCGTCATTCCGACAGGTCCTGGCGAAGTCATCTCACCGGCGGATGGCAAAGTCGTGCACATCGAAGAAGTTGAAGACGACTTCATCGGCGGCCCGGCAATTGAGATCGGAATTTTCCTGTCCGTCTTCAACGTGCACATCAACCGCTCGCCCGTTGCCGCACATGTCATCGGAGTGAAATACAAACCCGGTAGGTACCTGAATGCTTTACGTCCCGAGTCCGCGCGGGAAAACGAACAACTGGCCATTCGGCTTGAAGAGAACGCTGCTCCGCACCGTCGCATGATCGTGCGTCAGATCACGGGAGCCATCGCCCGCCGCATCGTGTGCTGGCTGAAGCCGGGCGACGAACTGGATCGCGGCGAGCAGGTCGGCATGATCAAACTCGGTTCCCGCACAGAGCTGCTGCTGCCCAAAGAAGACGGCCTAGAATTACTAACAAAAGTTGGTGACAGCGTCACAGCTGGATCGTCAGTACTGGCTCACTATCTTCCTCGCTGATGTCGACCAGGAGATACTCGTCTTCTTCGCAATCCTCGTCGGTCGTCCATCCGGTGGGAAAATATCTTTCTTGAAGATCGGCACGCTGCTGCTCGTAAAGCCGTTTTGCCAGCTCTCGGTTGTGACTGTAGCGAAGTGCAGCACGCAGCCGTCTTAATCGTGCCTGATCACGAGCCTGGTTTTCGAAAAGCGCCACGATCAGTCCAACTAGACCAAGAGTCCCAAGACACAGGCCGGCCAATATACTCCCGCTCTCGCTCAGAACGACGAGGACCGCCAGAAACACTGCAATGACGACAATTCCCCAGCCGAAGAAGGTGTCTGCGCTGTTACGTCTCCGACTGTCTGCCCGCTGCCAGGATTGCTGTTGTCCCAACCAGCCGCGATCCACGTTCTCCAGTTCTCGCTGGAAATACAGCCAGGCCACACTGTCCCTGAGCTGGTCCGTTCGCTCATCAATTTCGTCGAGTTTTTCCGTCCACGCCACGGACTCATTTCGTCGCACGGCGAGCTGCGTCAGGCAGTGCTGGCAGGTGACCAGATCGGTTTGCGGCGGAATGTGAAGCGGTGCGCCGCAGTGATGGCAGGAAATCGGGATCAGTTCCATCGAATATCTCCGTTGAGAATCGACAGCCCGATCATACGCGGTGTGGACGGTCCGGTTCAGCGGGATAGCCGTGTTCCTGGTCTTCGGAAAATCACTTCTCAGGACGGAGTACTGAGTCAATCACCTCATATGCCTCTTTCCGCATGTCCTCTGGAAAACTGTGTTCCGCGTCCGGGTGGCGCATCGTCAGGTTGTCTTTGGCGCCGAGCAGTTCATACACCGGACGTGCCGCAGCCGCGCAACGATCGACGCTCTTCCAGCGAAAATTGCCATCGCGCAACGGAGCGTTCACAAAGAACGGGCGCGGAGCCAGCGCCCCCAGCATTTCCTGAAAATCGAATGGGATGTCGTTCAGCTTGCCACGGTAGTTCGACATCCGCGGCATGTAGCGAATCTGGCACCACCCTCGGTCGAAATACCACACTCGTTCGGCACGATCGTAGTAGTCAGTGTAGGAATCGAATCCGCAGCTGCTGGCCAGAACGGTGATGCGTTTGTCAAACACCGCTGTGTAGATCGAGTTGTGTCCGCCGAGCGAATGACCGATCGCACCGAATCCGCGCGAGTCATCGACGTTGTCCAGCGAGGCCAGCAGATCGAGTCCGCGGGAGTTGTCCCAGATGGCCTTCATCGTGCCACTGACATATCCAGACCCGCCCAGATTCGGCCAGTAGTTCGCAAGGTGTGGATACGACGGCGACAGTGTGACATAACCACGCTCGGCCAGTTCCGCCGCATATCCTCTCCCGGCACGGCCGCCCAGGCCTACGACAACCTTATGCCCGACCGTGTTATCAGTCGGATGCAGACACAACACCGCCTGGGTTTTCCGTTTGTCATCAAGCACGTCTTTCGGAATGCAAAGGTACGCAGGTGTGCGTGAATCCGCGTCGGACTGGTAGGTAATCAACCGCCGAATATACGAGCCTGCGTCGGCTTCCTCTTCGACCTTGATATCCAGTGGCACTCGTCGGTCGTCTCCCGGAAACGGTCCCATGACAGCCTGCATTCCCTGAAGAATCTCCGCGCGACGCTTCTGCCAGTCAGCAGCCGTTCTCACTGGCAGCACGCCGCCGTCTGGACCTCGGAACTGCATCAGGTTGTCGCGATCCAGTCGGGCGGGAGCTTCCGCGCGGACGGTCCTGGTAAAAACGACAAATGACAGCAGCACAAGCATGGCATGGACGCGGATGCTCACAGTCATTCTCCCTCTTTGTGTTGTTTTTGGGCTTACGCCAGCACTCGAAGTGAGCCGACGGCGCCAGCCGCGGGCCTTGGCCATCGCCGGCTCGGTTGTCCGTGGCCCGACGCCAGGACGTTCAGCTCAGGTAGATTCTCGGCCGCCGCGCACATTATTCCAGAGAATCGTCAACAAGTGGTTTCAACGTGCGTCTGACAAGCTGGCCGATTTCATCAAGGATCCAATCGATGAAAGTTCCCGCACCCTTGCCGATGCTGAGCGTATGCTCGTGTTTCCAGTCACCATTGGTAACCGTCACGATGTAATTTCCGAGCCCCAGACCGCTCACAATCATCGTACCGTCGTCAAGTTCGCGCAGGGCACGATGCTTCCGTTCGCTGCGTATCGGTTGTCTGTCTGTGACCGGAGAAACCACACACACGCCAAGCAGTTGCCCGGCCAGGCGAGTGCTGACATTCAACCCCAGACCGCGCAGGGGTGTCCCATCTTGTGTGGAAAGTCTCACGGCCAGCTTACTGCTTTCGGCCGAATCGAATTCGACCGTTGGCTCTGGCTGACTCGTGTCGACAGTCTTAAGCGCGAAGTACGGATCACCGTTTGTTCTCAGCACGACCGTACAGCGCCCTGCAGGCACATCATCAAGCTGGAACGTCGGCTCATTCGAGCCAGAGTCACCTTCGCTCCGCGGCCATACGGTTTTTGTCAGTCGAATTCCGTCTGCCGCGACAACAGTCGTCACGAAGACCCGTTCGGCATCGGGCACTTTCCATTTGATGTCGAGCTTGCGATTCTCTTTCGGCCGCCTCAGCACCAGATCCCGTTGAATCGTTTTGCCCGCCTCGATGCTGATGCGAGCCGTTAATCGCTCGAAGCCGCCGTCGGGCGGATACTTCGGCCGAAAGGAAGACCGATTCTGACTGCCGCCCATCCAGCCGGCCGCGTTGGTCAGATCAAAAATCAGGTCGTGCCAACCGGCTGGAATCCGTATCCGAAACCGACCGTCCTGGCCAATGCGGGCTCCACGAAAGCCCATCGGCTGCATGGTTGTTGCCGTTGATACACCGACTGCAAGACCGTCTGAGACGGCCCCCAACACTGGGCTGCCGTCATCGTATTTCAACGTGCCCTCAACCCAGCCATAGACCTCGTCTTCACGCTTGAGCCGAAACGTGCCCAGGTTCGTCAGTTTTTCGCCTTCGACGCGCGCGATAACGGGAGCTTCCGCTACCCCGCTGACTCCGCGCGGCGTCAATTGCAGACGACCGGCGGGCAGAGTTTTCAACAGTAATCGCCCCTGTTCGTCGGTTTGCGCACCGCCCCATCCGCTAGACGAATCGATCCAGATTCTGCCGTTACGGAGCGGCGTCTTTCCGTCGGGCATCACAAACTTTGCGACGACGTCTCCAAAATGCAGCTCGGGGATCTGAATCGTCACGTCCGCAGTCTGTGGCGCATCTCCGGCGGGAATCGTGACCGCCTGACTCCAGTTCCAATGTTCGGCCGACGTAACCACAACGGAGACCTCGTAATCGCCCGCAGCCAGCCGATCGAACACAACGTTCCTGGTCGTGACAGGAATCGTCTGCTCTTCCATCGTGCGCCGGCGTTCGAAACGACAACTCAGATTCAGCTTCAACGACTCAGGTAGTCGATTCGTATGCGTGACGTTCAATCTGATGCAATTCCGATTCTCAAAGACCAGCTCCAGCAGTTCGGTTGTGGCACCCACCTTCGGGAACGGGCACCTCCATGTGCGGCCAATGTTGAACTTGACTGTTTCGAAGGCCGTAGCCACGCCGGAATACTCGATCTCTTCCGGCAGCGTGACCGTGAAGCTCCCATCGGACCTTGTCTCACATCGCACGCCGCGAATGCGTTCGTCCAGAGTGTGCGTTGCACCCAGCGGTTTGAGTTTGAATTCGATCTTCGAATTTCGAACGGGATTGCCGTCCGAGAACCTGGCGACACCTTCCACTTTGACCACGCGTTCCGGCACCAGTGTGACCGTCCAGTGTCCGCCGGTCGCAGTCTCGTGGTCAGCCGTCGTCGTGATTCCCACATAGCCACGACGCCAGAGCTGAACGTTGTACTCATAGGCGGCAACCATCGATGCCAGAATAAACCGGCCATCATCGTCCGTCCTTGTACTGGACGCGACTCGCACATCCACCAGCGGATCTCCCCGGTCGTCCACGACCCGGCCTTCCAGCGTCACGCCGCGCGGTAGAGCAATCTTCACGGCCCGCTTGCGAGCCTTCCCGTCATTGATCAAATCCTTCATCCCCAGGGGATGCCCCGGAAGCCACGCTTTGAATTGAAACGCGCTGCTGTAGCCCGGTAGTCGGACCATTCCTTCCGCCGAGCGTCGGCGATCAGTGCTTCCAGCCGTTGCAGGTCGTCGTCGTCGAAGTTGCGTTCATTCGACAGGTGGGTCGCCACAGCCTGCGACAACGACCCTTCGAAAAATGTATTGAGCACGCGCCGCAATGCTCCAGACGCCGCTTTCCTGCGACTCTGCACTGGGCGGTAAATGTATTCGCGCCCGGACACGCGATGCCGCAGATGCCCCTTGTCTTCGAGGATTCGGAGAATGGTCCGCACCGACGTCCGCGACGGCGGATCGTCCATTGCGTCGAGAACGTCATTGGTGGACGCCCCGTTCCGAGCGAACACGATCTCCATGATCTGCGGATCACGTCGACTGAGTCGTGCAGGGTCAGCCATCTCAATCCGGCTCCAACAGCACACGGTTAAAAAAGAGGTTCGTCGCCGGAATGTGTTGGTGAAAGCGGTCTGGTTGCAGTCGGCCGGACGGAGCCGGCCTGAGTCGAACGAGGTACGAATCACCTCAAGAAGAGGAAGGAGAGCATACCGCGACGGTTCGGGGAATGATGGTGCTGTTCTGACATCGC
>CAYSJO010000092.1:0-31659 GCA_964431285.1 uncultured Planctomycetaceae bacterium
CCGACTTCGCACGACCCTGGCACAGGACACGAACAGAAGCCGTGTCAACGTCCTTGTCTGAGGACGGCTGACTGATCTGGACGACAGCGCGACACTTCCATTCGGAAAGATGCCACTCCTGCGCCAGAGCTGAAGACGAAGTCGCCAGCGAGACAATGAACACACACAAATTCCGGTGATACGCGCCTCGCATCGACTGTCCTCACTGTCATTCTGAGCGAAGCAAAGAACGTCTACGCCACATGTGTCGTCCGGTTTGCGATCCTTCGCTATGCCTAGGATGCCCGGTCAACTCACTTCTCGGCCTCGGACAACGCGCGGTAGTAATTCTCCAGCAACGACTCGTAGCCGTCCGGGAAACCCTCGTCCGCCGACTGCAGCAGTTCTTCACGAAGCTCGGGAGGCAGGTCGCGGGCCTGGCTGAGTTGTACACCGGTTGTTCGATCGAAATCGCTGAAAGCCGCTTTGAGCTGTCGCATCGCGACTTTCCGTTTGCGGGCTGCGTCCTCGTACCGAAGATCACGCAGGTCGTCCTCGACACTCTCCATCAGCTCAATCGCGCGGTTGAGTCGCCGCCCTGAAATGCCGTCCGTATTGAGTTGCCGGGCAATCTGCTCGGCCTTCTCCCGCATTCCGGTCTGCTTGGTGCTGAGGCGTTCCATCTCTTTCACGAAGTCCGGCGGTGTGCCTCCCTGCAGTCCTCGTTGACCGGCACCAGCCTTCTTGCCACCGCCGGTCGATCCGTTCGGATCGAGACGTCCCTCCTCCTTGAGCTTGCCAGGTTCGTAGCGTTCGTTGTTCAGACGCGCGGGTGTCTTGCGACCTTCCAGACCGCGGGCGGTATCTCCGACCATCTGACCGGTCGACTTGCCCCGGCGCCCGTCACCGGCGCGGCCGGTGACTTCATGATTGTTCGGCAAGTCGTTGCCGGTCTTGCCCTTCGCCGAGAAGTTACTGATTGGTCCGTCTGAAACACCCCAGCCCGCCTGGTTCAGATTGTCGCCCCAGGCCGACGTAATGTCGTCCGCTTCCTCATCGAACTCTTCGGCTTCCTGCAGCAGATCACCGATCAGGTCCTCGAGCGCATCGGGCAGCGGCATCTCCGGCATCTGCATCGGCTTTTGATCCAGTGGTTCCTCCATGACCCACTGCAGGGCATCCGGAGCGTCGGGCATCCAAGTCTCGAGATCCTCAAGCATCTCCGTCGCCTTGCTGCTGCCGGCATCTTCGAGCGCGACTTCTAGCTTCGTAGTTTTCGGTCGCTTCGCGACGGCTTCGATTTCCTCAAAGACCGTATTCACGTCGGACCGCAGTCCGAAATCGTCAATGAACCCCGTTGGCAGTTTTGTGAGATCGTCGACCGTCCCTTTCTTCCACTTCGACCACTTTTCTTCGAACTCATCGAAATCCTTGAGTGCCCCCAGCTCCTCTTCATTCAGTTCATCAACTGGCTTTTTCGGCATCTTCTCGAGTTTCGAAACGAGTTCCGTCTGATCGATGATCAGATCGCGCAGGTCCGAGGCCAGTTCACCGAGTGCATCGGTCAGGTCTTTATAGATCGCCTCGTCTTTTTTCCGGATGCGACGCAGTTCCTTACGAGCGGCGTTGTTACGTCTGAGCCGTTCGAGCAATCGTTCCAGTTCGGCAACGATAGCGTCCTGAACGGGCAGCGAATCATCGCGGGCCTTTGCCGCCTGAGCGACGGCACTGTCACGCCCGGTTTCCAGCAGACGAATCACGTCAGCCATCGGGCCCGCGTGCAGCACATCCAGCGAGTCGATCATCGAAAGGGTCGGAAGGGTCGCTTTCCGCATCGCTCGCGCCAAGACCGCCGTGCTGGTCCGAATCCTCGCCTCGCGTTGGATGAGCTTCGCAAAGTCCCCGCCGGACGCTGTCTGTACGCGGTTCGTTCGCTGCAGGCGAATCAACTCGGTCAACACGGCTTCGTAGTCATCCGACTGCAGTTCGAGCCGGGCCAGAATCTCCTCGGGAGTCACAACAAAGATAGTGTACCGACGCGAGACTGACTCGCCCGGACCCGTCAACTCATTCCGGGCTGTGGCCGCCGCCCAGAACTGCACCAGATCACCCGATCCGACCCCGGCTTCGGCGAGCGTCCACTTCACCTGGTGCTCGACTTTGACTCGAGCGTCCGTCGGTGGATCCAAGCTCGACAGTTCATGCACGGTCGCGCCGTCGTTCACTCGATACAGAACGCGCACGTCTGCCAGCCCGTAGTCGTCGCGGGCTGCGATCGTCAGTGCCAGCGGATCGCTCGGTCGAAACTGCACGTCCCGTCCGGGAACAGGAATCGCGATCGTCGGAGCCTGATCTCTCAGCAACGTCACGGCATGCCAAATCGGCTCGGCGTTCTCGTAGCCATCCGTATCAATCAGCCGAAGCCGATATCGTGACGGAGCGTTGATGCGCAGCGCCGGGATGGCTTCCGACTCATTGATGTCACTGCTCCACACGACAAACGACGTCCGCCACGTCCGGGCCTCACTCGACTTTGTCAGATTGATCGTCGTTCCGTCCTCGGCCTCCAGCGTGGCACTGCGCAGTGTCTTCGATGCGCTGACTGTCAACTGAACCGAACTTGCCGGCAACGCCGCGAAATCGCCAGAGGTTTCTTCGCTCACGGTCGACGGCAATCCCGTGTATTCAGGCGGAGTCGTCTGGATTGCCAGGTTGTCGACCCGAGGTCGCTTCACGATTTCGATCGAACGCAGTCCCGAGACATCATCACCGGCTGTTACAAAGAACTCGAAGTTGCGTGACACATCCGGCAGCGCCAGTGCGAACGACCGAGTCGCGACCGATCGGCTTGCGGGATCAGTCAGCAGCGGAATCTCCGCAAAGTCCTCGCTGTCACGGGACACATGCAGCGTCGCCTGCTGCGGGACGACACGACCACCCACCTCGACGGACACGTCGATCGTCGATCCCTCTGGATACCGCTTGCCATCCTTCGGCTGGATCGACGATTCGACGATTTCGGTCGAACGGTAGGGTTCAATGCCCGCCGCCGGCAAAAGCACGCGGCCGAGTCCATTGGCAAACAACGGTGTAAACCCGACGCCGTAACCCAGCATCACCAGCGCGACGACGCCGACCGACACGAGCGCCCGTCGGACCGGTTGCCAGTCGACGCAGTCGGTCATGTCGAGATCGATGGTCGACCGCGTCGCGTCCTCAACGACTGCGTCAATGATTTGCGGCGAGCCGAGTTCCCCACCGCGACCGAGCTGTAACGCATTGATGAGCTGATTGCCCAGCTCCGGATGCCGGTTCTCAACAAGTACAGCGAAATAATCGTCGCGTTTCTGATCAACCCAGCGGCGCACGATAAACACGCTGACCGTCATGGCGGCCGCACCCCACAGAACGGTCGCCAGCAGCAACCGCCCGAGCACGCCCGGCTGCCACAGATTGTCAGCCAGGACCAGCAGCAGCAGTACACCAATGACCAGCGCGACAGTCAGCAGCGAACCCTCAAGGAGTTTGTTGCTGCGCCACTGCTGCCGGACGTCCTGCAGCTCAGAGACGAGCTGTGACCACGTGTTTGTGCTCATGACTTCCGCTCCATCTTGTGAATCGCCTCAACACGAAATCCATCACACCATGCGTTGCTTGCGACGGATCACCCACTCACTGCTGACCGTGGCCAGGAAGAACAGAAACAGCCACGACGAATTCCAGTATTCCGTCCGTTCCACTCGGGAGTACCGTCGCTCGCGGCGTTCAATCTTGCTGGACAACTCAGAGACATTCGCAATGTTGACCGAGACACCACCAGTGCGATCCGCAATCGACTTGAGCAGACCTGGGTTCGTTCCCGTGTCTGCAAGCTCCAACTCTGAGCCGAACACGATGAAGTCTGCCTCCTGATTCGCCTGCAGTTCTCCTCCGGTTTCGAGACCGGCATCGATCCGGTAACGCCCGCCGGCCGACGGATAAAAATTCCCGACAAAAGTGTCCGGCTCGGCCGAATTACTCTTCACCGGGACCGGGAACCGTTGACCGGCTTCATCGGTCACTTCCACAGTCAACTCGCCCACGGCATCGGAATCGGCGACGTCCGATCCGCGGACCGCACGAATGCGGACTTCGCGGCCGACCTTGTAATCCGGTTTGTCTGTGGACACGACCAGCCGAGCCTGGCGTTGTTCAAGTTCGCGTCCAGTCAGCCAGCGGACCGTCTGGCTCCAGAACCGCGAATACAGCGTATCGCTGCGGCCCACAACGCGCGTCAGCCTTGTCCACCTCCACGTCGTATCGGCCGTGATGACCATCGTCCGCCCGGATCCGTATCGGCCCATCGCAATCACAACCGCCGGTTCGCCGTCCACGTCGACACCGGGATTAACGGCGAGCACTTCGGCTCCGGCTTTGGCCCGCCGTACGAGTCCGCAGCCGAGCAGCGGCGGCGTGCTGTTCCACATGGCGATGTCTTTGACGCGATCACCACTGACTTCAAAGATCGGATGTTGCCGTCCGCTGGCTGTCAGTTCGAACGTGAACGGCTCTTCGGACTGCCGCGGCTCCTGTTTGGCAAACACAACCGGAAGCACGCCCGCCAGCGGCGTCGACATGAAACCGTCTTCGCTGAATGACCGGTATCCACCCAGCACCAGCAGCGCCTTGCCCGACTCCAGCCAGTTTGTCAGCAGTTCGTACTCGGCCGGTGACAGAAAGTCGCCGTCCATATCGCCAAGGATCACCAGGTCTGTTTTTTCCAGACGCTCGGCGGAAATGAGCGGCCGCGTATCGTCGGAATGATCCGGGTTCGCCCGCCGGACGAGCGTTAGCGGATCTACGTCCGGATCGTCGACCAGACGGTTCTTCAGATACCGATACTCAAACCGCAGAAAGCCTTCGACATAGATTACGCGAATCGAATCGCCTTCAACCTCCAGTGGGAAGTGCCGCGCGTTGTTGGCCAGCAGCTGCTCACCGCTGTCGGTCTCGACGGTCGCCGTGTACAAAAAGCTGCCGATCTGCGCGGGAGTAAACGTCATGTCGACCGTCTGCTGCCCGTCGCCGCCGCTGAGCGTAACGTCCTGTGTCGTTTCAACATTGCTGCCGCGTCGGATTGACACCGTAGCGGTCACGTCGCCGCCGGCGCTCTTCACGATCGGCACGGAGACTTTGACCTTGTCGTTGACGATGACTTTCTCGGGAGCCGTCGGCGGTCGCACTTCCAGATCAAGCTGACTGGCATCCGGGTTGCTCTGATACGCGATCGTATAAACCGGCACGGGCAGCTCGGCGAGTCTGAGGTTGTCGGTCCGGCCGGTGTTGTCGACGCCGTCGCTGATCAGCGCAACTCCGACCAGCGGCCGCGACCGCAGTCGCGTGACTGCCTGTGTTAATCCGAGCTGCAGATCGCTGCGTTCAGCTCGCGGGGCATCGGGCATCTCCTCAAGTGGCTGTCCGGAAAGATCGAACACGTCGACTTCCACAGCCGGTCCATCCGACGAGTTGCGCAGATCACTCCGCAATTGATCGATCGCCTCGATCGCTTTCGCATATCGCCCCTCGAGCGACATCGACACTGAATTATCCAGCACGACTGCGAGCCGGCCAGGATCGACGAGTTCGTCCTCGTCGGTCCACGTTGGTTTCGACAGAGCCAGGAGCAAAGCGATCAGCCCGGCCATACGCAGTGCCATCAGGCCCCAGGCCACGCGCGGCCGACTGCGTTCGGCGATACTGCGATACGTGTGAAACATGGCCCAGCCACCAGCGGCAATCAGTAGCAGCCAGAGCCAGGCGTGATTCACGCCCTCGAATTCGAACGCAGCCAGAATTATGGTGCCTGGAAGAGACATTTCAGTTGGCTTCCGCTTGTTTCAGGTAATGCCGCAGGCTGATCTGATTGGCGAACCACGGTTCGACCAGAGCGACCGCAAGAGCCAGCATCAGGAACCAGTCCCACAGCCGTAGACCGCGACCGGCTCCTGCCGACAGCTTGCTGACGTCCGCAGGCTGG
Source organism: uncultured Planctomycetaceae bacterium (assembly GCA_964431285.1). GTDB lineage: Bacteria > Planctomycetota > Planctomycetia > Planctomycetales > Planctomycetaceae > CAUZFZ01. Next base: position 5,996 of record CAYSJO010000092.1, read on the forward strand.
GCGACGAATACAACAAACGGGCGACCGGGCAGCAGCGTTTCTTTCACGCCCTGTTCGATCCGCTCGACGCGTGACAGCGACTCGTCGTCCGCCGCAGCCGATTCGGCGAGCACATCATCCAGATAAGTCAGGTCCGATTCCCATGCTTCGGGATTCGTGACGAACAGCCGCGACTGATCTTCATCATCCGCCGAATACACGGCGTAGACTCCCGCCTGGTCGGTCTCGGGAATCGACAGAGAACCCGCACCGTGCTTGCCTGGCTGTGCGTGCGACACCGTTCCGTCCGGTTTGCGAATCAGCAGTTGTGGCAGCCCATCGAGACCGGACACCGGCAGCGCGACATGCTCGCCAGTGGGAAACACGTTGCTCTCGCCCAGCGGTTCCTGCGCGAGGTACCCAATGAGCCGATACAGCCAGGGAAGGAATGCAGGCCGCGCGGGAAAGTTGGTCCAGTCGTGATCGCAGGTGCTGCCGAACCACATGACCCGGCCGCGACCGAAGTCGCGTTCGCACAGTAACGGCTCGCCGGTTGTCGTCCGCATCAACACGCGAGAGTCGCCCGGATCAATCCCGTGCCAGGCCTTCAGCGTCACACTGCTCAGCAGGTTCGAAGCCCCGGGATCATCATCCGTTTCAAATGACGCCAGCACGACGTGATTCGAGTCGACCTCGCCCACGCCAGCCAGCGGTTCTTCCGACGATGCGTCGCCGATAACTCCCGTCAACGGTCCTGGCAGAAGACCACCGTGCATCCGGTTGCTCCCGACCAGTGACTGATTGTGAAACGCAGTGCTGGTGCGATCGCCTGAAAACACAAGCAGATTCCGTCCACCATCAACATACGCCTCAAGCTGTTCGACTGCCTTCGCCGTGAGCTGCCCGACATTGGCGAGCACAACAATCTGATAGGAGTCAAGTTCGGTATCTCCCAACCGCGCGCCCACCACAACATCCATGTCGACCGCACTGGATTCGGAGGAACCAGCTCGAAGGGCGGCATCAAGGAAGAACAATTCATCCGCGCGGCGTACCGCCGAGGGTGCTCCGTTGACCGCCAGAACGCGAATCGATCCGACAACTTCGACGGCAAAGTACCGGCGATTATCCGCGTCCAACGTCTCGTCATAGACCTGCACATAACCGGAATGCCAGCCACCAGATTCGAACCGGTGATGAAACACAGGCACGGACCAGCGGCCCGCGGCGATTCCGTCCAGATGCTGCTCACCCACTTTCTTACCGTCAATGAACAGCTCGACATCACACGGCACCGCGCCGTCGCCGTCGTTGCGAATGTGGGGCCGGATTTCAAACGGCACCCCGACGACCGGCCGGCTGGCCGTATACTGCACGGCGGTCACGGCCAGATTCTGCGGCTGCTCGGGCCGCACGCTGACAAAGACGTAAGTGCATTCGGCAGCCACGTCCGCCGGCACGGAGTCGTCACGCAATTCCCAACCGGAATCCTGCAGGTCACTGAAAACGTAGATCTCGCGGCTGGCATCGCTCGGACCGCTGGCCACAATCTGCTCCGCCCGCGCGACCGCACCGCTCAAGTCAGTCCCGAGTCCGGTCGTCTGAGTGGATTCAATCGCCTGACGCACGTCGCCAAGGTCGGGTACTGGTTCGTCGAAAATCGCTTCCGTTCCAGACCCGGTCCGACCACAGACAACCATCGAGGCCACATCCCCCTCATCCAGTTCGTCCAGCACTTTCAGTGCCGCCTCGCGCGCACGGTCCAGCAGCGAGCGATCGTTTTCGCGGTACGACATGCTGGCCGAATTGTCGAGTACGAAGACGACCGTCCGCCGCTCGGTGGATTCCAGTAGCGAGGAACTGTCGCTCTTGAGGAACGGTTGCGTCAGAGCCAGCGCAAACAACGCGCACAGCGCCATCCGGGCGGCCAGCAACATGAGTTCCTTCAGCCGGCTCATGCGATACGACCGCACGAAGTTGTCGGTCAGAAAGCGTGTTGTCGACAGTCGGACCTTCTTGGTCTGCCGCGACCGACTGAGGTGAATGATCAGCGGGATGGCCGCCGTTGCCAGGCCAATCAGGAATATCGGGTTCAGGAACATCCGGTTGCAGTCCTCGTTGTCGACGCTGTCCACGTCGAATCGCTCGACGACACGCTCAATGCCCGTCGTCATGTGTCCGGCATCCCTGCCTGTTAACTCTCCTTATTTCTTCATTGCCCGCAAACGCCGCGCCAGATACGTCCCCAGGAACCGGTCCAGCGGCGCGTCTGTCCGGGCCAGAACGTAATCAATCTGCGCCGTCCGGCAACCGCGGCGGATCGTGTCCAGGAATTTCTCTATCTCCTCCATCCACGCATTACGAAACGCCTGCGGATCGCCCGTCAGTTCGCGGCCGGTTTCCATGTCTTCAATCCGGCTGACATCGTCGAACGGAAACATCAGCTCGGCCGGGTCCAGCACGTGGAACACGATCACATCATGCCGGCTGTGCCGAAAGTGCTTCAGCCCTGCGACAACCTGATCCGGGTCATCGAGCAGGTCGGATATCACGATGATCAGCGACCGCCGCTTGACTGTTTCCGCCAGCCGATGCAACACGTCACCGAGGTTTGTCCGGTTACCCGGCTCCGTCTGTTCGAGCAGTTCCATCAGGATCTTCAAATGCCCGGCCCCCTGCCGCGGAGGCACCTGGTCGCGAAGCTGGTCGTCGAACGTCATCAGCCCGACCGTGTCGTGCTGCAACGCCATTAGCCACGAGAGACACGCCGCCAGGTACGAACCGTACTCCAGCTTCGTCAGCGAGCCGTCCAGCCGGTATCCCATCGAGGCAGACTTGTCGAGCACCACGTGACAGCGCAGGCTCGTCTCTTCCTCATACTGCTTGACATACAACTTGTCGCGCCGTCCGAACACGCGCCAGTCGATATGTTTCGGGTCGATACCCGGCGTGTACTCGCGATGCTCAGCAAACTCGACTGAGAACCCCTTGTGCGGACTCTTGTGCAAACCGGCGAAAAAGCCCTCGACCGCCGTGCGTGCCGCCAGGCCCAAGTTCTGCACCTGGCTGAGCGCGCCGGGGTCGAGGTATCGATAACGTGACGAGGTTGCAGTCGGCATGGTGTCGCGCCGGTCAAAGGAGAATCAGCAGAACCAAACGGAGACGCCTGAAGCTGCATCAGACATACGCCGCGGCTTCCGGTTCGGGGACGTTTTCAATCATCAGACGAACCACGTCGTCGGACGAAATCCCTTCCGCCTCCGCATGGAAGTTCGTCACGATGCGATGCCGCAGCACCAGCGGCGCGACCTTCCGCACATGCTCGCACGTCACGTTGTACTCACCGGCAATTGCCGCCCGAGCCTTCGCGCCCAGCACGAGATACTGCACGGCCCGAGTCCCGGCACCCCAGTTGACGTACTCCTTCGTGAAACCGGGCGCGACTTCGTCTTCCGGCCGGCTGGAGCGGGCCAGATCGACCGCGTACCGGGCGACATGATCGCTGATCGGCAGCCGCCGAACGATTTGCTGCAGGCGAATAATCTCCTCACCGGTCAGCACTTTCGATACGTCGACCTCCACGTCGGCCGTCGTCGACTTGGCGATTTCGAGTTCTTCCTCCGGCTTCGGATAGGAAATCCGGATATCGAACATGAACCGATCGAGTTGCGCCTCGGGCAGCGGATAGGTCCCTTCCTGCTCGATCGGATTCTGTGTGGCAAGTACGAAGAACGGCCGCGGCAGTTCATAGGTCTGCCCGCCGACTGTGATCTGCAGTTCCTGCATTGCCTGCAAGAGCGCCGCCTGCGTTTTTGGAGGCGTGCGGTTGATCTCGTCCGCCAGCAGGATGTTGGCGAAGACCGGCCCCCTCACAAAGCGAAACTCGCGACGCCCGGTGCTCTTGTCCTCTTCAACCAGTTCGGTCCCGGTGATGTCGGACGGCATCAGATCGGGCGTGAACTGAATGCGGTTGAAGTCGAGATCAATCGCCGAGGCAATTGTCCGCACCATCAGCGTCTTGGCCAGGCCCGGCACGCCGATCATCAGGCAGTGGCCCCGCGAAAACACAGCGGTGAGCAGATCGTCAACGACATGCTCCTGACCGATGATGACGCGCGCCACCTCCGTCTTCAGCGTATCACGGCTCCGACCGAGTTGACGGATCAGCTCCAGATCGTCTTCAGACGCGACTCCAGAAGACAGCAGCGGATTCTCAGCGGACATCAATAGCCTCCCTGATGAGTATCGTTGGATAATTGCTGGGGTGACGTTTGTTCGCCCGACGAGACTCTATACAGATTTCAATGACTGTCGTGCGGAACGTCGTGAAAAATGACACACGCATCGCCGTGAAAACACTCAGTTCTGCAGTGCGTAAGCCACAACATTCAGTGCCAGTTGCCGACAGGATTCCGCGTCGTACCCGTTGCCATACGGATCGCTTACCTGTTTGAGCTGCGTGATCATGTCGGCCTTCGAATACACAATCACAAGGCGTTCCCGGACCGTGATTCCTTCGAGTTGCACCTCGCGCGGCGCGCCGGTGCGTCGGTCGCGTACTGCCTTGACGTCAAACAGCGAATCCAGCAGCGGGTGCTCGGGCTTGACCGGTGCGAGTCGCTGATCGGGGAACAGCTCGCCCACCAGGGTGCGCACGTGCTTGTCGAATTCGCTGTACCCCGAGCAGTTGTTGATAAACAGGATGCCACCGGCGTCAATGTGCCGCCGCAGAGCGATGATCTGTTCGTCGGAGAACTTCGGATCACGAAACCCCGTCATATACAGGAACGGGTATTCGGCCAGCCGCGGTTCGTCCGGGTCGACCGACTTCAGATCGAAGTTCACCGCCAGACTGGTTTCCAGCGACAGATGCCGCAGCCACTGGAAGGTGCTGTTCGGATCGGGGTTCCAGTCTCCCTGGTGCTTCAGTTGGGCGAGTGTGAATCGCTGCCGAGTTCGCTCGGTCGGCGCAGCCGCCTGACGCGTCACCGACTCGATTGCGCCAACTTCCCGCATGGCCGCCACGTAGCTGACAAGATTGAGTCCCATGCGCAGCGCATCGGCTGGCAGCATCGCCTTGTCACGCGGAGCTTCCGGCACGCGCCGCTTTGAGGGTGGGGCAATAAACTCGTCCCAGCCACACGTCATGTCATTCGGCGAAAAGACCACCGCTGTCCGCGTGCCGAGATTCAGACCGAGAAACTCCGGCGGACCCTGAATCTCAGAGTCTGTGCCGCCCTCGACATCGAAATAATGCACGTTGGTGTATTTGTAGTATGCGCGGTACACCGGATGATCGAGCTGCAGCAGATCGAACGACCGGCTGGGGAACATCGCGCGCATCTCGCTGCGAAATCCGCGCGTGAAGTCCGGACTGCCAAGCGTGGCATCGGCGACGATCGTGCCTCCATCCAGCAGATACTGTCGCAGTGCCTCGCGCTGGTCGACAGCGAGTTTGAATTCGTGATAACCCGTAATGTGCAGCATCGGCAGTTTTGAACCACGACCTTCCTTGTGCAGAGCCACCAATTCGTTCAGGTCGAGCAGTTTCCACCCGTACCACAGTCCAAGTTCCGCGCGAGCGTGCCGCATCAGGTTGTCGATGTCACCCGGATTGGGCATGTAGTCCTGCGTGTCGCCGTACTTGAGCTTTGCGCAGAACAGCGGTGGCGCCGGTTCCGCTTTCGGTTCACTCCGCCGCAGGGGAGTCACCGGCAGCGGCAGCGGCGGAAACGCCTCGGCCGATGTCTGCCGCTGGGGATTCTTGCGCGGCGGCGGACCGATCGTCCCGACGCGTCGATCTTGAGCGTCGACAGAACCGGCCGTCATGGCCAGGACCGCGACAACTGCCAGCAGACGTCCTGTCGAATTCAGACGGAAAGTTCTCATCACGACCTCTCTCTCGTTTGTGGCTCGGTGGGTCACGTTTCCACTTGGTCACAGGTGTCACTCAGAATGACGATTACGAGTCTCCTGCCGCCTCTGGTTCTGGTTCGATCGTCCGTAAACGAATGCCCGGTTTGATGTCCGGAGCTTCAACATCGCCAAGATCGACAATCGGTTCCTTGTCGGACGGCTTCAGTCCGCCGAGTGCCGAATCGAATGTCAGCGACTTTTTTCTGAACACGGCGTGCTGAATGCGTTCTCGATACAGCACGATGAACAGTTCGTCCTGCACTTTGACCCACGTCTCTTCCGGCCGCTCGAAATGCCACAGTTCCGCCCGCCAGATGACTTCGCCGGGCTTTGAGCCAAAGAATGGTTTCGTCCGCAGTTTGTTGATTAGTATCGCCGCATGCTGAATATTACCCTGAATCGTCTTGATTTCGACGACGTCCTCGAAGCGGTTCATCCGTTGGACCTTGCCGCGAATCGGCTCGACGTCTTCTTTTGACAGTGGTTGTTCCTCGACGTAATCCGACGGTGGGACGTGAAGATTAATTCCTTCGAGCCGGACGCCATCCTTGAAATCCAGCACGCAGTCGTACGTCACATCGATCCGCAGCCCGCTGATCTCAAAGGCACGTGACTCCGCATCGACGGTCCCGGGGTGTCGCTTCCGCGTCTTACGATCTACAGCGACGACCGTTGTCGGCAAGGCACCGTCACCGTCGATCATTCCGCGAATTGAGCCGGTTTGTTCGCCTGCCTCGGATCGTTCTCCGGCCAGCAGGAACAGCAGACAGATCACAGACGCGAATAGAGGCAGCCGTCGTCTGTCATGCTGAGCGAGTGCGCTGTGATTCTGAGCTGGTGCGCTGTCATTCTGAACGAAACGAAGAATCTCCACTGACGAATGGTCTGCTCGCCGGGGGTTTTTCGCTTCGCTCAGAATGACAGAATCTCGAGTCACATACTCACCTCTGATAAGCCGGAAGATAGTGCATGTAGACTTCGAGGATCAGCGACGACATCGCCGTCCAGTACACCTTGTTCGTCCCGACTACGGCACCCGTCTCTGCTGTGCCGCCGGGTACGTCCCAACTGCCGTCTTTGTTCTGCCGTGAGAGCAGCATTTTCCGCACTCGCGGATGCCAGTTATTCCAGTACTCGCCGCCCGCCTGGTAGTTGGCCTGGATCGCGTAGTAATGGAAGTAGTACCAATACCGAATCCCGCCGGTGTTGCTCCATTCGACAGGCAGTGTGGCCAGATAGTCGAGCGCCTTTGGCAGCGTCGGGTCATCGAAATGACCCAGCAGTTGCAGCGAAACGACTCCCGCCGCCGATGTCTGCGTTCTGCGGGTCGGTCCCTGATAACCGAACCCACCCTTCGGATCAGCACACGACTTCACATAGGCGACGGCCTTCTCGATCGACTGTTCGGGCACCGGGATCTCAGCATTGTTTGCCGCTCGCAGCGCGACGATCTGCATCACTGATGCACTGAGGTCGGCATCGGAAGGGTTCGGCTGATATCGCCAGCCGCCGTTTCCCGCTTGAGCCTTCAGAATCAGGTCAACCGCTTTGCGCAGGGCCTCGTCGAGTTCCGGGTCCGGGTCCATCCCGTACATTTCGGCCATCGCCAGCGTGGCCAGTCCCTGCTGGTACATCGGGCCGGACCCCGCCGCACGCTGCGGCACAAATACGCCCGCGTCGTTTTGCGTGCGAATGACAAACTTCTTGCCCTTTTCCAGGATGTCCTGGTACGGCCCGCGGCCTGGCACATGTCCACGTCCCATGAACGCCAGGAGTGCCAGAGCATTCGGTGCGTTATTGCCGTCCCAGCGCCCGTCCGTCTGCTGCTGCGTCGCGAGATACTCAAGCGCGCGATCAACTGACGCAGTGACTTCTTCGATGACCGCCGTCTCGGTCAGGATCTCGGCCGTTGCCGCTTTCGGACCGGCCGCCCTCGCATGTGGATCCTGCCCGACAGTCTCGTCGATTCCGGTCAGGTTGAAGCTGGCGAATGCAGACACCAGCAGCGCGAGCGACAACAGTACTCCTCGACGTGTGCCGCGTGTGGCAAGGACTCGTCGCATTCGTTTCACCTTCCTCAACTCAATCCGATTAGGCGCCGGATTCCCACGTCGATTGAATACACACCGATGAGAATCACAAGTACCAGCCAGTTGTCCCAGATGGACGCTTCACGGTGCAGTTCCTTGAGTTCTTCTTTCGCCTCCAACCGCTCGGGAATCGTTCCGAGTTGATTCAGTTCGACGACATCGCCACCGGACGTCGTCGCCAGTAGTTCCAGTGTCGGCCGATTGAGATTCGGATGCCGGTATTCCTCGGGAGCGATCAACACACGGATCGTCGCCTCGGTGGGTTCGCCACTTGCCGGTGGCTGATAGACGAGCCGGTGCACGCCCGCCGTTTCCGGAATCAAACTGCCGGTGAATCGTCCCTTGCGGCTTTCGTCCGGCTGCAGTGCGACCGTGCCTCGTGACCCCGGGCCCAGCAGTGACAGTGACAGCTCCTTCGCCTCGACCGGGCTGCCGTCGGCGTTGAGTGCCATCAGTTCGACTTCAGCTTTCTCGCCGGGCTGAGCCCGCACGGGTCGCACTTCGACCCAGCTCTTTTTCCCGGCCGACTCGTCTTTGCGAGCGACAAATCGAATGCTCTGTCCCCAGAACTTGTAGATGAAGCGATCGCCGACGTTCTGCCGCCTGAGCCACGTCGAGTCGGTGCCGACAAACATCACCTTTCCCTCGCCGGCGTAATGCCATGCGATCAGCGGCAGCTTGCCGTACCGCGTCTCGACACTCGAATTGAATGCCAGCACAGACGCTGCGGGAGCCGGACGTTCGACCGCCGCGCACCAGTAGTATGGCGGCATCTGAGTCCACACGTTCTGATTGCGGCCCGGGTCGTCGTAGAGCCGCATGGCTTCGTGAATCGTACCGTCGGGCGTGACCTCCAGCCGGAACGGGTTGTAGACCTCGGCGTGCTTCCCGTCGTCGGACCGGTCCTGGAGTTTGACCGGCAACAGCTCCTGAAACTCCTGATCGAACGCGTGCGGCATGGCCGACGTACCGGCCTCGACAATCAGCCCAACGCCTTTTTCGCGAACGGCTTCCAGCAGCAGTTTGCGGAACGACAAATCCAGCATTTCCGGCGACGCGTCGCCGATCATGACCGTGTGATACTCGGCGAATTGCTCGATCGTCTGTGGCAGCTTCAGTGCTTTCTCTTCATCAGTCAGCCGTTTCCATTCGGCTTCCAGGACAACGTCCGCCAGTTCTTCCGACCGTCCGGTCAGCCCGTTGTCGCGGCGGATTGCATTCTTAATGAAACGGAAATCCCAGCGCGCATGGCCATCGATCAGCAGGACTTTAAGCTTCTCGTCGCTGATGCGGACCATCGCCGTATCACTGTTGTTCGCATGCAGTTCTTCCGCCTCGTCCGGCAGGGCGGGGACATTTATTTCCAGATATCGCACGCCAGCGCGTTCGGCCTCAAATGTCAGCTCGACCTGCTGCTGGGCAGCTTCGTGTACGACAAGTTCCTGCGTGTCGAGCACTTCGTCGCCGTCCTTGAGTTCGACGGTGATCGGTTTGCCATCGACGCCAACCGATTCCAGCGTCGCATGGACCCGCACGGTATCTCCAACGGCGACCAGCCCGGACGTGTAGACGTCGACGATGGCCACGTCCTGCAGGCGTTCGACCGACCCGACCGGGGCGACAAAGATCGGCGAATTTGCATCAGCCGCCGATCGCGCCGCCTGCGACGGCGAACGCCCGCCGGTATTCTGTCCGTCCGAGAACAGCAGCATTGCCGCCACCGGCTGCCCGGCCGCGTCGTCGAGCACACGATAGACCGCTTCGCCAACATACGACGCCGCCGCGCTGCCGCCTTCAACCGAAACACCGTCGTCGGAAGTTGTCTGGAACGAAACCGGAACCACGTCGCGACCGAACGCGTAGTACCGCAATTCAAAGTCGTCAGCGAGCGGCTTTGTAAACTCCTCATCGGCCGTTTTTAGGACGGACTGAGCCAGTTCGGAGCGGCCGATCCGATTCAGCGCCTTGCGAGTTTCCGCATCCAGCGCGACCCCTTCCTGCACATCATATCCGGCTGCCAGAGCGACCTCAGTCAACTGCTCGTCACTCGGAAATGGTCCGGCCGGCAACAGCATGCTCTGCGACGAATCAAACAGTACGGCGACGATCGGCCGCTTTGTGATGCGGTGATCGAGTTTGAGGTAAGGGCCCGATACCACAAAGACCAGCACCAGTAAAATCGCCACCCGAGTCGCCGTCAGCGTGTACCGAAAGCGGCTGGAAACAGTTGCGAGGTTGTCCCGCTGGCGCCTGTAGATGAACCACGCAGCCGGGATAATCAGCAGCAGACCCGCCCACAGAACAGCGGGCCGCTGGAACGCAAGCTGGGTCTGATCAAGGTGCTCCAGCACCTCGCCACCCACTCCGATTGACTTCAGAAACCAGGTCATAGTGATTCGAGATTCTCAGGACTGTTTCGAAACGACGCTCCGATCCGTCCCTGGCTGCTGAGTCCATCCCTGGGCTGTCTGTCACTCGCGGTTTACTGAGTCGCTCCCTGCACCTTTGTCAAACGCCGGAAGTACTCACGGATGAACTTGCGATAGCCTTCCGGTCCCTGCTCCTGCAAACCTTGCAGCAGGTCCTCGCGCTGCCGTGGCGGCATCTTGAGGATGATGGTGCGGGCATCCAGATCGATGTCCTCCAGCTCGAGCAGAATTTCCTCAACGCCACCCGTGACGAGGAATGCTCCCTTGGCGTCCTGCGACGGCGGCGGAAGCTGCGCCTGCGATTCCTGCTGATTCTCCTGCGACGACAGCATCTGCTCCATCCGTTCGAGCATCTGCATCGCCTCTTCCAGCGACTGGGACTTCATGGCTTCCGCCAGTTGCTGCGCCTGCTGAGGCGTCATCGGCTGCCCCTCACCCTGGAGCTGTTCCATCAACTGCTCGACCGCCTGCTGATCTGCCTGCAGCGCCTGCTCGGCCGTGTTGAGTTCCTCCAGCCGCTGAAACTGACGCGACGCCAGTTCGTCACGCTTCTTGTTTTTCTCCGGGTCGTCGCCTTTGTTCTCTTCAAGCTCTTTCTTCACCTGACGGATCATCTCTTCGAACCGCTCATCCAGCGTCGGCACCGGGCCACCCAGTTGCGGGAGGAACTCGGGCACTTCTTCCTCATCATCCATGTCGGCCGGGTCGTCGCCGTCTGCGTCTTCATTAGCGGCGTCCGCATCTTCATCGGCCGGGTTTTCTTCGGGAGTGTCCTGCTCCTTCGGCGGGATCTTGTATTCCTCACGGTCAGGATTCCAAGGCTTGTTGGGGAACTGCTTGAGGTCCTGCATCTTTCGCGAATCCAGCAGGTCGCGAACGTCGGCGAGTTCCTTCTTTGCCTCCTCATCGAGGTTGTTCTGAGCCTCTTTGAGTTTCTCCATCAGCGCATCCGACAGGTCCTTCGGCGTGTCTTTCAGCAGATCCGCCTGATCACCCTGAAGATTCTCCAGGTCCTTCCGCATCGCCTCGATGAAGTCCTTCAGCTCCTGCAATTCCCGCGCGGCGACGTCCGCATTCTGTTCGAGCATATCCTGCCGCAGATCGGCGAGCGCATCCTGCAGATCATCCTGGCTGCGATCGCGTGCCTTTTCGATCGCCTCAAGCCGGTCCTTCAAGTCGTCCAGGTTCTGCTGCAGTTGTTCGCTCTGACGTTGGACTTCCGGCAGCTTCGGGTCCGACTGTTCGGGCTTCACGCCCTCCTTAATCATTTCGTTGAGGTCCTTCATCGGCTGTACGGCGAGTTCATCAAACGCGTCGCTGATCGATTCGAGCTGTTGAGCGATCTCCTTCGGCAGCGTCGGCAGATTCGGAGCCTGAGCAGCCATCTGCTGCAGTTCCGTCGACAACTGCTGACCGAGTTGCACGACCTGTTCTTCCTGTTTGGAGATTTCGGCGAGCTTCGCTTTCAGTTCCGTCAGCTCTTTCTGCGATGCCTCGTCGAGTTCGATTTTCGGCTCGGGGGCGTCTGCCGGTTTCGGCTCGTCGCCTTTCGGTTCGGCGGCGGCTTTCTTTTCGGCCTCGGCTTTCGCCTGTTCGGTTTTTTCGGTCAGCTCCTTGTGCTTCTCTTCCAGCTCTTCGACCGATTCGTGCACTTGCTCCTGCTGTGCGATCAGTTCGACCAGCTTCTCGCGGAACGTATCCGCCTTCTCGGTGTACTGAGTGAGCTGTCGGTCCGCCGCGTTGTTGTCGTCTGCCAGGCGGATGGTGTAGTCGACCGTTGCCGCCGTCTGCCCCCGTGTATCGCGGACTTCGACGCGGTACTTCAACGTGTCGCCGATCTTGACGTCTTCCTATGTCAGATCGAACGTGAAGACTGACGAGTCACTCCGCGCGGGCGGGTCAAACTTCTGCACCGGACGACCCTGAAAACCCTTCGCGGGATCGTTCTGCACCGAGATCACAATGTCATCCAGCCCGAAGTCGTCGTACGAACCGATATAAACGGGCACTTTGATAGGCGTACTCAGAAGCAGGTCCGTACCGGGTCGTTCAATCGCCACCTGAGGCGGATTGTCCGGAATGGCCGTAACCTTGCCTTCCGTCATCTGCCGGTTGGCGTACCCGAGCCGGTTCCGCAGGGCGACGCGATAGAATCCGTCCCGCATGAGCGGAAAACGGCCTGTCCAGCGGGTTGTGGGCGGAGCATCTCCTCCCGTCTCGTCGAGCTCAGTCGAAGTGGCAAGGACATCCTGGTTCAGCAAGAACGACTCGGTCACGACCAGAGCACGAATCGTTTCTGTCGGAGCTGGTATGGCGCCCACAGCTCCCCATAGACAGCTGCCTCCGAACTGGGCAAAACTGATTCCATGCACACGGCGGTCTTCCAGCCCGACGGCTGCGGCCGGAACTTCCAGCCGCACCAGCCGACCGCTCGAAGGCAATTCACCAACGGGATGACGCGACGCCGTGTCGCGTGTCCCTTCTTCGATCTTGTCGGCGCCCCAGAAAGCACGGTGTTCCCAGTTCTCGCCATCATGCCACTTGAGCATGATGGATTCCGGTTCTTCGCCCGGCTTTATCTGGACGTAAGCAAACAGGCTTTCGCCGGGCCGCACCTCGAATCCCAGTGGGGCACTGTACAACAGATGCCCATGCACGCCTTTCAGCAGTGTTTCGACCTTCGCCAGTTCATCCGTGGCCGCTTTCTGTTGGTCGTTGAATGCGCCTTCCGCCAGTGAGCCTGCGAGGAATTCTTTACGTAGTCGGTCCGGCAGCTCCACTAATGCAGTCTTTCGTGTTTGTATCGGATCGCTGTGCAGAATCTGGCCGTCGGACTGTTCGACCCAGGCCCAGGGTTCGGCTTTCGCTCCGTCTGGCAATTCGGTGCTGAACCAGATGCGTTCCTGCCGGTCTTTGACGGCCACGGTTTTCAACTGCCGCTGCAGGAACTGGATCTCGCCTTCCGATGCATCTCCGGCCACATCGACGCGCACCTCGACGGAACTCTCGATAGGTCCGGCCAGGTCCAAGGTCTGCGGCAGACTGAGTCGCGGCTCCGGGTTCCGCATGTAATCCGGGTAATAAACCGCTGTCTGCAGCCCGACGATCTGCGGCCGGTCGAGCATCTCGACGCGGTACTCGCGTGTGTACGTGCCGCCTCCGTAAACGCGGTAACTGAACGCCTCCTGCAGCCCGGCCAGCACGAACGACGTCTGCTGCCCCTCGACCTTTCCGAAGTCGTACCACAACTCCCGGGGTATGCCGTCCTCGTCGACGGAATTCACCAGCAGCCGCAACGGATCGTTCCCGCTGGGCGGATCGACTTCGCCCTTCCGGATCACGACACGAAACCGAAGATCATCGCCGCGCAGCGTTTCGTATGTGCCAGGCACCGTCTGATCATCGATCAGCACGTCGTACAGCACGCCCGAAACCGGCGGGATGTCTGCGAACGGCTGAAAGATACGGGCCATGGCCGTCGACATACGATCGGGAAAAATGACAAACGCAATCAGAAACGCCACGAGCCCGGTCACCGCAAACGTGACCGATCGCCGCAGGCTGAGCAGATCAATGACCTTGCGCGGATGAAATCCCTGAATCCGTTCGATCGCCTCTTTCACCAGTCGTCGATAGAACGGCAGCGAACCGGCAGTCGACGAACTAGCCGTCTGCGACAGATCGACGCAACTGACCAGCCGGTTGTGAATGTTCGCAATCTCTTTCTCAATCCGCCGTGCGACGAGCACTTCCGACAATCGCCGCAGCAGCGGCCGCACGACACCGTGAATAAACATCCATGCCGCCGGTACGACGACCAGCAGCAGGGCCGTCAGCCGGACCCAGGGAGCGAACGGGATGACCAGGTCGGTCAGCGACAGAACGAGCAGCGTGACCACGCCAATGCCCAGTGTGACGCTGGCCCCGGTCACCACCCAGCTCGACCGCAGCAACCGCCGCGTGCGCCCGATAAGATCGCGAACCGGCGCGATATCCGGCAGATCGTTGGTGTGGGGAACGCCGTTCTTCGGGGCTCCGTTTCGGCCATTCGATGAAAACTGGTCGGACATGCTCGGGTCCTCCTGAAAAGTCTTCCTGACTGGGAATTCCTCAATTCGCCGAACTCTCCACCGTCTCCTTCAGATTCGCTCCGGTCATCCGCCCGACCCAGCGGCCAGAGACGACACTGCGAATCCGCTCGGCACTCGAATCCTCTTCCCCCTCGGCGAGCTGACCGCCGAGCGTCGAAAGCAGGAACTCGATACCGATGATCACAAACAGGACCGCAATCAGCGGTCGCCAGATTTCCTGTTCGCTACCGATGCTGCCATAAAGCTGCTGCGCTTCGGCCGACGCATCGACAGTCGTCACTTCCACGCCGGGCAGCAGTCCTGTCAGTTGAGTTTCCGTCAGCGTGGTGAAGTCGGACTCTTCCGATGACTGATTCACGGCGAACGAAACGGACGCCTGCTTCGGCTGCTCCGGCCGGCCGCCGTTGACCTCAACCGTGTAAAACCCCCGCTCGACTGTGCCGTCAAACGCCGCCATCAGCCGCGAGTTCGATCGCTGAAACTTGAGCGGGGTGACTCGGCCGGCGATGTCGGTCACCTTGCCGGTCGCCGGAGCCCACGCCTGATTCACGACCAGTTCCGCCGAGCCTTCCGCCGGCACGACCGACGGTCCCTCGACATCGGACCGCCGTTTCACATGTTCAATCATCCGCACGACGAGCGGCACAAACTCCGGCTTCATCGGCAGGTTGCCCCATTGCGTATGAAACGGGAACGCGCTGATGATGACTTTACCGTCGCCGAACCCACTCTCGACCAGAGCGGGCGACCCGTCCGCAAATTCCATCAGCGGCCAGGTATTGCCACGATCCTCTTCGAACTGCAGCGGGAAGCGGCGATAGAAATGTACGCCGGTCAGATAGCGCTGATCCGAATCGCTGAAGACCGCCAGCACAGGATGTGTGAAATCGATTGCACCCAGTCGGTGCAAAGACGCCGAGTCGTTCGGATCACCCTCGGCCGCCGCCAGTGTGATCGATGCCAGCTGCTCGTCGGGAACTTTCACCGCCGGCAGAAAGTGCTGGTTGTAGACGTCGGGATTGACCTTATCACCCGGCAGGATCAGCAGGCCGCCGCCCGACGCGACGAAGTCGGCAATCGGTGCAAACTGATCGGGATTCGCGAATGCACCGCAGTTCGCCAAGATGACGACGTCCGCGTCTATGAGCACCTCGGCATTCAGATTCGCCTCGGGAAGGTCGACCACATCGACCGACCGCAGAAACTGTCGCTGCAGGGCATCGACCGGGTCCTCTTCTGGCTCGCCGTCTTCCACCTCATCGCCGCCCGGTGGTTCGTCGTCGATCGCGTCCGTCGAGGTCATCGCCGCCCGTAGATACAGCCCGGCATTCTCGAGCGGTTCCACTGCCGGGTTGCCGTTGACGAGAATCACACGAATCCGGGGGACGACGTCCAGCGTGAACAGAAACGTGTCGTCATTCGTAAATCGATCGGTCTCAATTTCATACCGACCGCGGATGACACCTGGTTGTGTCGGCGTGTAAACAAATTCCGCTTCCGACGTCTCACGCGGCTTCAGTGACAGCGTCTGTCGGGCAACTTCTTTCTCATCAATCAGCACGGTGACTGTGACGTTCTGCGTTCCCTCACGAGAAAAATTCGTGACTTCCGGCCGCAGTGTGATCGGCAACCCAGCAATGGCACGTGGGATGTCCGGTTCTCCGCCGGTAATGGCCAGATTCGCGACGTCCTGGTTTGAGCCCACCGTGACGACGAACAGCTCGGTCTCTTCCGGCACCAGGCCGTCGGTCTGACCAGCTTCAAACTCGCCCCAGCCGGTCTCCTGCTGATCGCTGAAGAGGTACACGACTGGATTCTTCAGCGCGTCGGATTCAGGGCCGAAGACCTGCGAGAATGCTGCGAACAGATTCGCTCGCGACGGACTGACGTCGATACTCTCGATCTCAGATTCGATCGATTTTGAATCGGACGTGAAGCGACTGCAGACTTCTTTGGGCTTTGACGCCACGCGCACGACCGTCACGCGATCGTCTGCGCTGAGTCTCGCGAGGACTTCGGTCGCCGCGCGCTTTGCCCGACTGATGGCGGTCACACCGTCGGTCGTCGTCCCCATGCTGGCCGATGCGTCAATCATCATCACAACGTCACGTCCACCACCGCCGGCGCCGCCGAAGAGCGAATCCCAGTGCTTGATCACCGGCCGCGCGACGGCCAGCACAAGGAACAGCAGAAACGCTGTCCGCAGCAGCGCAATGAGCGCTTCGAGAAACTTCATCCGCCGTCGCTGCTGCACATAACTGTCGAACAGAAAGCGGTACGTGCTTAATTCGACCGTCTTCAGCCGATGCAGTGTCAGCAGGTGCAGGACGATCGGGATCGCCGCAAGCGGCAGGAACCAGGGAAGCAGTCCGAAGTGGAGGAATTCCATTTCGCGATGCCGTTTGTCAGGGAATCAAAGTTCTCAATCCGACGTTCAGTCTGGCCATCATCCAAGCCGCGCCCGCTTGTCGAGGTACGCGGCCAGAAATCTGTCGTATGGTTCGCTGGTATTTACCAGGTTGTAACTGATCTTCCGTTCGAAGCAGTCGTTTTTGATCCGTTCCGTAAACTCCTTCATCCGCGCCAGGTAGCGTCGCCTCAGCCTTTTCGGATTGGCCACGACCCGCCCCGCGCCTTCCATGTCCTTGAAACGCGTCAGACGATCGTACGGAAAATTCAATTCGGCATCGTCCAGTGTGTGAAAGACGAGCACTTCGTGGTTGTTGTGGCGGAAATGCTGCAGCCCGCTGGCGATGCTGTCCTCGTTGTCGATCAGATCGCTGATGACAATGATCAAGCCGCGACGCTTCGTGCGTTCGGCCGCTTCATGCAGCACGGCGCCGACGTCCGTCTCACCGCCTGCGTCCGTCATGTCAAGCTGATCGAGAACCCGACGGAACTGCGACGGATGCGCTTTCGGCGGAATGTATTTCCGCACGCCCGTGTCGAACTGCAGCAGTCCGACGGCGTCGTTCTGGCGAATCAACAGGTATGCCAGCGCCGCCGCCAGATAGCTGCCGTAAGCCAGCTTGCTGATCCCATTGCTCCCAAACTCCATCGACTGCGAGCAGTCCAGCAGGATGTACGCCCGCAGGTTCGTTTCGTCTTCGAACAGTTTGACGTAGTACTTGTCACTGCGAGCGACCATCTTCCAGTCCAGCCCGCGCAGGTCATCGCCCGGAACATAGGCGCGATGATCAAGATACTCGACAGAGAACCCGTGGTACGGGCTACGATGCCGGCCGGTCAGAAAACCCTCAACGACCTGTTTGGCAACAAGTTCCATGTTGCCAACACGCGTGAGTCCTTCGGGATCGAAGTATCGACTGGGCATGGTGGTGAGACAGTCGGCAATAGGGACCGGGCATTAATGAAGACGCGATACACCAATGATGGGATCAGACAAAGCTTGGTGCCTGACCCCTGCTTCTCAATCCTCCTGAATGTGATTGGCCAGCTTCTCGATCAAATGGTCTGTCGTCACACCGTCACTTTCCGCCGCAAACGTCGTGACGAGCCGATGCCGCAGCACTGGGTACGCGACGTAGCGAATATCGTCTGTTGAAACATGCACGCGACCATCCAGCAGGGCGTTGGCCTTGGCACCCATGAGCAGAGCCTGGCAGGCGCGAGGTCCGGCTCCCCAAGTGAGGTACTTCTTCACAAAGTCGGGAGCCTCGTCAGATTCCGGCCGAGTGGCTCGGCCCAGTTTCACAGCGTATTCGGTCACCGAACGGGCAATCAGCACCCGCCGCACGACCTGCTGCAGGTTCATGATGTCGTCGCGGTCCAGCAATGAGTCCAGCGTCGGCAATCCCTTACCCGTGGTCGCTTCGGCGATCTGAACTTCCTCCTCAAACGTCGGATACCCCACCTGAATCCGGAACATGAATCGGTCCAGTTGCGCTTCCGGAAGCGGATACGTGCCTTCCTGCTCGATGGGATTCTGCGTCCCGAGCACCAGGAACGGCTTCTCCAGCGGGAAGTCCTGCCCGGTGATCGTGATGTTGTACTCCTGCATGGCCTGCAGCAGAGCGGCCTGGGTCTTCGGCGGCGTACGGTTGATTTCGTCGCCCAGCAGGATGTTGCCGAAGATCGGGCCCTTGATGAACTTCATGCGGCGGTGGCCAGTGCCCTCTTCGGTTTCGAGGACTTCCGTGCCAGTGATGTCCGAGGGCATCAGGTCGGGCGTGAACTGAATGCGGCTGAACTTGAGCGACAGCAGGTCCGCGATTGTCGAGATCATTAGCGTTTTCGCCAGCCCCGGCACGCCTTCGAGCAGACAGTGCCCTTGGGCAAACAACGCAATGAGGACCTGTTTCAGCACCTCGTGCTGACCGACGATGACACGTCCCAGTTGTTCGGTCAGCTTTTCGTAAACCGCGGCGAGCTGTTCTGCGGATTTGAGATCGTTTTCGTCAACGCGGGCGGTATCAAGGGGATTCCCTGCAGTCCTCGTCTCCATAAAGCTCTCCACGGTACAGCTCCTCGTGGACGATCCTTCGACGACTTGTACTGACAGTCCGTTGCAGTTCCGATCGGCTGACATTATCCGCAACAGCAGAATGGTCAACTCACATTTCAAAGTTCGCTTATGCGTTCATCCGATTTTCTTTACACAAGGCTCGGTATCGCTGCAGGTCTCAGACGGTGCGGGAAATATCGCGAACGACTACACGTCGATCGAACTGTCGGAGTTCTTTCCCGCTGCTGACGCCAACATTGTGCGAGACTTTTGCCAATCCTGCGGGGTTCCGGATGCCGATTCGCGCTCGCAGTGCGGGTCGACCCCGTTTGTCACAATTCAGAGTTGCTTCGCAGCGCAGTTTATTCCGGCAGCAACGCTGTTCAAACTAGGCCCAGGACACGACGTTGTGTCTCGCACTGCTATTGGACCGCGCGGCAATCGACAGGTTTTGTCGCGGATCACGGTCAGATAGTACTCAAAGGGGCAGCAGGAAGAGGGCGTGCGGCGTGCCCTCGAATGTATCCTCGTCAACCCAGATGGATCTCGCTATTTTGAGCAGTGTCTGAAAGTGCATTGCCCTGACCGGTCGCCCGCGCAGGATGGTCTGTTATGGGTAACACACGGCGAGTCTCGAAGGAGTGTCACTGTGCGACCGTGTAGGTCGCGAGGCAAACAGTTTCAGCGGAGAAACCCGCCTGCGGCAAACAGTGATGTGCGATCAAGGTACCGATTGAACCAGCGGCACGACGGTTCGCCGAGATGCAGGCACGCGGCACAAGCGCTCCCCGCCCGTTCGCAACCAGGATCAAGGGCACAACGGTGTTCTCCGTAAACGATGTCGTCGAGCAGGCCATCAAGTTCTGTTTCGAACATTGCCTGCAGGCCCCCGAGGACGAAACATCCGCGTGCTGCAGCGAAAACGAAGAAGCCGAGGTGCAACGGAACCAGGTATTCGGACAACGAATTACGGTCCACTCCGGCGCGGACTGCAGCGCAGCGGATGAATCGATGACAGTAAGAATGGACCAGAGTTAGCAGGGCACTGCCGGCAGTTGAGGGTGATGGTGGATCAGAACCAGGCTGAGGCATCATCACTGATCGGATGATCGAAAGACGTGCCGAGCGATCATCGCTCCATTCGGGCAACTGGAATCCCCGTCGATTCAGCCATTCGGCTACTGCTTGCGGGTTGAGGCGGACGAACAACGCTTCCGTCTGGGCGATGTCTCCGTACACGACGTAGTCGCCTCTGACCCTGTATGCGACGAGTCGCGACGCGCCCGGACTTGAGTTCCCGCGGGTGAACCCGAAATTGCCCGTCAAGACCGGGAAGCGGCCGATGAACTCGATGCTCGCAATGTGCCCAGCCGCTGTCGCCGCCGGGTATCGTTCCCTGTACTTCGCTTCAAGATCACTGCCGGGGGATACTCCCGCAGCCAAATCTGAAACTAGGGTTCGGGAGTCGTAGGTCGCCATGGCAACGCTCACTGCCTGGAACTCAGCATCAGTTCGAACGCAGTTCGGAAGCCGGATTTCAGAATCGCCGGAATCCTGAAACTGCCCCTGATCGGCCGCTATCTGCGCCATCTGTTCGGCAACAGTGGCATCGAAGCCCTGGTCGAGAAGACTCTGCAGGAATGAAGCCCGTGTACGGCCAATCTCGCGAACGCTTCGCGTCGACATCCCACGCGCGGCCCAGTTGAGTTCGCTACGTCAGATTCGCAGCAACTGATCGCTGGATCTCCAGAAGATGGGTGGTAGCTGCGATGTGCTGCGTGTCGGAAGGCTCTCAGCAGGTCGAGTGGAGTGGCATCCGATAGCCATCCTGCACGCTCCGACGCAGCGAATGGTTTTGTTCGCCGCTACCAACTTGTACAGAACACGCTGCATCATGGCTGACGCCCGCTTGAGTCTTTAGACTCGATGGCCTTTTGCAGCCACTTCCGGGCCTCCTGCCGATAGGCGCTGTCGATCTGCATCCAATGATCGGTATGTGATGCCACAGTGGGTAGCACATGGTTGACCGGGACGTCCAGAAATCGAATATTCTCCAAGCTGATATGCGGGGCCAGATACTCGAACGTTTTTGCGGTTCCCATGACGCTGCTGATTAGTTGAGGGCGACCGTTCAGCCGGGCCAACCGCTGGAGCGCCGATTCGGCATCACTCACAGGGAAGACGCCGTCGTAATGGTCATGTGTGATAAAACCCTTCCACAACTTGGCGATTTCATCATCGTGCAGGCCGATGAAGTTGACCGCGATCGCTCCACGCGAAAAGCCGCAGAGGAAAACGTTCTCTGAATCGCCGTCGAACTCCTCGCAGATGCGCGGCACGTTGACCTTGCAGTAATCAAGCGAGGCTGTCAGATCGCCCCACCACGTCACCGCGTTTTCCTTGCCATTCTTTTCTACAAAAGGAAGCACCACCCAGATGAATTGTTCGCCACCTGTCAATCCGTAGCCGAGGTTCGCGTCTTCAACCTTTCCTGAGGAACTGCTGCCCCATTTGTTGCCCGTGTATTCGATCAGCACGGGGTACTTTCCGGCCGGCTTCCAGTTCCTGGGTAGGTAGAGCGAGTGGAAAACGTTTGTGCCTTTGTACTCCGGTGCGATGCGACGCACGCGTTTGCCTGCAGCCGGCGGGCCGTCTTCGATCTGAGGCGTGACTAGCTTCCCGAGACGGATCCTGCCCTTTCGCTCCAGGTAACCATAGCCGTAGGCTGATTCGACATAACCATCCGGCTCAACTTGCAAAACTCCATCACCCGGTTTCGCGTCGGCGGTTTGTGTCTTGATTTTGCCTACGAATTGCTCCGAGTACGGCTGATACTCAGTGACCTTTACCGCCTCGACATCGCCAACGCTCGATCGTACGTTGACGGTCACGGGTTCGGGGTTTTCATAGTCGAAGTTCAGCGGTGCAAGCAAACGCACGTGGATCGAGTGGTTGCGTTGCACGACATGCACCTGCGTATCGCGATGCGCCATCGCCGCCAAGGATGCGTTGAACGCGGTGTTGTGGTTCACCCACCCCTCGCTCCAGCCGATGTTGCCCGCATCAGGATTGTAAGGATAGTGCTCGCGCTTCGGTGATGCTTCGAGGACAAACCTTACCTTGCCAAGCATCCCCACGCCTGTGCCGTACTTGCTGTACCATCCGATCTCGACGCCTTCCACTTCCTTGGGTGCATCGTAAGAAAAGTGTCGCCCCGTTGGATTGCGTCCAAACACGTTGTCCATATGCGCGCAGGCTATTTCCGTCAGGCGATGTTGGGTTTGTGGATGGTCAATCACCTCCGTTGCCGCAATCGCCGCCGCGGCAAAGCCGGCCACGTTACCCGGTTCGTTCCACATCGTCGGCTCTTTGCCGAACGGAACCCAGTCGCTTCCTTCCGTCAGCTTGCGGAAGTCCCACATGTTGTCCGAACGGCGGATCACCACCTTCGCCCAGTCGGCAATCTTGTCCCGCAAGCCCGCCGGTGCGCGATCCGGATACAGCCGCGCAAAATGCGCCAACCCCGTCATCGTGACATGCTCGCTCATCCGCTGGCCCTTCGTGGTCTGCGGGTCTTCCCAGTCAAGGTTGTCGATGATCCATTGTGCTTGCGCGTGAGCGGTGTCGAAATACTTTCGGTGATCGTCGCGGCCTTCTCGCGTGGCTACCTCATACATCAACAGGTTCGGCTGAATGTTGTGGCCGGGCGGGTTCTCACCTTTGGTCGTACCCAGCGACGTCTTGAGTGCGAAGAGATTGTGCGCATTCACCTTGTCCCAGGCGTATTTCCCATCCGCCTTCTCATCGCCCCAGTGCTTGAACGCGAAGTCCGACACGACGCGATAATTCTGTTCCGGCAGCCACTGCTTCAACCACGGCCAGGCGTAAAGAAAATACGCCAACTGTTCCTTGAGTTGTTCCTGCGTGCGGCTCGGCGTGACGATCACATCCGCACCCCAGTGGATCAGCTTCACAATGTCCGGCGCCTTCGGATCGTAAGGATCGAGCGTCCCCCAATACTTCTTGCCGGGCGAAGCTTCGTAACGAATCTTCGATGGCATCCGTTCGTACGCCGAGGGATTAGACAGATACTGTGCCACGAGCGTGTTCACTTCGTAAGCATAATGGCAATCGTCCCGCCAACCGATTGAGTTGCCGATAGGGTCGCGCGATGTACCAACGTGGTGCCTACTGCCGATCATGAAATCAACCGCGTTTTGATACGTCACGCGCTCCAGCCAATACGGCCCGATGCGGAACGGAAACGAAATGTGCCCGCCAGCTTCAACGACATATTGATCCGCACCGACAGGGTTAAAGGGGGAAAAGTCTCCACGATTACCTTCGATCACTCCCTTAAACAATGGCTTTGTATCGCCCTTCTTCCGCACAACAAACGCCGTGCCGTCGTCAAGCGTCGGCGCGGTGAAACTCTTGGGTCGGTTCAGATTAAACCCACTCTGATTTAGATAGATCCGCGGCACGTCTTCCTGTTCGATGGGCCGTATAAACTTCGGGTAGCCGTGCCCGAGACGTGGAATGCACTCTTGGGCGTAAGGCCAGACTGCGATCTCCTTGATCCGCGCGATGTCACTGTGCGTCTTGGCAACCAGCAGACGCAGCTTGTCGGTAATCACCTCGTCCGAATCGACGAATTTGACCCAAACCGCCGTCTTATCGTTGCCCCTGATCGTTCCGGAAGGGATGTCCTTCCAATTGCCATCAGCCCTGTAGCTAATGATGAAATTATTGATCGGGGCCGTGTCTCCGGCTCCGGAGTAAATATGCACGCCGCCAACTCGCACCACGCGGCCAAGGTCGATCTCCAGCCAGGAAAAAACCGCCGGGTTGCTGATCCAACGGGTCGAGAGCTTTCCATCCACGGCAAACTTGGCAGGACCTCTGTCCAGATTCGTCGACGCGGTGACCTTCGCGCCCAGCGCCAGGTTTCTCATCTTCACGTCAGATGACGTGTCATCCTCAGCGGCAGGAGCCAAGACCCCAGAGACGACAATCGCTATCCATTTCAGGTGCTTCACCGCTCCCTCTTGGCAATTAGAAGTTGCATTGTGGATCGCGTCGGATCGCGCACTGTCCTTCGGTTCCGCGAACCGAGGTCATCCGACACGAAGTGTATGATCTAAGGGCTCTCAGCGACGAGCGGCTCGAATGGTGCCCAGTTTGGTGCCGCACGGTTTTCGCCCTTTTGCCGCGTGATGCTCGATGAGATTGAGGTGGCGTTCGTTCTGCAGTGTTTCTGAATTAGTCCCGTGTGGATCAATCTCGCAGTTCCAGTATTGCGAAGACGGGACGATGGTCCGACGCGACGGACTCTGGAATCACCTTCGATTCGACAAGCCGAAAACGTGACGCGGCTCGATAGAAGATGTAGTCGATACGCGAACGTGGCTTTGTGGCTGGGGCCGTTGGAGTCGCTTTGTCGTCCATGGCGTTTGCCCATTGTTTGAGCAACTCGCTTATCGGCTCGGAATCCGGGACGGCATTCATGTCTCCGGCCAGAATTGTCGGGATGTTGCTGTCGTCATTCGCGAAGAGCCGATTCATGGCCTTGGCCTCAGCCAGCCGATCTTCGGCAACGTTGTGCTGGAAGTGCGTACTGATGAATCGCAGCCGTTTATCGTCGGGCCCCTTAAGAGTGACTGCGATCGCGCCACGCGGGTAGGTGGTCCGTTCGGGTGTGCTTTCAGTGTACGGAAGCGGATGAATCTCAACGTCGAGGATAGGAAGACGCGAAAGCACGGCGTTGCCAAACAGGCCGCCCTCGTAGTGCTGCGTTGGACCGAAACGTGCTGCCAGCCCGGTCAGCCTAGCAAGTTCGCGCACTTCGTGAATCTGGCCGGACCGTCGAACTCCAACATCGACCTCCTGTAGCGCCACCAGATCCGGTTTCGATTCATTGATGACTTGGGCCAGGCGAGCGACGTCGTACTTCCCGTCTGTGCCCAGCGCCCAATGAACATTGTAACACAGGATGCGTAGATGATCTCCATCATCTGTTCGTACCGAACTGGACCACGAAGAGGCGAGACATCCCAACGCAATGAATAGCACACATTGACGAACAGCAATCATATGGACTCCAGAAGCTCGAAACTCTGCAGGCCAGACTCTAACAGGTGATCGAATCGTGTGTCAGAAACTCGTGACTGCGCTCTACCGATGTCAGCGTCATCGGCAATCATGCCTGCTTTGTGGCTAGTTGATTCCGATCACTGGCTTTCGGTTCCGCAAACGAAGGGCCATCCAACAGGAAGTGCTTAATCTAAGTGCTCTCAGTCGCGGTCTCGTCGAATGTTGCCCGATTTCGTGCCGTACAATCTGCACGCTTTTGCCGCGCGTGCTCGATGAGATTGAGGTGAAGTCGTTTGAGTGGCGGGCGGCGTAGCGTGGGTGCTTCGAACTGAGTGTGATTGGGAAGGTGAATCACGCTCACTTTGCGCGCCCCGTTTGTCACGACACGGAATCGCCTTGCAGTGCACTTCCGACGGCAGCTCCACGGTTCAAACCAAGCCCAGACGTTGAACCAGCGTTAAGTCCCGCCTCGGCTATCTTTGGGTTAGGCGTCGTGTCGCAATGATCCGCAGACCCCTGCAAAACAAGGGGATTCGCAAAACCGGCTTGCGGCTCCTTGCTACCTGAACACGCACTGTACTGCACCGGATTCTGGACCGCT
>CAYSJO010000093.1:0-7722 GCA_964431285.1 uncultured Planctomycetaceae bacterium
CCGGGCGAAGGGCCAATTCAGCGCCGGTGTGGTTGAGCGTCTGAACAACAAGGCGAAAGTGACCATGAGAAAATCCTACGGATTCCGCACACCAGAAACGCTGGAACTCGCTTTATACCACAACCTTGCAAAACTCCCCGAAGCGCAGGGGAGCAAACGGTATGTGAATCCCAACGATTGGCGTACCGCACTGCGGTTGCTGGCAACACATGGAATTCCACAGCAGAACCAACAAATCGCACGTCGACTGTCGGCACATATCCTCGCTCACTGGCGATTGAAGACTCCTGACGAATCGGAGAAGGTTCCCGTTGGTGTCATCGCGAGTCTTGGGATGACGTGTGATCATCAGTTCGTTGACCGTCTGGTTCCCTGGCTCGAATGCAAGCGGCAGGTCCTCGACTTTCGAAAGCTCACGATCTCCGTTCCTATCTTCTTTCCACGGCCCCCGCCTCCACGAATCCGTGTCTGTGACGTGGCTCTCGACTCGCTTCTCCGGATCGAAGGTCGCAAAGAACTAAGCGAGCACTACGCACCGTGGCGAGATCTACGTCAGCGCGGTGATGCGACTCTGGAAGAATGGACCGCCGAGATCAATGGTGTTCATGACCAATTGATCGCCGAATACAAAGCGCGACTTGATAGTGCCGCCCCGTAGTATGCGAAGCCTGGACTGTTTGCGGAGTCCGCACCGGCAATTGACTGTCAGTGGCACAGCCTGGCGGAGATCGGTTGGGGCTCGTTGGCTGATATGAAGTGAAGTCGCAGCGCCCCGCCCCAACTTCGCAGGCTCACAAATTCGTTGACAGGCTCCGCACCGAGGTAGTCCGAGCCTTCGCCTCGCATTTTCTCGACAACCGTCGCGAGTGTTTGCGACCGTCCGAAAACGGAGTGGAAGAACACGATCGTCGATTGCCGTTGGCGTAGCTGATCGGCCACTGAGTAGCGCATCAGGTTGGTACGGACCTTCCTCCGACACGACCATCGCCTGAAGAGATTCATCGACACGAAAACGAGCGGCGGAATTGCGACGATGACCAACAAGGGATTCATTTCTGAACCTGACGCAGTAAACAAGGTGTGACTGGCTTCAACCAACCGGCGGTGGTGGAGGCGGTGGTGGGGCTTGAGCGAAGGCTCCGGCGAGTTGTGGTACTTCGCTGGCTGGTTTCCAGCCATCCATGCCGGCCGTCCACACCAGTGTTGATGCATTGACCTGACCCTGGCTGACTCCCTGCGAGAACTGCTGGGCCGAGAATGGACCCTCGGTCTGGCCATTCACGGCGACGTGAAACGTCTGCTGTGCAGGTGGCGGAGGTGGTGCGGCGGGTGCAGGCGCCGGGGCACCGGCTGTGTTGGCGGAATTCATGAACTTCCCGGCCATGGCGAATCCCATACCCAATCCCATGCCTTCACTGGCTCCACCGCCCGCGGGATTGTTGGCGGCTGCCTCGATTGCGTTACCCATCTGGTACTGCTGGAACTTGTTCATGTCGCCAATCACACCCATGCTCGTACGCGTGTCGAGAGCCTCCTCGACCGCTTCGGGCAGCGACACGTTGACGATGTTCATCTGCGGGACTTCGAGGCCATACTCGTCGTCGATTCGCTCGTTGACGTACGACCGCAGTTCGTCACCCATCTCGCGGTAGTGCGCGGCCAGGTCCAGAGCCGCGACTTTTTTCTCGCCCAGCATGTCGGCGAATGACGAATTGATGATCGATCGCAACAGCTCGGTAATTTCTTCCGCATCGAATTCGCCATCCGTGCCGACCAGTTCGCGCAGAAGAATCGCCGGGTCGATCGCCTTGAGCGAATAGGTGCCGAACGCTCGCAGCCGGACGGGTCCAAAGTCGGCGTCGCGGAGCATGATCGGGTTGGGTGTGCCCCACTTCAAATCCGTGATCTGGGTGGTGCGGATGAAGTAGACCTCGGCCTTGAACGGGCTGTCGAAGCCATGCTTCCAGCCGAACAGCGTGCTGAGGATCGGCAGGTTGTCCGTCTTCAGTTCGTAGTGACCGTTTTCAAAAACATCCGCCAGTTCGCCGCGGTGCACGAAGCATGCCATCTGTCCTGGCCGGACGATCAGGTTGGCTCCGTTCTTGATCTGGTTGTGATAGCGGGGAAACCGCCACGCCAGCGTGTGCTGGGAGTCGTCGACCCACTCAATAATGTCAACAAGTTCGTTGCGTAGTTTGTCGAACAGACCCATCGCTTTCACTCCTCGCAAAAACAGTGTGGTGAACTCGCCACAGGCGAATTCTGCCGGGTATGGCCGTCCCCGTCAGATTCCGGCGACAGGCTATCAACTGACCCCGTCGAACTCCAGAACGGGCGAGGCCAACCCAACGGACAACTGCCGATCCGGTTCACGCCAGGTCAATGACGAATTCCTGGCCAACACCCCGCATGTCCATCTCGAATTCGATTTCGCGAACCGGGGGACGGGAATAGAACCAGTGGACACCAAGACGGCTCGCCGCCGGAAGTGCGGGCACCACGACATCGGCCAGCGGCTGCTGCAGGGTGTGCGCTGTGTAGATATCAATTGCTGAGATCAGGTCGTCCGTCGTACTAAGCCGATCCATGCGATGTCGCATGATGCCGACGACGCATTCCGCCTTGGCGAGCATTGCCGCGGCTGATGTCTCGCCAACTCGCACGATGCGGTCGCGGTCGAGACTGCGGTGAGGCAACTCGCCACCGCCGGCTACGACAAATGTCGTTCGCGTCGTCTCACTCGGTGTGCAGTACGAAAACGCGTGCAGGACTGTCTCGGTCGGGGGATCAGCGACGGGCGCCACGTTGGTGCGTGCCACGGGATTCTCGCCGTCGACCGGAATGTCCCACTTCTCGAGCAGCGCCCGGTACTGCCGGTTGAACTCCACAAACCCGCCAATCGAATGGGGTTCAGGGCAACGTAGTTCGACTGCGCACAGTGCGTGATGATCGAGTCCCAACTGCTCCAGATACTGTCGTGCGGCCACAAGTCCGTCGTGCCAGTTCATCCACTTCGACAGTGTGACGTGGACGATTTCGTGTCCGTGCTGAGCGACAACGCCGGATGAATACGGCTCGATCCCCCGCAGAAAGCGGTATCCGCCCTTCGAATTCAACGTCAACGGTGTGCTCATTGTGAGCTTTCTGTCGTTGGTCTGGTTTCTGGGATTCAGGGTCCGTGCAGCGAATGAAGATCGCACGGCGGACAGAAGCGTGATACGCTTCGGTCGCAGAATCCTGTCCACCAGTTTGGTTCAATGGGTATCGATCCTGTGACTTGGTCACAGGTTAAGACTGTTTCCACTGTCCTGACGGGCGTGTGGAATTTCCGCTGTTCATCGTTTCGAGGAGGACACACTCATCAGAAGACCACAATTTGCGTCCGCTGAGACCAGCAATCAACCCCGTATGAATGACCGCATTCGCATTTCGCCGGTCCGGGTGGTTGACTCAGACGGAGAGATGCTAGGAGAGTTAGATACAGACAAGGCACGGGAAATCGCGCGAGACCAGGGTATGGATCTGGTCGAAGTCAGTCCTGACGCTCGGCCACCGGTGTGCCGGATTATGGATTACGGCAAGGCGCAGTACGAGAAACAGAAGAAGCAGCGGAATTCCGCCAAGACACATGCGATTCAGGTGAAGCAGATTCGGTTGCGGGCTAAAACCGGGCAGCACGACATTGATGTGAAGGTTCGCAAAGCCCGAGAGTTTCTGTCGAAGAAGGACAAGGTGAAGATCAACGTCCTGTTTCGTGGTCGTGAGAATGCCCATCACGAACGCGGTCGCGAAATGCTTGAGCACATCATTGAAGTGCTCGAAGATGCTGCTGTGGTCGAGCAGCCACCCCGCATGGAGAGCCGTCGCGCCATGTCGGCAGTGCTGGCTCCCATCCACTGACCGCTCGGCTTCGAAGTTCACTGACAGGCATTGCAGGTCCGGATTGAATGCTCTGACATTTGATTCGGCACTGTGATGCAGAACTGTCGTTTGCCTTCATTGAGCTAACCAGTCGGAACCAACAACCGTGTTCGATTACCTTCCCTCGTTCTCCATCCTTGCGGCCGAGGAAACCGGTGCGTTCCGTGCCATTGAGTACAACCTGCCGGAAAAGCCCTGGGAATGGGCGGTGTACGTTGGTGGTTTTGCCCTGCTCGCGCTGCTGGGACTGCGCGTCGCTTTGAAGGACTCGATCAGCCTGCACGGCTTCTGGCGAGTGTGGCTGATTGCCCTGCGAGTAGCCGTGCTGGCTGGGATCGTCGTCATTGCGCTGAACCCGCAGGAACGCACGCAGAAGCTGGCATTTCGTCCCTCGCACGTTGCTTTACTCGTTGATCGTTCTCTGTCGATGCAACTGCCGGAGAAAGCGCGGACAACCAACAGCGCCGCGGAAGACCAGCGCAGTCGGTCCGCAGCCGTCCTCGAACTGTTGGCGGAGTCCGACCTGGTCGACACTCTGCGGCGGAACCACACAGTCAGTGTTTACAGCTTCGATGCCGCGCTGCACGGCCCGCATGCTGTGCTCCGGTCGAATGATCCACGCGTCCGCCGCGGTGAACCTGCGGAGTCTTCGCCCAACAGTGACGAAGCTGGAGGAGACGCGGCGGCTGATGATTTGCCGGACACGGTTGTTGACTGGAATCCCATCACCGAACCCGTCGGTGTCGAGACGAGACTTGGTGAATCCCTGATCGAGCTGATTCGTACGGTCAGCGGTCGGTCGCTGTCTGGTGTTGTCGTGATCGGTGATGGAGCGTCGAACTCGGGCGTCGATCCCGAATCGGCAATCGAACAGGCCAGAATCGCGAAGGCCCGTATCGTGACCGTCGGTGTTGGTTCCACGCAGCAGCAGGCAAATCTGCTGATCGCCAACCTGCAGGCTCCCAGTGATGTGCATGTTGGCGATGGTTTCGAAATCTCGGCGTTCATCCAGGCTCAGGGAATGGCTGGTAACGAGATCGTCGTGGAACTGCTGGGGCAGCCTGCCGGAACAGATGGCGAACCAGAGATTCTCGGAACGCGCGAGGCGGTCATGGGCGAGGATGGCATTCCTGTGAAAGTGTCGTTCGAGCAGTTGCAGAACCAGGCGGGCGAGTGGGAATACTTCGCTCGCACGAAAGCCCGGCAGCGAGTGCTGGAACTGAGCGAAACCGATAATGAACGTCGCAAGTCGATCAACGTCGTCGATCGAAAAACGAAAGTGCTGCTGTTTGCCGGCGGACCGATGCGGGATTACCGCTTTGTGCGCAACATGCTGTACCGGCACTCGGCCATTCAGACGGACGTGTGGCTGCAGTCCTCGGACGCGGCCGGTGCCATCAGTCAGGAATCCAATCAACTGCTGACGGCGTTTCCGGCGACGAAGGAAGAGCTGTTTGGATACGACGTTCTCGTGGCCTTTGACCCGGACTGGCGGGAACTGTCGGTCGATCAGCAGGAATTGCTGAAGGAATGGGTCTTCGCTCAGGCAGGCGGTCTGATCCTGATTGCGGGAGACGTGTTCACTCCGATGACTGCCGAACTGGACCAGCTCGAAGGTATCCGCGAACTGTACCCGGTCGTTCTGAATTCGTTCGTCATGAACTTCGGTGGCGACCAGAATGCGACGCAGGCCTGGCCGTTCGAGTTCACGCGCGAGGGACGTGAGTCCGGCTTCCTGCAAATCACCGACGATCCGCTAACGTCGGCCGCTGTCTGGCAGGAGTTTACCGGTATTTATGCGTGCTATCCGACCAGTGGTTCAAAGGCGGGAACAACGATTTACGCCCGCTATTCGGACCCGCGATCACAATCAAGCGATGGTCTGCCCATCCTGCTCGCGGCTCAGTATTATGGGGCCGGTCGAGTCATGTATCTGGGCAGTCCAGAGATGTGGCGGCTGCGTGCGATCGACGAAGAACACTTCGATCGCTTCTGGACGAAGACGATTCGTGAGTCGGGACAGGCCCGTCTGAAACGCGGCAACAATCGCGGCACACTGTTACTGGAACGCAGTCAGTATCTGCTCGGGCAGACGGTTCGCGTGAGGGCCCAGGTTCTGGACGCTCAGTTTGAACCCCTTAGTGCGAATTCGGTGGTCGCCGACGTCTTTGACAGCAACGGTCGACCGATGACTCCGCCACTGACAATGCAGCAGGACGCCTCCCGTGCCGGTCAGTTCGTGGGCAGCTTCCGTGTCAGCACGCCGGGAGTCTGGCGACTCGAGCTGCCGATCCCGCAATCCGCCGAACGGCTTGTGGAGAAAGTCGAAGTTGGATTGCCGAATCTGGAAACAGACAACGCTCGCCAGAACGCTCAGCTGTTGCGGCTCATTGGGGAAGTCACCAGTGGGGCGTACTTCCCGATCGCCGAGGCCGCCGCGGGAATCCCGTCACGTCTGCCGGACATGGGCGAGGAATTCCAGATTGACCAGCAGCTGCGCACGCTCTGGGACCGCGAATGGTTGATGTATCTGCTGATCACGTTGCTGTCGGTCGAATGGTTGACGCGCAAATTGCTCAAACTGGCCTGAGATTCGTCGTGACTGGCTGAATCCACCCGAAAGTGACACTTCAGTGCCTTGCGGGGTGCGCCGTCCGCTGCCAGAATCTTTTTGACAACAGTTCCTGCGAAAAAGTCCCGGAGAAGACTCGATGAGTGACGAAGTCCGCATCACAGCCGAACCTCAGTCCGTGCCCTCACAGTGCAAGTTTTACGTCGATCGGCCTGTGTACGAATCTCGATCCTACTGGTTTGGCACAGCAGAGGCCGCGGAACTCTCTCCGCTGGCAAAACGGCTGTTTGGTATTTCTGGTACGTCGGCCGTGCTGATCTCTCACCAGACGATCACGGTGACGAAGTCGACCCCCGATCCATGGCAGTTTGTCGCGCCCCAGGTGGGAGCGGCGATTCGAGCTCATGTCCAGTCGGGGGAAGAAGCCGTTCCCGAGTCGCTGACCGAACAGTTGCCGCCATCGGCCGAACTGCGGCAGCGAGTCGAAACAGTCATCACCAATGAAATCGCCCCGGGCGTCGGTCAGCACGGCGGCACGATCCAGGTCGTCGACGTCAAAGACAACAACGTCCTGCTTCAGATGGGGGGCGGTTGCCAGGGCTGCTCATCGGCAACCGCCACACTGAAGTACGGCGTCGAAGCCGCAATTCGCAAGGCGGTCCCGGAAATCGGAGAGATCATCGACACAACCGATCACTCCGGCGGAACCAACCCGTATATGTAGTGCTGTATGCACTGACAACGAGAGCTCGGACCTGGTGGTCGTCAGACCTGAATTGCTGCGTTGCTCGAGTTGCAGGCATCCCGAACTCTCCAAGTCTCGATGCAGAACGCAACATAGGTCGTCGAACCGGATTCGACGACCGATGTTCCCGATGTCCGGCTCTTCGGATTCGCTCGCATTCAACGGCTGGAAGTACGCGGCAAACGTAATCCGAATCCGGCGCTGCGAAGAATCCGTCACCTCACGAGTCGCGCGCCAGTGCCGCGACCCAGCGAACGATAGACCTCGAACAGCTTGACGAGGTCACCGTCCTGGATGTGATGGTACTTGCCACCGGTTTCCTCAGCAGCATTGCGGATTGGTTCTGTAGCGGTTCAGTTGGAACTGGAATCGGTGTCTGGTCGGGTTAGCATGACCTGACTGGAGAATGATGCCATGACTCAACGAACACGTCTTCACTTTTCTGCCGAACAGAAAGCTCAGATCGTCAGACGACATCTGCAGG
>CAYSJO010000094.1:0-14599 GCA_964431285.1 uncultured Planctomycetaceae bacterium
GGCGGCTACGAAGCGAGCGACCGCGCAGCAAAGGTGGCCCCGGAAGTCGAGGAAGTGCTCATGGGCGCAGTCCGACGACTGCTGGATGTCGAGTCCCAGTGACTCTCAGCCGTGGCGCGCCGACAGCTTAGCAAGCGGCTGTGCGCACTTTCAGGACGGCCTCAACGATCTGTTCGATCGCGGCCGCTGACTCCAGCAACACGGGATGGTGCAGAACAAGAATGCCATCATCAGCTGCGCCAGCAACTTGAAGCTCACCAACGGCACGGAAGCGACGCCGGCTGTGAATGCGATGCAGACTGCGAAAGCCAGGATCGAGCGCGATACCTTCATTCCGCACGGCCTGTGCGAACGCATCCCGTGAGGGGCCATTGAAGTGATCGGGGTTGTACCGAAACCCAACTTTGTAGAAACCGTCCAGCTCAACAGGAGCAACATTCAGCGGGGCCAGACCAGCCAGGACTCCTGCTGCGTCGAGTTCAGACACGAGTCGCTGCACGTTTGCAAGTCGCAAGCGGTTGCAGTCTTCCAGTCGTTCGAGCTGCGGATGCAGAACAACCGCCTGCAACTCGGACAGCGGATACGCATGATTGCCGCGCTGTGTCCGTAACCGAATCCGCTGAGCCAG
Organism: uncultured Planctomycetaceae bacterium; assembly: GCA_964431285.1. Lineage (GTDB taxonomy): Bacteria > Planctomycetota > Planctomycetia > Planctomycetales > Planctomycetaceae > CAUZFZ01. The sequence goes on from CAYSJO010000094.1 coordinate 629, forward strand.
GTCGGCGCGGCTGGTCAGAATGGCTCCGCCTCGACCAGCTGTCAGCAACTTACTGCCGCCGAAACTCAGCACACCCACATGGCCGACAGTACCAGCACGCTGGCCGTCCAGAATTGCCCCAGTCGCCTGGCACGCATCTTCGATTACGGTCACGCCGTGCTGCTCGGCAAACTCCAGAATGGGAGTCATCGGTACTGACGCACCGTGCAGGTGAGAGACGATGACCGCCCGCGTGGCTTCCGTTACGGCTGAATCAAGCTGCGTCGGGTCAAGCTGCCAGGAAACCGGGTCGAGATCGACCAGCACCGGCGTCGCGCCGAGCGCCAGAACATTCTGGAAGTTTGCTTTGAAGTCGTACGCCGCAAGGATGACTTCATCACCTGGTCCGATTTTGGCCCCGTGCAGAGCCAGCTCGATGGCAGCCGTTCCGCTGCAACACAGTTGAACTTCTTCAACGCCGTGAAACTCAGCGAGTGCCTGTTCAAGACGTTGACAGTGCGGCCCGTGATAACGCCCCCAGGAACCATCGGCGAGCGCTGCTTCAACCGCTTCCCGGACTTCCGGCCAGTCGGGTGGCCATTCGGGGGGACCTTCGGGACGGATGGGCATTCAGCGGATCCAAAGATCGGCGCAGTGAAGCAGTTGCAAAGTGTTCGTCTCATTCAATCCGCGAATAGAAACGAAGCTGAGTTCATGATGACATGGCAGAAGCTTGCAAGCGCCTGTGTCTGCAGTGTTATTTCGTTTGTCGTGGACGCCTCGGAATCCCAGGCTGTCGCGAATTCGGCAGCGATTTGCTCCATCACTGACAGCGACAGTTGCTTCTCCTCTTCGGTTGGCTTGCGGCTTAGGGCGATCTCGTAAACGCGTTCGAGCTGACGGACGCGGTCGTCTCCCACTTCACGCTCGATCCGCTTCGCGAACTCGACTGACAACTCACGCACCATGCCATTGTTCAGTAGATGCAGCGCCTGAGACGCGACGGTCGAATTCGGTCGCTCGACACAGTTCGGAATCATCTGCGGCAGGTCGAAGTTTTCCAGGATTGTTGGCAGTTCCTTACGGCGCTGTCGAACATAGACAGTGCGTCTCCAACCGCTTTCGCCCGCAACTGAAGTCACCAGGCCATCGGCTCGGACTTCGACTTCGTCGAACGCCCCGAACTGTGTTCGATCCAGGCGTCCGGCCACCGCCAGCAGACTGTCCCGCACGGCTTCCGCTTCCAGCCGCCGCATTGGCATTCGTGACAGCCAACGGTTATCGGGATCAGCCGCCTCATGTTCTGGCGTTAGTTGAGATGACTGCCGGCATGCGGCCGAGGTCATAATCTGACGATGCAGCCATTTCAAACTCCAGCCATTCTCAACAAACGAAACCGCCAGCCAGTCGAGCAGTTCCGGATGCGTCGGCGGAGTTCCCGTTCGTCCGAAATTGGCGAGCGACTCAACGATGCCCCGACCAAAATGATGGAACCAGACGCGATTGACCAGCACTCGCGCGGTGAGAGGGTGCCTGGAATCAGTCAACCAGCGAGCCAGAGCCAGACGGCGGCCGGTTGACCCCGGTCGTTGCGGATCGAGCTCGAACGGAGTTTGTCCGTCAGTCAGAGCCGACGGCACGCCTGGCCCGACAAGGTCACCGGGATTTGTGAACTCACCACGCCGAAACACCCACGTGGGAGATGGTTCGCCCCGATCCCACAAGGCGCGGATCATTGGTTCCGGCGGACGCGCCGCCTCCCGCTGTTTGATCTTCGCGGCGGTGGTCTTGTCGAGTTCCACCAGCTCAGGAAACCGTTTTCGGAGTCCCTTTCCGTCCGGCGACAGACGCTTCCCAAACTTTCCAGCAAGGTAACTCTGCGGTGCAGACCGTTTTGTAGCGTCGGTTGTCAACGCGACGCGTGTGTCCTCACGAATCTCCTCAGGTAACTTCGCGAGTTCTTCGTCGAGGACCTTCTTCCACAATTCTGCTTCTTTTTGAGCGACGCGCTTCTTCTCGAAGGCGATCTCGTCGTCGATCCCTCGCTTCGCCGCCATCCAGGTGGCCCGCTCCTCGGGAGTCACATGCTTGAGATATCGGCGAACCGGGTTCTTCTCCTTCGACTGCCCCGGCACCGACGTTGGCTTCAACCAGTCATACAGGTCGTACGATCCCTGAAACACAGCGACGAGGCGGTAATAGTCACGCTGTGGAATCGGGTCGTACTTGTGAGAATGACATTGGGCACACTTCAGCGTCAGGCCCAGGACCGACGAACCAAGCGTTTCAATCTCGTCGGCCACGACTTCAAAGCGTTCGGCCACCGTGTTGACGATGTCGGACCCAGTGCCGTCCGGTGCCATGCGCAGAAACCCGGTCGCGATCAAAGCGTCCCGCATTTCGGTTGTTATGGCGTCCGCGTTCTGGAAATCGTACAACTCGTCACCAGCGATCTGTTCCAGCAGAAATCGATCGTATGGCTTGTCGGCGTTGAGCGACTTGATGACGTAATCGCGAAATCGCCACGCATGCAGTCGGATAGGATCGGCCGAACGTTTGCCTTCCGAGTCCGCGTAACCGCTCAGATCGAGCCAGTAGCGGCCCCAGCGCTCACCGTATTGCGGCGAGTCAAGGTAGAAGTTGACCATCCGCTCGTACCAGTCCCCCGACTGATCGGCGACGAATCGCTCCACGTCGCTCCACTCCGGCGGCAGTCCGGTCAGGTCGATGGCGACACGGCGAATGAGCGTCGACCGATCAGCTTCTCCAGAGAACGACAGTTTTCGTTCAGCCAGCTTCCTCAGCAGAAACGCGTCGACCGCCGTGCGCGCGAGGCTCGCGTCGACACTCGGGACGTCTGGCTTGCGGGGCGTCTGAAACGACCAGAAGTTGCGATCCTCGGCGCTGACGAGTGGATCCGGCTCTGTCGACGGTGCGTCTGGGGCCACGTCGTATTCCTTCGCCCCCTGAGAAATCCAAAGCGTGATCAGATCGATCTCGGACGATTCCAATGGCCGCACGCCCGCGCGAATCAGCTCGCGCGGCGGAGGCATGTCCTTCGCAAGGACTCGCTTGAGCAGCAGACTTTTGTCAGGTTCACCAGCAACCACGGCTGGTCCTGACTTACCGCCCTTCAGAATCGAGGCGACGGATCGCAGGTCCAGATCCGCTTCATGCCGACGGCCGCCGTGACACACAACACAGCGAGTGAACAGGTACGGGAGCACGTCATGCTGCGTAATCATTTGCTCGCTCGCCGAGCTCGACAGTGTGCCGCCGACAAGCCAACGATGAATGATGTCCCGTTCTTTCGCTGTGAGCGGCGGCGATCCTCCGGGCGGCATGTCACCACCGTCGACCATCACCCATAACAGACTCTCTTCGATTGCGTCCGCGTCGATGGCTGAGCCTGATTCTCCACCCTTCCGCACGGACGCCATGCTGGAAAGATCCAGCCCCGCCTTACGCACCTTCTGGGAATGGCACTTCAGACATCTGGCCTTAAGAACCGGCAGGACGTCCTTCTCGAACACGGGCGTCTCGGCATGGCTTGTCCGGCAAAGGACCACCGTCAACGTAAGTACGGCGACGAATCTGAAATCAGGCATGGCGGGAACTCGGGATGGTGGGAGCTCGTCGCAAACCAGTCTGTACCTCTCGCCGGTGTGCTGAGCGATCTGACAGACAGGGACGACAAACGGGGGACCAGAGTATACCGGGACTTTGATGTATCCGCGAAGCCGGAGTGGGTCGAAATCCTGTGCACAACTCACTGGTGTCAGTGCAGTTAGCTCATATTGACCCCATCTGAAACCGTTCGTAGATTCCCGGACCCGAGTAGCCATCCTGCAGAATTGGATACGCGCTGCGGCCTCCCCGCGACGCCAGACCGGACATGGAAGTCCACACCGTCATGCTGGATCGTCCTGCGTTTCTCATCACGATCGACACGGAAGGTGACAACCTGTGGGCCAATCCGCGCGAGATTACGACGGAAAACGCCCGCTTTCTGCCGCGGTTCCAGACGCTCTGTGAACACTATGACCTGAAGCCCACATGGCTGACGAACTGGGAAATGGTCGAGTCTCCCGTCTACCGCGACTTTGCCCGCGACGTCCTGGATCGCGGCGCCGGCGAAATCGGGATGCATCTGCACGCGTGGAACAACCCGCCGTTGGCTCCGCTGACAGACGACGACTTCGCGTGCAACCCGTTTCTGACGCAATACCCCGAACCGGTCATGCGCGAGAAAATCCGCGTCCTGACCGACCGGCTCGAAGCGGCGTTCGGCGTGGCAATGCGCAGCCATCGTGCGGGGCGCTGGGGATTCAACAAAGCGTACGCACGGATGCTGATCGAGTCTGGTTACCGAGTGGACTGCTCAGTCACACCGCACGTCTGCTGGAAACAGGGCTACATGCCCGGCGAAGTCGATTACCGCGGATTCCTCGAGCACGCTTATCGCATGGACCCGGACGCGATCGCCTGCGAATCGACCGACTCACCATTGCTGGAACTGCCCGGCACGATCCTGCGTCGAGACCGGGGTTTCATCGAGCGTGCGGCCGCCGGAGCACTGTCGCTGCATCGATTCGGACAGCGCATCGCCGATCGGTTCCTCCCGGAAGTTCACTGGCTGCGGCCCAACGGACGTAACGGACGCGAGCTGATCGAAACAATGCAACTCGCACTGGCCGATGGCCGTGGATACGTCGAGTTCATGCTGCATTCGTCCGAGTTCATGCCCGGCGGCAGTCCAAGATTTCAGACCGAGGCACAGATCGAATCTCTGTTTGACGACATCGAGCGGTTGTTTGCGGCTGCTTCGGAATGCTGCGTTGGAATGACGTTGTGCGAGTACGAGCAGCGGGTGTCGAAAGCACCAACGCAACAGTTGAGGACGGCAGCCTGATGCAGATCACAAGTTACAGATCCGGTGACCACGCAACTCTGTCGCGTCTGTGCGCCGAGCTGCCCTCGTATCACAACCTCTGCTACCCGGACTTCGTAGACTATTACTACGGCTCATCAGACTGGTGCCGGTTGTGGATGATGCAGGATGACTCGGAACGCGTCTTCGGGGTGGGCGGCGTTGAGAAGATGCCTTTCTCCACACCGGACGGCGAGGTGGAACTTGGATTCGGTTCCAACTTCTATGCGTTTCAGTCGGGTGCCGGAGCGTTTCTGTTTCTGCACTGGGCGCGCGAATGCGACTTTGGCATTCAGTTTGGCGGCAGTGAAGATGCCCGCCGGCTTGTCGATCACCAGAAGTGGACCCGACTGACGGGCATCCAGACGCTGCAGATGAATGCGGCCTGGGCTGAGCCTCCTGGCGAAGCGAACTGGCGGCGTGCGGCCAAATTGCTGCTCAGACACTCGCCGTTGCGGACGCGAGTTGACTCACGAGCCGGCGAGATGCTCCGCCAGGGTGAACTACCGATCGAAGCAGTGCCGGAAACCAGTTTCACGTCCGACATGCGAGTGAAGGAGTCGGCCTATGCCGTCCGGTTCACTCCTGGCGTGGATTATCTCAACTGGCGTTATGCGACCGACCTGGACTTTGTCCGCTATCACATCTTCCGCCTGGTCCTGAATAGCCAGACGTGCGGGTCGGTCGTGCTGAACGAGCAACCTCATCGCGTTCTAGTGTCGCATGCCGACGCGAATGACCCCTGGGTACTCAGTCAGGGAATCTTTGCAGCTCTGGCTCAGGTTTGTACCGGACGGATGCGGAGTTGCGGTGTCGTGGCCGTGAGTTCCTGCCCGGTCATTCAATCGGCTCTTACGCAAGCGGGCTTCAGCGTGCGACCCAGTGGACGTGACATTGCAATCGGCGGTCCTCGTAAACAACCCGCGTTTACAACCGATACTTCGCAGTGGCTGATCAATTTCGACTGGGGAGACAATGGGTTACGGGCTCCGTTCCTTGGACAGAGTCGCCTGTCACAGATGAGTGGCGCCGCGTGAGTGACACGGCGTAGGCCGGAACGAGCGAAGCGCTGTTCCGGCGAATGACTGCCGGACAGTGCTTCGCCTGAGCCGGCCTACGGTAAAAACTATGAAAGCTGCGACATGCTGTTGTTCGACGCACTGAAAACAATTCGCGCAAGGGGTACGGGCGACGAGGAGCCGATTCGTTTCTCGCTGCTCGGTGGTCTCACGCCGCTGCACCTGCGCTCGTTTCTGACCGCCGAACTGCTGCAGCGAATGCCAGCGCAGTGCGTCGACGTGCAGATCGGTCTATTCGGCGATTTGATGGGCAACATTCAACGAGCGATCGAATCGCCTGCCCATGGAGCAGCCGTTGTCATTGAGTGGTCGGACCTCGACGCGCGGCTGGGATTTCGGTCCGCCTTCGGCTGGCGGCCTGACTGCATGGCCGACATCGTGAAATCCGTCACATTGCGCATCGCACAATTGCGGAACGCATTGATCCGACTCGCGGAGTCGACACCCGTCGCGGTTTCCATGCCGACACTTCCACTCCCGCCAATGTTTGTAACTCTCGGGGGATGTGCGGACATCACGGCTCTGCAAGTTCGGCAACAGGTCGAAGAACTCTCGATTCAACTGGTTGCTGCCCATGGCATACGCGTGGTGGATCGGCAACGACTCGATGCAGTGTCTCCACCGAACGACCGCTTCGATGCTGCGTCCGAACTGCGGTCCGGTTTTCCGTACACGAATCAGCATGCGTCGGCATTGGCGTCACAGCTTGCGGCACAGTTGCGGCCGGCAACCGCGCTGAAGGGTCTGATCACCGATCTGGATAACACACTGTGGTCCGGAATCGTCGGTGAAGACGGAGTCGACCGGATCTCGTGGGACCTCGACCATCACACTCACCAGCATGCCCTCTATCAGGAAATGCTTGCGTCTTTCGCCGAGATCGGAGTCCTCATCGCAGTCGCCAGCCGTAACGACCCGACAGTCGTAAATGAGGCGCTTCAGAGACGCGACCTGGTCGTCCCCACCGAGAAGATGTTCCCTGTGGAAGCACATTGGGGACTGAAGTCGCAATCCGTTGTCCGCATTCTGCAGGCCTGGAACATCAACGCCGACTCGGTTGTGTTCATCGATGACAGCCCGATCGAGCTGGCGGAAGTGTCCGCGACGTTTCCGGAATTGAACTGCCGACAGTTTCCAGTTGACGACGAGGCCGCGGTTGTCGAACTACTATATGAACTCCGCGACCTGTTCGGTCGAACGTCTGTCGACAATAACGATGCGCTCCGCATCGAGAGCATTCGCGTCGCGAGCGAACTGAAGGACCAGGACACCGACAGTGAAGCGTTCCTGGCAGCCGCCGATGCCGAGATCACGTTTGAGTGGAATCAGCCGGACGAGCGGTGCCTGCAGCTGATCAATAAGACGAATCAGTTCAATCTCAACGGTCGCCGCATCGACGAATTCACCTGGCACCGGCAGCAGCAGGATCCTGAGCGATTTGTCCTCGGTGTCAGCTACCACGATCGATTCGCTCCGCTCGGCAAGATCTCAGTCGTGTCCGGACGGCATTCCGGATCGACACTCTACGTTGACTCATGGGTGCTGAGTTGCCGCGCGTTCTCGCGTCGGATTGAGCATGCAGTGCTTGAAGCGTTGTTCCAGCGATTCGGCGTCGACCGATTACAGCTCGATTTCGAGGCAACCAGTCGGAACAGGCCACTCCACACAAACCTGACCGAGCTAGTCGGTACGGAACCGGTTTCCGCACCGGTCGAACTCACACGCAAGACCTTTCAGAACAACTGCCCCAACCTGTACGCAAGGGTGAGTAATGATGATCCCGAACGAAGTTCAATCGCAGCTTGATGAGTGTTTCGCCGTTGCGTTCCCGGAACTGTCGGCTGCGGAGATTCCGCAGGCAACGATGGAGTCCGTCGAGATGTGGGACTCGCTGGCGACACTGACTCTGGTCGGTGTGATCGAGGAGACGTTTCAGATTCGCATTCCGCTGGACGAACTTCCGAATCTGATTTCATACGCTGCGGTTTCGGATTTCGTGAACGGCCCGAGTCGCGCCGCCGCGTGACCAACACCGACATCATCCGCCCGCATCGGCGGACATCAGAAGCAGACTGTCGCCCTCTGCGACAGTCGTGTCGAGTTCCCGCGTGAACTGTTGGCCGTTGATGTTGATCAGCCACGATTTGCTTAACTGACCGTCCTGAAAACACAGACCGTCAAGCGTCGGAAAGTGCACAGCCAGCTCGCTTAAGACGTCACGCAACGTCGCCGCGTCCACACGGACGGCTTCGACGCCAGCTCGAGTCCGGGCCAGCCCGAAGAATTCCACTCGCACGCGCGACACGGCAACCTCGCGTTGGACCTGTTCGTGTGACGACAGGGACATGATTGCGGGGATGTGATCGCAGCTCAATAATCCCGGTGATCAGGCAGGACTGCGGGACGCACAAGACGTCCGTCCCACAGCCCTGCGACCTTGCGAAACCTGAGCTGGAAACCCACATGCAGACGTTTCAGGAACTGGCGGCGTCTCGGCGTCAGTGGATCGACGACGTCCTGATTCCCTGGTGTCGACAGGCGACACAGTCCGAACTTCGAGCCGCCATGCTCGACTGGGTCAACGTCGCCGGGCACGTCGATCCTGACGCCACGCTGTGGACATGGGCGTGGGCTCGATTTCCGGCGTTAACCCACGAGGGAGTTATCGGCGTCGATGAAACGAAGGAAGTTCGCGTCCGTCTGAAGTCCGGCGAGGTCGCAGTCGGGTTCCCGGATTCCCGCGAGTCCCAATACGGACAACTCGTTCTGCTGGGGAAGACCGTCGACGGTCAGTTCGAGCACCTGGGCCCGTTTTCAATCGACGAAGTCGAAATGGTCGAGCTGACTGATGACGGTGCATCGGCAGACGTCTCCAATCTCCCACCGCGGTCGGTGACCACCCTTGACCCGTACACACCGGAAAACGAACGCGTGTAGTGTTTATCGCGCGTTTGTAGTAACCCGATTTATCGGGTTCGGCGTTCTAAGACGCACAAACGCCGCCAAACAACCGCACAAGTGCGATTACTACGAACGAACGGCTACTACGGACCGGGAATCACATGACAGATTTCTCTCTCGATCTCGACATCCAGCCGAAACTTCCGAACAAAAAAGACGTCCCGATCGGTTGCGTCGGTGCCGGATTCATCATGGCCGACTGCCATCTGGTTGCGTATCGCGAAGCCGGGTTCAACCCGGTTGCCATTTCCTCCGGGACGCGAGAACGCGCTCAGTCGGTGGCGGAACGGCACTCGATCCCGAATGTGTACGACAACTACGAAGAACTGATCGATGACCCGAAAGTCGAAGTGATCGATATCGCTGTGCCGCCGGATATACAGCTCGACGTCGTGCGCTGTGCCGTCAAACGGAACGATCATATCCGCGGCATTCTTGCCCAGAAGCCGCTCGGAATGAACTACGCCGAGGCCGTTGAGATCGTTCGATTGTGCGATGAAGCCGGCATCACCCTCGCCGTGAACCAGAACATGAGATACGACCAGTCGATTCGCGCGTGTCGACACCTGCTCGATCGCGGTGATCTGGGCGAACCCGTGTTTGCGTCAATCGACATGCGAGCGATTCCTCACTGGATGCCGTGGCAGGAACGGCTTGGCTGGGTCACCCTGCGGATCATGAGCATTCACCATCTGGACGCGTTCCGTTACCTGTTTGGCGACCCGCAGCGAGTCTTCGCGAGTGTGCGTCCCGATCCGCGAACATCCGAGAAGTTCGAACACACGGACGGCATTTGCCTCTACATCCTCGAATACGAAAATGGCCTGCGAGCTTCGTCCTGGGACGACGTCTGGACCGGTCCAGCACTGGAAGGTTCCGAAAGCGACATCGGAATCCGCTGGCGAGTCGAAGGCAAAGACGGTCTGGCCCGCGGCACGATTGGCTGGCCCAGCTATCCGGACCGCACGCCGAGCACGCTGGACTTCACAACAAAACGGCAACCCGGTTACTGGCTGCAACCTCGCTGGAAGGACTTCTGGTTCCCAGACGCCTTTGTGGGACCCATGGCTCAGTTGCTGGTCGCATTGGAAACCAATACCGAGCCAGAGATCGGAGGGCGTGACAACCTGGGTACGATGGCGCTCGTGGAAGCGTGCTATCGGTCAGTTGAAGAACATCGAGCCGTTGAGATTGCAGAGATTGAGAGCACAACATGACTGAGCCCCTTAGAATACTCGTCGTCGGTGCGCACCCCGATGACTGTGACATCATGGCGGGAGGCTCGGCGGCACTGTTCCGTCGTGACGGACACCGTGTGAAATTCGTCAGCGTGACCAATGGCGAGTCAGGACATCACGAGACACTCGGCGACGAATTGGTCGCCGTCCGTCGCGCCGACGCAGCCGCGTCCGGTGCCGTGCTGGGTATCGAGTACGACGTACTCGACTTCCGCGATGGACGGCTGGAGCCAAGTTATGAAGCCCGCTGCGTGCTGATCCGGCTGATTCGTGAGTTCGATCCCGATCTGATTCTGACGCACCGTCCGAATGACTATCACCCGGACCATCGTTATACGTCTCAACTCGTCTGCGATGCTGCCTATATGGTCACGGTGCCGGCGGTGGCTCCCGAAGTCCTGGCGCTACGAGACAATCCGGCGATCGCTTATGTCGCTGACGAGTTCAAAAGACCTTACCCGTTTGATCCGAGTGTTGTGGTCGACATCGGACCCATGATCGAGTCGGTTGTCGACATGCTGCATTGCCACACCTCGCAATTCTACGGCTGGCTCGCCTACAACCATCGCTACGAGGATCAGGTCCCCAATCATGATGCCGGGCGGCGAGAACTCATGGGGCGCCTGTTTCGTGAGCGAATCGCATGGGTCGCGGACCGGTACCGGGATCTGCTCATCGAGGAATATGGCGCAGAAGCTGGCCCGACAGTGCAATGGGCTGAAGCGTTTGAACCCTGCGAGTATGGCCGCGCATGGGACGTGGATCTGATACGCAGCCTGTTTCCGTTTCTACCCGCGGGTGGTCAAAACGGAACAGCATGACCGAATGAAGTTCGGTGACTGTTCGCTCGAATTCGCTTCGAAACCGGTGATCCCGCGGCATACGGTGGCGTTCCCATTGCATTGTTTGATGCAGCCACGTTCAACAGACACTGGGAGAGTCCCGTGGGTCCGATTTTTCTGCTTGCCATCATTCCTCTCGCACTGTTGCTCTACGTCCTTTCCGTAAATTCACAGAAATTCTACGTATGCCCGCACTGCGGCGAGCGAATCACGGTCGAACATATGGGAGCTTCACACTGCAGCATGTGCGGCGCTCCTTTGAAACGGGAAGAAGAATAAATGAACCGCGACGACTTACTCGCCGGGACACGACCGCAGATTACGGATGGACGTGTCATCATGACCGGAGACGGTGGTTTCGATGGCTACGAGATCATGGAATACAAGGGAATGGTCTGGGGCATTTCCGTCCGAGCCAAGGACCTGAGTCAGGACTGCGCGATGGGCTGCAAGCAGATGACCGGGGGCGAATTGCAGTCGTATACGCAGCTCGGCGACGAATCGCGTCAGCATGCCATCGACCGAATGCTGAAAATGGCCACTACGCAGGGATCAAACGCCATCATCAACGTCGAGTTTGAATTGAGTGACGCGAATCAGGGGGCGTCGCAGGTCGTGGTTCATGGCACGGCGGTGAGCATCCAGCCCATCTCAACTACGTTCCGACCGGCGCCGTCGGGAATATTCTCGCCGACATGCAGGACACACTGCATCGAAGTGGCGGTCGAGCATGATGCCCACGATTCGAAATCTTCAACTGGAGTGGTTGTGGCTGAAGTGCAGCTGGACTTTTCGCTGGGCCCACAAGCCACTGTGTGAGCGGTTTCACACAGACGTTCTGCATCTGGGGCGACTGCATGTGTGTCGGAGCTGTATATGCATGTATTCCGGAATGCTGCTCGCGCTAATGGCGTTCCTGGTCGTGCCGATAACACCGACGTCGGTCTGGATTGCCGGTGCCGGACTGCTCTTGACGCTGAGCCTCTCAACTCCGAGTTGGTATCGCACATGGTCACGGGGCATGCGTGACACCGTTCGGTTCTCTGCCGGATTCTTTTGCGCTTTCGCCGTCCTGTTGACAACCTCGATGCACCTGCTGGCCGGCGGCGTCGTCGCAGCCGGGGTTGGTCTCTGCTGGCTCAACTATTTCCGTGTACGTGGGGGCCGGAAGTCGTCAGCCTGCAACGGCTGCCCCGAACTCGGCTGCCGTGATGTCTGTTCAGGCTATCAGCTCCAGGCAAACCTGACCCGAGATTTTGAAGAACAGGCCACAACGCTCATCTCACGCACAATGATTAAGCTGCCCATCACGCGGCGTTGATTTCACTTGCGGCTTCAATACCGCACTTCCCCTCTATTTGACGCATGTCGTGAATCCCCGGCAGCGTTCGTTGCTGCAGATTCTCCTACGCATCCACATTCATGGATAGGTAGCGTTGTGGATAGCCGCAGATCTGGCAAAAAATGTTGCAGACTCAGGCAGACAGAACTGGCCGTTTCCGCATAATGCCCGCGCAGCCGGCCGCAGTTGCCACCTTAAGCGTTGGCCCGCGCGTGAAGTGGCATTGGCCGGCTGCATTTCTTTCCACGACATCAGAAAAGCCCGGTCTTAACAGGCCGGGCTTTCTGCGTTTCGTGGCTGGTCGCGGTGATTTCGGGACCGCCCCTGTGTCCATCGCGATCAGGACTCCACCGCCTGGTCAAGCGCGTCGGCCATCGACTGCTCGCGGAAACTGTCCGAATTCCACACCACTTTCCCGTCGCGGCCGACGATCCAGTAGGCGGGAAATGCCTTGGCATGGAATCCGAAGACCGTCTTGTCACGCGGGCCGTATGCGTTGGCCCATGTAATCTTGTGCTTGCTGCAAAAGGCCTCAACTTCTTCACGCGTCGTCGGACTGTCAGCGAGACCGATGAAAGCAACGTCCTCCCGCTGGCCATACTTCTCGTAGAGTTCCACAAGAGCCCGCGCTCCGTCATGGCAGTAGGGGCACATGAAGAACCAACCGTTGACGACGACGATTTTGCCCTTCAACTCATCCGCCGAGGGTGCAGGCCCGTTGATCCAGCCAGCCGCTTCGATCGGCGGCATCGATGCACCAACCGCCAGGCCTCCTGTTAGAGGACTTGCCTGAATCGACCATAGAAGCGGGGCACCGGCCACGATCAGAGCCAGTGTCAGAAAAAGCCCGAATGTCTGCGCTTTCGTTTTTGCCGGCATCATTGGAACTCCGGTACGTAGTACGGAGTCATCTTACGGCACGTCGACCCTGTGTGTGGACTCCGAATGCCACCGAACAGGTTGTAACCCGCCGATTGCGGTCGGGCTGTTCCGGAAAAGCCGGGGAAGCGAGCGGCACTCGAGATCAGGGGTGAATCAGAGGACCTGTAACGACACATTCGAGGCCTCGACCTTTGATGCGTTTGAGTGTGGCCAGTCGCCCGTCATCCCATTTCGGATTCGGCGCCCCGGAAATGAACCAGTCGCTGCCGTTGTCGGCCAGCAGCATGCCGTACTTTTTGAGTGCTGTCAGAATGACCTGCGCCGACCTGGGGAACGCAGAGACGTCGTAATCCACTCGTAGTCGGACCCGCAGGCCGAGCGGGGGCAATCGGGAATCATCCGAACGGCTGGCGAAGTGCCGGGCCGGATGAATGTAGGCTCGCTGCGTGCGTTGCACAGTGAATCGCAGAGCGTGACGAATCTCGCCAGCGGCCACTTCCTCGTAGCGGACCAGTCCGGGAAACACTGGCAGTCCGGCTGCGTCGGCCGAGGTCCAGCCGTCGGGTCGGAGTTCGTTACTGCTCAAATCGAAGATCGCACCCGAGCCCGCCCGCCAGCCATGAACAGGATCGGGGATTGCGTTGAACAGCTCGTACAGTCGCCGGTTCTGCGCGTCGATCATGATGATGTGTCGGTCGCTGTCGTGTGGAGCACGCGC
>CAYSJO010000095.1:0-2744 GCA_964431285.1 uncultured Planctomycetaceae bacterium
AAGGACAGCAGCGTTACCCTGTCAAAGGAGTGTTCTACCGGGCCAACGCCGCCAATGACGATGGCCATATCCAGGTCGGCGACCGAGAAGGTCGTCTGCCCGATGATGAATGCTTGGCCGGGCACGAGTCTGGCCTCGCAAACGGCATCACCATCTGACAGATAGATTAGATTCCGGGCCGCTTCGAGACAGGCGACCTCTAGCTGGGCGCCGTTCCACTTCAGGTCCCCGTGCTCTCGCGAAATCTGTCTGTCCCAGGGAATTGACCAGCCAGCTAGTGACTTTCGCCCAAACCGCACGGTCTCGCCCGCAACCAGCTCGAATTCCAGCTTCTCGGCGGGGTTGGGGCCCGTCGCGACGACCTGTGGCATTTCGATCACTCCTTGTCTCAGCTCAGTGCCTGTCCAAGGGCCCAAGCAGGTCGTTCTCGCTCAATCCAGAGTCACACGCGGGCGGCCTGCCTATCAATCTGGCTGAATCGTGTCGCCGATGCAGATTTCCTGAAGTTTGCCGCCGCGGCGCCTGAGTTGGAACTCTCGCTGGTTCCCACACTGATCGTTCACGTGTGAATCCCCGCAAGAAATTACGACCTGCGAGATTATATCGGTGTTAACCATTTTCCGAAAGCAGCAGGACGATAAACCCGCAGGGGATGTAACGCGCTGTGAATCTCTCCAAGTACATCTTTGTTATGTCAACATTTGTTGTAATAAGTCACCTGAGGCGTTTGTTAATTTTACGGATGGTTCCTGTTCTAGCTAAGCTGTGTGAGTTCCGCAGGGAGCGTTTTCTCGGCGCGCCGGCGAGTCTGGGCTGTGACATCGTTGAACCGGCAACAGGCATGTGAATTCTGACCACCGAGTCAATCGAGTCGGGGGCGACGATATATCGCACGGATAGATCGAATGATTCTGCTGAACTGGCTGCATGCCTTTCGGAACCGTATCCGCAAACCGCTGGGACGATCGGGCACGAAAACGCTGCCGTCGCTGGCTGATCCGACTCATTTTTCGCGAATAAGTGCTGGTGTCAACCGGCGCTGCCCCCGGTTGAAGTCCTTGAACATCGCGCCCTGCTGGCGACGATCACGGTCACCAGCCTTGCCGACAACACGACAGTTGATGGTCAGGTTACCCTGCCCGAAGCACTTCAAGCGGCTGAGACGGACGCGGCCGTCGATGGTTCTACCGCGGGTAGCGGCGTGGACACGATCGTCTTTGATGCGTCGCTCACGTCTGGCGGCGACGCCACGATTCAACAGACGGTCTTTGACACCGGGCTGCATAGCGGTGAGTTTGGCCCTTCGGCCTTCATCATCGGCAGCGACGTCACGATCACTGGCCCGTCCGGCGACAACGGAATCACGATCAACTGCAACAGTGCTTCGCGGTTTCGACTGTTCCACGTTCAGAGCGCCGGAAGTCTTTCTCTGGAGAATCTGTCGCTGACCAACGGAGACGCGCGGGGGGCGACGGCAGCGTCATGGCTGGCGGCGATGGCGGTGGTCCTAACGGTGGGGCGGGGGCGATCGTCGCCAACGGTGCAGGCACAAATGGTGGCGATGCCGACGGTGACGAAGAGGCCGGTCAGAGTGCCGCTCAGCAAATCGCGGCGGCGGCTCAGGCGAGGGAAGCCGCGGCTGCGGTTTTCGAATCACTGCCACGCGGTATGACGTGCGCACTCGGAAGCCTGTTCGGACTTGCGGATGACTCGGACTCTGAGCCGGGCACGGTTGTTGCGGACAACACGCCGCGTCTGTCGGATCTTGTGTTTGAGGCTGTCGGCGGCACACTGACGGGGGCGCCGGTTGAACTTGGTAGCGGCAACGCTGCCAGGTTCACAAGACGGCCAATGTACTCAACAAACTTCCGAAGAGCGTGCAGCCCAAAGCGAAGTCCGACATCCATGACATCTGGCAGGCCGAAACGCGGGACGCGGCCGGTGTCGCCTTCGACCACTTCCTCGAAAAGTACGACCGAAAGTATCCGGCCGCGTGCGAGTGTCTGCGCAAGGATCACGACGTCCTGCTGACCTTCTACGACTTCCCGGCCGAGCACTGGGTTCACCTGAGAACCACGAACCCCATCGAATCCACGTTCGCCACGATTCGTCTGAGGCACCGCCGCACCAAGGGCAGCGGAACACGCCGCACGAGTCTGGCCATGATATTCAAGCTGGCCGAATCCGCCTCAAAGAAGTGGAGAAGACTTCGAGGCTACGAGCACATCCCCCTGGTCATCCAGGGACGACAATTCATTGATGGAAACCTGCAGGAAAACGCCGCCTGAATTCACTCTCGGGCCACAACAATTGACAATTGCTCCGATCCACGATCAGGTGACTGGCGTCCTTCAGAAACCCGTCTTGATCATTAGTTATGTCACGGCAGACCTGTTTCATCCACGTGGCATTCGGACTCGGCGTCATGCCCGCAATGTGCACACGGCGTGTCTTCAGGTGCATGACGGCGAGCACGTAAAACGTGACGAGACTGCTCCGCGTCCACACTTCGACAGTCGTAAAGTCCGTGGCGAAGATCGAATCCCAGTGTGCTTTCAGGAACGTGGACCATGCTGGTGTTCGCTGTCGATCGGGTGCTGGCTCAATGCCGTGTGCCTTCAGCACGTTCCCCACTGTGGAATCCGAGATGTGGTATTTCAGGTTCTTCAGTGCTCCTTGAATCCGATCGTATCCCCACGTTGGGTTCTCCCTTGCGAACCGCACAATGGCATCCACGATAACCT